>DAOUHY010000150.1:0-130330 GCA_034428435.1 Caldilineaceae bacterium | reverse complement strand
AGACAGAAGTCGTCAAAGTGGGCTATCATTCGATTGGTCCTCCTGGTGAGCTACCTTGGTTGATGGAGACTTCCAAAGTTATCTCACCAGGGGACTTTTTTCAAACGCTAACTAGCATAAGGCCCTATTGGTGAACGAGAGTGAGGAAGGCGGTTGGCTGAACTGAAGTGCAGCAAAACGCGGAGTATGTCTATCTAGCCGTCTGAGCCCGATTGCCATTCGGCGCAACGGGAAGCGTAAACGAAAACGTGCTGCCCCGGTTCTCGATGCTGTCTACCCAAAGCCGGCCGCTGTGCGCCTGGACAATGTGTTTCGCTATGGCTAGCCCCAGACCCGTGCCCAGACTCGCACGCGCGCGATCCGCCTTGTAGAACCGCTCAAAGATGCGGTCCCTATCTTCAACGGGAACGCCAATGCCCGTATCACTAACAGAAATAGTCACCTTCTGGCCCTCAGGTGTTGTGCCGGCTGAAATTATTACCGACCCGCCTTCTGATGAGAACTTGAGGGCATTGTGAACAAGATTCGTAACGACCTGATGTATGCGCTCGGAATCCGCGTAGACTTGGGGGAGACGGTGCGGCAGGTCGACGATTAGATTGATTTCGCTTCGGGCGGCAAGTGGCTGCATTCGTTCTACGGGCGTCAATAGAGTCTCACTTACCGGCACCGGCTGGAAGCGGAACGGAACTTGACCCGATTCAATTCGGGAAAGCTCCAGGAGTTCTCGCACCATCTGTGCCAGGGCATCCACCTCCGTTTCGATACGGTCCAGAAAACGTGGCGCGGCCGCAGGGTCGTCCAGTGCGCCGTCGCGTAAAGTTTCGGTCAGAGCCTGCAACGAAGCAAGTGGCGTTCGCAGTTCGTGAGAGATATTGCTTACAAAATCGCGCCGCACACGTTCAAGTCGGTGCAGCTCCGTCATGTCCTGCAGCAGTACGATGAAGCCGTCGCTGCCGCCGGCCACGAACGGGAGAGCAATTACGCGTATCGTCCTGTTTCCCCATTGAAAAATGCTTTCAGCCTGTTTACCTTCATGCCTGCAGTCCTCCCACGTTTCAACGATGCGATGGTCCCGCACAATCTGAGCCAGAGGCTGCCCTCGCAAACTTTGCCGGTCGAAGTTCGAATAGGCTGAACTGTCTGGTGAATCCGTGTAGGTTGCGGCTCCATCTCCTATTTCCACAACCTCTTCAGATTCGGCTGCAGACCCGGTGCTCTTCCTCGTTTCCAAACCAACCATGCGCACCGCAACCAGGTTACAAAGCCGAACTCGCCCCTCGCCGTCAAGAATTAAGACGCCGTCCAGGAGGTTGTCCAGGACCGAAGTCAGCCGCTCCCGCTCTCGAGAAACTGACGCAACCTGCGACTCCAGCCGGTCACGCATTCGATTGAAGACTTTGGCAAGCTGTCCCGCCTCATCTGTGCCTTTGGGCTCGATTGGCACGCCAAGCTCCCCTTGGGCCAGACGTGCGGCCGCCTGAATCAAATGGCGGAAAGGTCGCGCCGTCCCACTGGATATCACAAGGACGATGCCGACCAGCGCCGAATATGCCAGCAGCATCACGACCAACACTGCCCGACGCAAAGGATCGAGTGCGGAGTCGACTTCAAAACTCGGTACCGACACACGCAAAACGCCCACCGCCGCCTCGGCGCCCTCCCCGGAATCTGCATTGCCTGCATCGTCTACCTGAGGAAAAACTGCCGCAGCGGCGTACAACATCTCCGTACCCATCGCGCGGCTGGTGCGGACGCTGTATCCGGTTCCTTCCGCAAGTGCCGCCAGGATTTCCGGCTGCTCCAATTGACTGGCCATGGTCGAGGTATCGGCCTGCGAGTCTGCCAGCACACTGCCGTCCGCAAGAACAATAGTCACCCGCGAATCCAGCAGACTGCTCCAGGCGCGCACAAGGCGGACCAGATCGCTGTCGCCTGCCTGCCAGCGCGATTCGGCCAGCCCGTCGCGCAACTGGCCATGTCCTGACAACAGCAAAGCCTCGGCACCGAGGTGATGCCGATGTTGGTCCAAATAGTACTGCCTGAATTGAGAAAGGGAATAGAAATAGAGAACCGCTAGGATGGCCGCGGTCAGAAGACTAAACCGTACAACAATTCGCCAGCGGATCGAGCGAAACCCAGGCATGTGCTCTGGTCCGTAAGGCAGTCCACTCTCGTCAGGTCGAGAGGAGCGCTTTTCGGCACCGGTGCTGGTGCGCTCACCCGTCAAAGCGGTAACCGATGCCCCGTACTGTCAGAATGCGGCTGGGACGGGCCGGGTCATCTTCGATCTTCTCTCGCAGCCAGCGGATGTGAACGTCCACCGTTCGACTGCCTCCGTCGAAGTCCCATCCCCACACTCGCTCCAAAACCAGGCTCCTGCCCAGTGCGATACCTCGATTGCGAGCCAGAAACAGGAGCAACTCAAACTCTTTCGGTTTCACGGCCAGAACGCAGCCGTCACGCCGTATTTCTCTCCTGCTCTCGTCAATCACCAGATCGTCGAATGCAAAGACCGCGCCGCCGTTGAGCGACCCATCTACTGCCTTGCCTGAGTTCTCCAACTCTTCTCGAAGCAACCGTACGCGCCGCAGGTGTGCCCGTACTCTCGCTAGCAGCTCCCGCATACTGAACGGCTTCGTCAGGTAGTCGTCCGCACCTACCTCCAGACCGACAACCTTGTCAACCTCTTCATCTTTGGCCGTCAACATCAGAATCGGCAGGCTCATCTCCTGGCGCAATATGCGGCAGACCTCAAAGCCGTCCAGGCCCGGCAACATGACGTCGAGTATCATCAGGTCGGGTTTCTCCTCCCTGGCAGACGACAGAGCCTGAACGCCGTCCGAAGCAGTGACAACATCGTATCCCTGCCGTTCGAGACTATACTTCAATGTCTCAAGCAGTGTCGGCTCGTCCTCAACGATCAACAGTTTGGTCTTGTCCAAGGCACGAGTCCCTCCGACGCCTCTAATGCGAAGACGCCTTCGATCTCCTCCGATCCAATAGTGGCCTATGGTGCGCTTTTGGCCAGCCCTACGCTATTAATGGGCCTGTTTCCTGGACTCTAGTTCAGTACCACGCTTTCGTACAAAGTACCGGCACGGTCGCTCCGGACCTGCACCTGGATCTCGGCACCGGGGGGACCGCGCAGAACCCACTCCGTCCAGGCGCGATTGTCGGTCGGGCTTGCCGCGTACATCGTGCTGACCGAAAACTTGCCGCTGCGCCCCTCCAGGTGGCCCAACTCTGTTTTTGCCTTGCCGCTGGTCAATCTCACACTCTCCGGCAGCGCCAACTCCACCCGGACCTTTCGCGCCGCACTGCGTTTCCTGCCTTGAGCACTCGTGTAAGTCGGCAAGAATCCGCTGTTCTCCACAACCAGCCGCAGGCGATAATCTCCTTCGTCAGTGAGCCGTTCGAGTGCCAGAGTATGAACTGTCAATTTAGGCAGCATGTCGGCCAGTGACAAGGCGAAAGTCGTGTTCCTTTCCGCCTCTTCGCCAACGAGACTGCGAGGCGGGTTGATCCACGTATACATCTGGTCATATCCGCCGATTTCCACCGGCCCAAGCTGCGGATGCTCGTACCGATACCAGTCCACCAGCGGCGGTTCATCTCCGTTCTCTTCTAACCACCGCAGAATCTTCAGGTCTTCCTCGTGCGGATGCTTCCGGAACCAACCGATGAAATCCCTGTCCTTGATTCCCGCCCTGCCCGGCAGGTCCCACAGTTCAACTGTGAACACGAACATGCCCAGATGATCGTAGACCCAGTCGTCAAATCCTCCCGTCGTAACTTTCTTGGGATGGTAGCGAAAGCCGTGAAAGACCGACACACATGGATAGCCGGTCAGCTCCTTTCCCCTTTCGCCCATCAGCTCAAACACCCAGACGTCGTCCGTTTCCATCTCTTCGTCCGGCTTTGTACTGTATGGCCGGAGAATGACGCCGCTATGCGTATGATAGGTAATCGCCGCATTGATATTATTGTGTCGGCTGATGAAGTCAACTGCCGCTCGAATCTCCACCTCCGAGGCCGGGAAAGGACCGGCGCCGGCTTGCGAGGACTCCGGCTGCCATTCAAAGGGGAAATTGCGGTTGAAATCCAGTCCCTGTAACGGCTTCGCTAACTTAATCTCCACGCCATCGAACTCTTCCAGCCGGCCTTCCGGCAACAGCCTGTAGTAGGTTCCTCCATGTTCGTCCGCGCCCCGCTTCTCCATGAGTCGAGCATCCAGCGAGCTGACCTTCCAGTCACCATGGGGGTCAGGCACCCGCATCTGCAGAATGCGGCCGTCCCCATCAACGTCCTCTTCGTGCAGGCCCGCCAGGCGTTCGGCAAAAGGATAGGGCCGGGTACCGGATCGCACATACTTTGGATTTTCCGATAGAGCCAGCGCCGCCCCGTCGGGATTCAGCCTCGGCACAATATAGAAGGCGACATTGTCCAGCAACCGCCTGCAACGAGCGTCACTGCCATATCCCGACAAGAGCGAGTGCGCCATGTGCAAGGCGACCGTCGTGCCGGCTACCTCTGTAGCATGGATGTTGGAATCTATCCAGATGGCCGGTTTGTCTTCGTCACGCCCCGTCTCTTGATTGGTCAACGTCAACAGATAAATCGCCCTGTTCTCATGACTTCTGCCCAATTCAGAAACCTTGGCCAGATTTGGATGAGTTAGTGTCCAGCCACTCAGAACTGATTCGACCTCATCATTGTCAAAGTAGCGGTCAAAGTCCATCTCTCGCACGTTCTCCACAGACTATCGCCCGGCGACCCAGGTTTCGGGCCACAATTTTTCTGAAGCCCTCGTAACAATACGCTTCACGGCGAAAGCGCCATGAGCAGTGCAGTCAGAAGCCCAGCTCTCTCGCCGATCTTGTCCACTTCAATATGTTCATGGTCTGCGTGTGCACCGTCCCCTGGAATACCCAGACCGTCCAAAGTAGGGACGCCCAATGTCCCGGTCAGGTTGCCGTCACTGCCGCCTCCGGTTCCCCCTTCATGCAAGTCCAGGCCAATCCTGTGCCCTATTGCCTTGGCCTGCTCGAAGAGTGACCCCGTGACAGTTCTCTCCAACGGAAGACGATTGACCCCACCCGTTACCTCAATTTGAGTTCCGGCCACCAAAGAACTGAGTCCAAAAACCTTTCTGTCTATGCGCTCCATCTCCGCGGCAGTCCACGCCCGAACATCGACCCTGGCCTCCGCGTGCGCGGCAACAACGTTGGGTCGTGTCCCTGCAGCCACAGTGCCGACGTTTACAGTTGTTCCGGCATCGATGTCGGTCAGGCTGTGCAAGGCCAGGATCTGGTGCGCCAGTTCCTGAACCGCGCTGACGCCCTTCTCTGGCTCCACACCCGCGTGCGCTGCCCGCCCGGTTATCGAAAGTGTATAGTGGGACCCACCCTTCCGTGTCGTTTTCAGCACGCCTCCGGGAAGCGGCGGCTCCAGCACCAGCACATACGCAGCCTTCTTTGCTTCCTCTTCTATCAGCGCACGCGAGGTCTGACTGCCGACCTCCTCGTCCGATGTTGCAAGCACGGTTACAGGACGCGGCAGACGCAGGTTAAGGCTCCCTACGCCCCGGATCACGTATTCCACCAGCGCCAGACTTGACTTCATGTCGAAAATCCCGGGTCCGTACGCCCAACCCTGGCCATCCACCCGGAATGGATGCGTCTCCAGAGAGCCGGCCGGCCAGACTGTATCGCAGTGGCACAGAATCAGCGCCGGCCGCGCCGACCGGTCGGCCACATGCCCGGCACTCCGCAATCGGGCGCGCAGGTGGTCTCCCCGCGTCTGACTGGTGACAATCTCCGGTTCCAATCCTGCTGCCGCAAAGCGAGCCGCGAGTCGGGCGACAAATGCATCCAACCGTCCCTTGTCGCTGGATGGCGTCTCCTCCCTCACAAGCTCACCGATTGCTTCAAGAATCTGTGGCTCTTGCTGCTTGAAATAGGGGATGAACTGGTGCAGATTCATTTCTATCTCTTGCTGAAAAAAGTGTGTTCGGACTGTAGTAGTACCGCAAATCCAGAGCGCAGCCGGCCGTGCTAGCGTCCAAATCCAAATTCCACCGCGCTGAAGAAGAGCGGCACCATTGCTATGGCACTGACGAGTATCGCGCCGATCTCCAGATAGACCCACCCTTGCGCCACGCGCAGCAGAATTCGCCTGCCGTCAGTCTCAGCGCGCTCTCGCGTAGTGCCAATGTACCTGACTATGTGCTGTTCTTCAGGCTTTACCGGCTCCATTGGCTGCACTGTCCAACCAGCCTGCTGGAATATACCTGGGAAGGATGTAACCAGACGGTGGGCGCCATATCCGAATGGCAGCAGGATGAAGACGATGTAAGTGAGAGTGCCCAGCAGGAGATCAACCGGCCGCGACTGAAATGGGCTAAGGATCCCAAACACGTCAAGCCACAGCCATCCCAGGAAGCAGATCGCGGGCGCCGAAAGCACCCAGTGACCCCATCCGCCGGCGCCTGGGGTCGCCTCGACCAGATGGGCCTTCACCGTTCGTCGCCCTTTCCTTCTGGGCCCGGCGTCCGATGTCATCGAACCGCACTTGCGGCGCGAAAGTGTACAGCCAGCATCGGCCTAACCGCCTACGCTGCTCAAGATTTGAGGACTACTGATCTGCATTTCCAGGTTCTGATGTGCGTTGCTCAGCGTTTACCTTGCTTCCCCTTCAATCTCTTCCGGAGCGCATCCTTGTGCCGAGAAAACGCGGCTCGGCTGGGGGAAGGAGGCCTGCGTTCAACCTGTGGAGGCCGCTTGGCTACCGGATCGGACGGGCCGAACAGATCCATCCATTCAGATACTTCGCTGTCGGACAGGCTCACATGGCTTTCGGCACCTTCCTCGTCCGGCGACGCCTCCTTCCCTGTCTCAAATGGAGCTCCGGTTCCCCTGTAAGGCGCGTCGACCTGGTCCTCGGACAGACGCCCTCGCCCTCTCTGCATTCGCTGAACGAACTCCTCCGCCTGCCACGTTTCAATGTCGTAAAGTTTCGCTTCCTGCCGCAGCGTCCAATCATTCGTTACGACGACTAAGCCCTGTGGCCGCCGGTGGATACGACGTCTGATCAAATCGTCGGCCTCCTGTGGGTTTCGCGCAAAGATGACCTCGACCCCGCCTCCGCTCAGTTCCCGTGACGCACCTCCGACGATGCCCCGATCAAAGATCACCGTAACTGTTCCCTTGTAGCTGCTCCGCCAAACGCGCAAGCGCGATACGAACAACTCTTCATCGTTCTCGTCCTGCAGGCTGATGCCCTCCAACAAACCTGAGCCGATTACATTGTGTCCATCTATGAGTAATGCCAAGGAATGTCTCGCTGATGAAATCCTGGACTATCGTTCCGGACCGCTATGCATCGCGCCAGTGAATCTCTGCCCTGTGCCTGTTCCGCCAGCGCCAAAGCAGGCCTACAGGATAACCCGCCATCTTGGCCGCGTCGCCTACCAGTCGAACTACCGGCACACACATGGCAGCCCCTACCCGCTCAACAACTGAATGACCTCTCGCAAACATCCGCAGTCGCCGCCAGGGCCGCGCGCAATTGACCATACCCCCGACAAGCAAGCCAAGCCAGCCCAGCCAGCGCGCCTCCTGTCCCCACAGTGCATGGCCCAATAGCGCAGGGACCAGAACCAGATAAGTGGCATAGCGGACCGCGTGCCGCACCCGCCACAGGTCGGCTTTCCCATCCCCCCTTGCGTAACGGTAGTACTGTTGCCAGAAGGATTTCAGGTCAGGACGGGGACGAAAATGTGCCACAGCCTCTGGAGCCCACGCAAACGCGGGCGCCCCTTCTGCCGCCGCAATGCGTAGGTCGAATACCAGGTCCTCACAGTAGTCGAGCCATTCAGGATACCCGCCTACTCTTTGCCACAACGCCTTTGAATACGCAACAGATCGGCTGCTGGGCAAAAAACCGGAAGGCTCTATCTCCTCCACCTGGGGCAAAACGGTCGCACCCATTGCCACCTCGAATGGGCCTGATACTTCCGGCACAAAGAACCCGGCCACGGCCCCGACATTGCCCTTCTGAGCGGGTATCCCTTCCTCAAAAGGTGCAACCAGCTTCTCCAACCAGTTAGGGGCCAATCTTACTCCGGCATCGGTGCAGGCGATAACGGATCCAGTCGCCTCCTTGACCGCCAGATTCCGACCCCGACTGATGTTTGCGCCCGATTCCGCTACAATTCGCAAACAGGGCGCCCTGCCAGCGTATTCCTTCAGAATGTCAACGGTATTGTCAACGCTGCCGCCATCGCAGATAACTATCTCGTCCGGCTTGCGTGTCTGGTCCAGGAGGGAATCCATCAAGATCCTGATGCTGTTCCCCTCGTTATAGACCGTGGCCACGACCGATACGCGCATCGGAGCTCGTTCAACCACCCGTAGACGCTGGCACTAAAGCCCTATTCGAGAGCCAAGGTGGTGCGCCATACTGGGACGTGCAAACGGATTCCAACTCTGCGTATACCAATCCGGGCCGGTGATTACTGGAATCAGGGTTCCTCCGAGCCTGAGATTCCTCAGTCGTACTGCCTGTCCCCGGCCCTGCAGGAGCCGGCACAGATGCAGTGAACCCGTGAAGCGGTACGTCAGTTCTGCTCAATCCAGGACCTCCCCACTCGCGCGGCCCGATGCAAATCCTGTCAGACGCCGGGAAACTTCGTCCGCAGTGGGCAACGTTACCGAGCCTCACATGTCCGCCCCTGCGCAATCAGAAACGCGCAAAACGATACGTGCAAAGAGCGGGTTCTCAAATTGAGCGCATGTCAGTTTGTACGCGGCTGAAGCAGCCCGTAGTTTCCGTCTCGCCGACCGTACACGATATTCAGAGAAAGAGTGTCTACATTGTAGAAGACGAAGAAGTCATGGCCGAGCAGTTCCATCTGTTCAACCGCCTCCTCCGGTAACATCGGCTCCGCCACAAACTGCTTGGTCCGTACAATTCTCACCAGATCATCGGGCAACTGCGTGGCCGATAGCTCGACTGCCGCGGCCGCTGCGGCGGCATTGCGTCTCTTGTTCTTAAACCGGCGCCCCTTATATCGTTCTATCTGGCGGTACATCTTATCCGCAATAGCGTCGACCGACGCAAACAGGTCTTCGCTGGACTCCTCAGCCCGCAAAATCTGCCCACTGATCCATATCGTCAATTGAGCTGTGTACCGGTCTGCTGCCGCCCGGGTCTCACTGCGGACCAGTTCTGCTCTAGCCTCTCTGATCTGTGGCAGATACTTTTCCAGCCTCCCCACCTTTTTCTCAACGTAATCCTGAACTCGGTCAGAAATTACGACATTTCTTCCGTGGACCGTCAGGTTCATTCGATTCTCCCTCCATGTTCGTTCGAAACTATTGACTGAATTCAAACTCTTGCGGAAGCTGGAAGCCTCCGGCGGCTATTGAGTCTACCCTGTTTCACCGTAGAGGCTCAGCATAGGCTACCTTGTTGCAGGTGTCGCCAGCGCGATTCCATAGATAGCCGCTGCGCCAGCGTTGCGCAAGACTGAGGCGCATTCCCGCATCGTCGCACCCGTTGTATAGACATCATCCACCAGCAGCAGAGCTTTCCCAGCCACCAGCCCTGAATTCGCTCTGAATTTGCCCTTAACATTTTCTGCCCGTTCTGAAGGCGAGAGTCCGACCTGGGTACTGGTTGCCTTGAAGCGCTCAACAGCTCGGTCAAGTACCGGCTTCTCGGACTTCGCTGAAAGGGTGGCCGCCAACAAATTGGCCTGGTTGTAACCTCGTTCCTTCAACCTGTCCCTGTGCAGCGGGACGGGGACAATGCCGTCCAGTCTTTCCACTATGGCAGGCCACGGAGCCACAAAGGTCAATGCTCGCAAGTAGCGGCCCAGGTTGGAACCCAACTGGGCCCTGTCTTCGTACTTGAGTGCATGGATTGCTTGTCGCAAAGGGCCCTCGTGAAGCGCCGCAATCCCCACCCATCCCAGGGCATCGCCGCAACCTGGACAAGGAGACCCAAGACCTGCTGCGTCAACCGGCAGCCATAGGCCGCAATGCCGGCAGACTTGCCTTGTTGGAGCGGGTAGCGGCCTCTGTGCACAAGAGTCGCAGAACCATTGACCGTATCGCAGGCAGCTGACGCACCGGGGAGGAAAGACCAGGTCGAGAACGTAGGTACCGATTCTCTGAACGCCTTCGAGCCCGATCCCATGCCTGTCAGACTTCGTCACGGCCCAATTCTGGAACGAGCCACATCAGAGTGAAAGGCGGAGTTTGAAACGCCTCATCCGTTGTCGGAAACCAGCGCTGGAGCACGTCATTGATTAAGGTTCGCAGGTCGTTGCCTAGAATCAGCAATATCGACAGCAGGACTATCGACACCAGGATCAAGAGCAATGCGTATTCTACAAAACTCTGGCCCCCGCGACCCGGCGAAGGTCTGAACATCGACATCTGCGCAGTCTCTCCTTACGCGTTGCAAGCCGTTGGCGAACTCCTGTTTTGACGCCATCTCACAACGCCTGTCCCGCGACCCTATTCTCACGGAATTTGGCAAGAAGCGCAATTCTGTTTGGGGTCGAGTCGCCCTGCCTATACGGACTGGACACCTGTGCTACCAGACAAGACGACGTCCATTCGTATCTCTTGATGTGCAATGCGGTTCTGACCCATGGAAGCACTTAGTGGACCGGTCTGGTACCTGGCGAGATCCGGGCTGAAACAAGATCTCATTGAGTCGTGAAGAAGATTCGGCAGGTGCATCCGGGCTCGTCCTTTGGCTCGCGCCGCATCCAGTCTCACCCAATCTGAATGACCGCGCACTCCCATCAATTTGCCCCGACTCATCCCAGAACGCGTCTCCAACTATGGCCTGCTCCCCCTTATGAGGGTGCATCCCAAAATAGGGCAAACTCTCCTTTACCTTGGGTAGCAACGGAGCACAGTCCAGTTCGCCTTCATCGCTATGGTAAGAAAAACGCCTCCTCTTACCACTGACCACTGACTACTGCCCTTCTGGGCGGTCGGGCCTATTCGGCCCTCCCTTGTGCGGGGGCTCCGCCCCCGCAACGCCCCCTCTCCTACAACATGCCTGGTCGACCGGGTGTCGATTTTCGTTACAGGTGCCTAATCGAAGGTGTCTGGCCAGACCACGTCCCGCCTGTCCCATCAGATCCCCTTAGGCGCCGGCCATGTGCCTGCCCTCGCACCCTCCCCAACTGAAGGACTCCACCGTACGGCCAGGCCCGACGCCTGCACTGCGTCTCTCCCAGAGCCAGTAAACAATTTCAGCCACCGCTGGCACCGATTCCCTTCCAGACCGTTCCCACTCCAAATCAGGGATGCACGCGTGCTGAAGGCCGCCTTGCTTCGAAAGACAATAGGATGATATGATAGACTGAGTTAAAAGGTCTCCTGCGGTTGCAAAGCCATCTGGTCTCGGCACTCTTCGACCGAATTGATCTGCGTAAGCTGAACGCCATCTTTCCCCGCAACTGCCTGGCTTACCCGATCGTCTCACTTGTACTTTGCGCGGTTCTGGCCGGCACGCTGGTGCAGCGTGTCGCATCCACCGCAGACAACCAGGAATGGCTGACGCTCCACCGGCGTGAAAATGGCTGGCAGTCGGCTCAACTTTCGGCTGCCCACACAGAAAAATTAGCCTCTACGGGGTATCACGTGAACGCAAAAGCTGCATTGCTCAAGATGCACGAAATCGATTCACTTTACGACAAAGTTCGACGACGTATCCTTCTCCTCAATAGAGCGGCGGAGGGTTCGAAAGAACTGGATCTGCTGCGCGAGGAAGTCGATTCTATCGACCAGGAACTCCAGGGTACCCGAACCGAACAACAAGACCTGGAACTCGAGTCGCGATCACTCACCGATAGGATACGTGAATCCGAATCAAGCCTGATGAGTGGGGAACTGAGTAATCCAAGAGAACTCGAAGCCCTGCAGTCCAGCATTGAATCGATGAAGGAACACCGGACTGACCTCGAAAATCGCAGCGTGGAGAGACTGGTGATGGTTGATTCGCTTCAGGCAACTTTGGAGAATAAGCGGACCAACCTTGTGCAAGTAGAAGAGGAGTGGACGAATCGAAAAAATGCCTTTGAAACTGAGATCGAGCAGCGCAAAAAAGAGTTTCTCTATCTGAAGAAGGCACGCGAGCAGGTAGCAGAAATGCTCACCGAAGAGAACCTCGAAATGTACGAACATCTGCGGCGCAGAAAAAACGGTGTGGCCGTCGCCCTGCTCGAAGACGAGATCTGCGGCGCCTGCCACACGCAGGTTGCGGTTGGAATCCTGAACAATATTCGCTATAGTGACGACCTCCTCAGTTGCCCCTCCTGCGGCCGTATTTTGCTCACCGAAGTCTGAGTTCTGGCTGAACTGACGTGCAGGGCAACACTTGAAATGAACCCCCCTACATTTCGCAGGAAAGCCTTCGAATGCCCATCCTCGCTCTGACAGTCGTTTGCATTAC
The DNA here is from genome assembly GCA_034428435.1 of Caldilineaceae bacterium. GTDB lineage: Bacteria > Chloroflexota > Anaerolineae > Caldilineales > Caldilineaceae > Bin5. Next base: position 117,850 of record DAOUHY010000150.1, on the reverse strand, counting down.
TCCCATAGGTATCCACCCAGGAGCAAAATGATGACGGAACGTATTCTGGTGACCGGTATGAGCGGCCTGATTGGCGGCGCGGTCCGTCAGCGGCTTGAGAGCGACTACGACTTGACCGCTCTCAACCGCAGCCTCGTGCCAGGCGTTCGCACTGTGCAGGCGGACATCGCCAACCTCAATGCCATCCGCCCCGCATTCGAAGGGCAGGAAACCGTCGTCCATCTTGCTGCTTCCGCACGCGGAAGCGACCCTTGGGAGCGGGTTCGTGATCCCAACTTGATCGGCGTCTACAACGTTTTTGAAGCCGCTCGCCAGGCACGCGTATCGAGAGTCATTTTTGCCAGCAGCGGGTCCACCATCTCCGGCTGGGAACAGGTGCAGCCATACCGTGCGCTCGTCAATGGCGACTACGATAGTGTGAAGGCCCCGTGGCCGATGATTACTCACGAGACCCCTGTTCGCCCCGCTGGCGTGTACGGGGCAACAAAAGTCTGGGGCGAAGCTCTGGCAAGGCAGTTCTCCGACAGCTTTGAACTCTCTATCATCTGCCTGCGGATTGGCCTTGTCAACCAGGAGGACCGTCCGACCGATTCCCGGCAGTTCTCAGTATGGTGCAGCCAGAGAGATATCAGTCAGATGGTGGAAAAATGCATACAGGCGCCCCTGGCGCTTAAATTTGACATCTTCTACGCCCTCTCCAGTAACAAATGGAGTTACAGAGACATCACACGTGCCCGCGAGGTCGTTGGCTTCGAGCCCAACGACGAGGCCGAAGCCTATCGTTGAACCTGGAATTCCCTGTGAGTGATGACCCGTTTTGCGGGTCTACGGCGGACATCCCGGCTCGCACTCATTCAATCTGTAGGAGCAAGAGCGCTGTTTTCGCAATCGGCTACTCAAACATGAACAGAATTGAGATAACAGGCCAATGGATCCTCTAACTGAGTACCGCTACAACCGCCTTACTTGGGCGGAGATGAACGATGCCATCGCCGCACAGAAAGTAGTCCTGCTACCGGTCGCATCGACTGAACAGCACGGTCGTCACCTGCCCTTGGACGTAGACTCCTTTTTGTGTGAATCGATATGCTTGGAAGCAGGGCGCCGTGCTTCTCAGTCCATTCTTGTTTTGCCTCCGGTCTCCTATGGGCTGAATCTCCACCATATAGACTTTCCCGGCACAATTCACATAGAACCGGACGTCTTCATCGCCTTCTGCCTCAACATTACCAAGAGCGTCGCCTATCATGGCTTTGAGAAGATTCTCCTGGTCAATGGGCACGGCTCGAACACCCCGCTGATCGATCTAGTCGCACGCAAAACAGTTCTGGAAACCGACTCAATCTGCGGCGCCCTGGGGTACTTTGGGCTGGCGATGGAGGCATTCAACCGTATCAAAGAGACTGAGGTTATGGCCCACGCCGACGAATTCGAGACTTCGCTCTATCTCCACCTGGCGCCCGAACGCGTGCAGATGGATAAGGCCGAAGCGGACGATGACGTGCGCGGCCGGTTTGTAAGCTCCGACAGCATCTACACCAACCCCGTTCGATTCAACGACTTCTGGGGCCGGTGGACACGCCTGGGTGTCCATGGCGATCCGACTTCAGCAACACCGGAAAAGGGGAAGGTCATCTTTGAGGCGGCGGTTGAGGGCTTAATCGCGGTCGTAGAGGAGTGGCGAAACTGGCCCATCTCGGAGCGCTCTGACCAACACGTTGGGCCCGTTCAGAGTCACATTCGCTGGTAAAGCCAATTGCTCTCGAACGAATCGGCTGAATTGAAGAGACTGGGCCGCCCGGTACTTGGCAGCCCGGTCCCCGTCAGGCGTTTGCCGGCTCGGTCCGTCCCGGCCAGGCTTCCGGATTGGCAATCCATCTCGGGCGTTCACCCTTCAGCACGTTTACAATGTTCTCCACGGTGCCGGCTTGCATGGCTGCCATACCGGCATCTGTGTAAGAGGCGATGTGAGGAGTAATCACAACGTTTCTCATTCTAAGCAGAGGATTGTCTGCTAGCGGTGGCTCCGGATCAAACACATCCAGAGCCGCGCCTGCCAGGTGTCCCTCCTCCAAGACCCTGATCAGTGCGGCCTCGTCCAGGACGCCTCCTCGGGACGCGTTGATGAGATAGCTGCCGCGTTTCATCAACCTGAGGCGCCGTTCGTTTGCCAGATGGCGTGTCTCTGGAAGTAGCGGCGTGTGCAGGGTTACAAACTGGTTTTCGGCAAATACTGCGTCAAGGTCGTCCGTCCGCGAAACCCCCTCTGGAAGCTCGAAATCGTCCGGCAGCAACGGATCGTAAATGGTTACATTCATCCTGATTCCCAAGGCGGTCATCTCCGCAACCCGCCGTCCGATCCTTCCGAAACCTACGATGCCCAACGAGCTTCCGATCAGTTCAGTGCCCAACATCTCCTCACGACCAATGTCGGCTGCCCCCCGCAACTGCATGTCGCCAACAATTACGCGTTTGGCGACAGCCATCAGCAGTGCCACGGCATGCTCAGCGGTGGACTCAGACGGCGCATCGGGCGTGTTGCATACCAGGATTCCACGGGACGTGGCCGCGTCGAGATCGATGTTGTCGACACCGATGCCGGGCTTGGCAATCTGAACCAGTTCGGGCCCGACACGGTCCATGAACTCGCCGTCATAGTAGCGGCGAATGCCCGAAATGACTGTAGATCCCCGCAGCCTATCCATATCGCCATCGTCAACGAACTCCGCCAGCCCAGTGATCTGAGGCAGCAATGCGGCCGGGAGAGACCATTCCATCCAGACTTTTTTCCTCATCTTCAGTTTGCCCTTGCATTGAATTGGGATGAGTCGATTCCGCCAACATTACATCAGGCGCGTTCTTGGCACAAACTAAGGAGGGAACCGATGATTCCACGAACCGGCCATCGGTCGCCTGCCGGTGGTGCTACCCATATGAGGACATACTTCCTGCAAACATGAACAGCGCAAAACAGACTCTCATACAATCGAAGCAACCTTCGTTAGAGGAGCGATGCATGACCACATTTGTGTACGTCACCCTTTCCGGCGATGATCTGATCCGGTCATTTGAAATGCACGGCGACGGCCGGCTTCAGCAGCGTCAGGTTGTTACTGTGGCCGGAGGCCCTTCCGCTTTGGCATGCGCCCCTGACGGACAGACACTGTACTGCTCCCTGCGTGCCAGCAAAGAGCTGGCGGCATTCCGATTCCAGCCCGACGGCGGGTTGCGCCTGCTGGGAAAACGACAGCTGGACGCTGACGCATGTTACGTCGCCCCGGACAAAAGCGGCCGCTTTCTGATGAGCGCCTACTATGGCGCCGGAAAGGCCGCGGTTCACCGGATTGAGCATGACGGCTCCGTCGGCCAGGAAGTTTGCAGCCGGACAACTGCTGACCGCGCACACTGCATCGAGACCGACGATTCGAACCGCTACGCCCTCGTGCCGCATCCCCTCGACGCCAACAGTATATTTCTCTTCCGGTTCGACGAACGAACCGGTCAACTGACGCCCAACCAGCCCGCCCACAGTCTTGTGGCGGCAGATGGGCTTGGACCAAGGCACTTCGTCTTTTCTCTGGACCAGCGGTTTATCTATACCTCTGATGAGGATGCCTCCAGCGTTACCGCCTACCATTTCGATAGGTCTCCCACCGGCCAGGCTGAGTCAGATCAAGGAGGCTGTGCGCTTCGCCCGTTCCAAACACTCTCTTCCCTGCCTGAAGGCTTTACCGCAGCCAACACCTGTGCCCAAATCCATCTGCACCCGAGCGGGCGAACACTCTATGTCACGAACCGGGGCCACGATAGCATTGCCGTCTACGCAGTCAACACGGATAGCGGGCGCCTCACGCTTATAGGATGGCAGAGTACCGAAGCAGTTCCTCGTGTCTTTAATGTCGATCCTGAGGGTAGATTCCTGATTGCGGCGGGACAAGGGTCAGGCAACATTTCAACATACGCCATCAGTCCTGACAGCGGAATGCTGTCTCCCTTGAATTCTTATGAAGTGGGGAGCCGGCCTATGTGGGTCTTGTTTCGATAGCTGAGACAGACTTCATAACCGCGTCGAACAGCACCTGGACGTCCGCAGGAGATATCCTGTTCGAAAAGAAGCGCCCAGCCGCCTATTTGGAAGGATTGACTTCTTCAAATCGCCTTCGGCGGTAACGCGTGATATAGACCAGCACCCATTGGAGGAGAGCGGGAAAGTGAACTGCAAACCAGACAAGGGCGCGGTCAAACAATGTCACATAGACCTCCCGTTCCCCTCTGACAATGGCCTTCACCGTGCGGGAGCCAACTCTCTCCGGTTCCACGCCGCGCCCGAGCGAGTGCCGCTCGCCCTGGCGATGTTCTGCGCCCGGAACGCTGATCCGGCTGTGCTGTGAAAACTCGGTGTCGGTAAGTCCCGGGCAGACGAGAATTACGTCAATATTGTCCTCCTTCAGCTCTGCTCGGGCCGCTCCACTTGCACCCTGAAGAGCGAATTTGGTTGCCGTGTAACCGCCGCCTAATGGCTGTGGAAACTTGCCGACGATACTGCTGACGTTCACAATAGTGCCGCCGCTGTTCCGCCGCATTATTGGTACGGCCGACTGCATAGCCGCCAATGGCCCAAAAAAGTTAACTGCAAAGACATGCCGCAGGTCGTCCAGATGCAATTCGTCTATTGCCCCGAAAATGCCCATACCGGCGTTGTTAACCAGGATATCTACAGTCCCGAAATGGTCCGCAGCCGCACTGATTAGCGCTCGAGACTGGCTTTCGTCGCCCATGTCGGTCGGCACAACCAGGACCTCGACGCCGTGCCGCGATCTCAACTCCTCGGCAACTTCTTGGAGAAGCTCGATACTGCGAGCCGCCAGGACCAGTCGGCAGCCCTCCGCTGCAAGTGCCGCGGCGATGGCTTCGCCAATGCCCCGGCTTGCGCCAGTGACGACGGCAACTTTTCCGTATAATCCCGAACTTCCGGTTCCTTGCGAACGCCAGCCGCTGTTTGTCATTGAAGAGATCCCTCCGCTAGAGAACATCTGAAAGTAAACAGAAGAGCCTTAGCCTCTTTGACCTGCCCGTAGGTCGATCCGGTCCCCCAACCGGTATCCCGAACGGCTGCCCGACTCGTCCCGCAACCCGACCTTCGGTTTCCAGACGACCTCTGCGTCCGAAGGCAAGCTGTCTACGTAGCAGGGCTGCCGTGTTTGGCCCATTCCTGTCCAAAACAAGCTTACCCGGAACGCCGCCGCAGCGAAAGTCAGTCCATCTGGCTGCAGGGGATTTCCGGCGCCGTTTTGTTAAGTACAAGAATCGGTGCTATATTCAAATATCAGGCCCTGATCTCAGATCAAGGCGCACGTCCCGGATCTGAGGTCCTGAAGTCCGTCATCACAGAATCTATTTGACTCTTGAATTGGCATAATTGTCCATGAGACGCCATTGACCTTGTCCATGAAAATGAAGAGCCGTCTTGCCGATAATAGACAACGACTGTCCCTGAGCATCTATCTGGTTGGTGGGGCGGTTGTGCTGATAGGACTGATAGCTGTCATACTGGCCGTCGCATCCGGCAATGGGGGGGCAGCTTCTGAGCCACCCGACTATTCCGGCGTTCCCTCCGCCTGGCAGAATCGAAACACTCTGGGCGACCCCGAGGCACCCGTGACTGTTCAGGCGTGGGAAGACTTCCGCTGTCCTGCATGTGCTGCCTTCAACCAACGCGTCAAACCCGGCCTTGTAGACAACTATATCGTTGGTGGAAAGGTGAAGTTGGAATTCCATCACTTCCCGCTTCAACAGCACGAGCCCGGCGCCTCGCTTGCCGCCCAGGCCAGCGAGTGCGCTGCCGACCAGGGACAGTTCTGGCCGTACCATGACCGCGTCTTCCAGGCAACTTCCTCTGGCCCAAGTGCATTTCTCATGGAACGTCTGATCGACTACGCAGTGGAACTGAAATTGGATGGCGACACGTTTACTTCCTGCTTGACGAATCAGTCGCATCTGCCAACCATTTCGCAAAGTCTGCAAGCCGCACGTGCGGCCGGACACAACAGCACGCCAACCGTCCTGGTAAACGGAGTGCGCGTCGACAACCCGCTGGACTACGAGGCCGTCTCCGCGGCGATCGACATCCAACTGCCGTCCGATCAGTGAACACTCTTTATCAAACCAGATGAACAGTTCGAGTTTTTCCACAAAGCTGGGCCTTTACGGGGCACTTATCGCAGCATGGGTCGCTACCATGGGCAGCCTCTACTTCAGTGAAGTTAACGGCTTTATCCCGTGTACCCTCTGCTGGTACCAGCGCATCCTGATGTATCCCCTTGCCGGTCTGCTTACTCTTGGTATTCTGCGAAGAGACCATCATCTTCCCCATCTGGTACTGCCCTTTTCCCTACTCGGTCAGGGTGTTTCGGTGTACCATTTCTTGCTTCAGAAGACGCCCTTTCTCGGATCACCGTCCTCGTGTGGAGTCGGGGTAACCTGTTCGACGGTTTGGATTGACTGGTTTGGCGTCGTCACGATTCCGCTCCTGGCGATGGTCGGTTTCATGATTATCACCACAGGCATGTTGATGGTTATTGCAGGCGAGCCCGGGGGTGCCGGCAAAACCTGGTCGGTTCGGTGGCCGAGATGGCCGGCTCCCCTGATCGTACTCCTCGCCCTGGCATTCTACACTGCCGGAGCCGCACGGGCCGGTAAGGTTCGATTCTCTCTGCCGGAATTTATGCTCCCCATTGCTTCAGAACTACCATTTGTGCAACTGTCCGCCGGTCCGACCGCGACGCCCGCGCCGACGGTCACGCCTACGAGCCTGCAGAATGGGGCTTCCCTCTATTCCCAGGCCTGTACCTCTTGCCACGGCCAAAACGGGGTAGGAGTCGAAGGATTGGGTACTGCTTTGGCAAACTCACCGCAGGTCTCGGGCCTGACTGAAAGCGAAATGTTCGCGATCATCCGCGATGGCCGCGCCGCCGATGCGCCGGACAGCCGCACCGGCATCGCCATGCCGCCCTCAGGTGGCCAACCCAACCTGACCGACGAGCAGATCGTTGATATTATCCTCTTCATCCAATCCTTACAGTAATTTGGCGCAGTTGGGTCACATATACTCTCCTGTACGGCAGTAGGCGATCGCTGTTTACCGGCGTGAAATGCTTTGAAGCGACCCACAAGGACCGTGAGTTCATGACCGTATTTCGCAAATGCTCCTCCAAAACTGGAAGACTGGACTTCCGGTCGGTAATCCTCATCTTGCTACCCGTACTGTCTGAGGTACTGATTGGCTCGGCTTTCCTGTCCGGCACTTCATATGCGGCGGCTGACCAATTTGATGCCTCCCATTCGCATGATCCAATCCAAAACGCTCGACTGGATCGAGTGCATGCCCCCAGTGGGCAGACCGGCCAGTCGGGAATTACATCACCAGAACAAGACAGCAGCGTCAGCGGCCCCGTGCCGATAATGGGAACAGCAACCGGCTCTCCCTTCGCCCGCTATGAACTCTCCTTCAAGGAAGCGTCAAGGGGCGAAGAGCACTACGCCTATTTCGGCGGGGAAACTCGACAGGTCGTCAATGGACAGCTCGGGGTATGGCACACAGATGTCCTTGCACCAGGAACATATACACTGCGTTTGCGTGTTGTTCGGCCTGACGGAAACTACGGTGAATTCTTCGTCCATAACATCTCTGTCAGTAAGGAGCCTATCACGCCTACCCCTGACGAGCCCACACCAACGCCGATTCCCATCGATACCCCTACGCCGTACCCGCAGCCTACCGTCGCAGAGGTCCGGGTAGAGCAGCCCAATATCGAAGGGGCTGCCGACGAACCGACTGCTACCCCTCCGCCGCCCTCCCAAAGTGAAGGTGGGGGTACAACGGAGGGTCAGTCCTCTTCGACCAATCAAAGTTCGATTGTTCAACCGCCCGGAATCCTGGGTGACCTGGGAGAAACACTGGCTCTGGAGAGACTTCGCGAACACTTTTTCACAGGTGTCCGGTGGAGCGCAGGCTTATTCCTTCTGCTGGGGGCGATCTTCGCCGCCAAGCGTCTCTTGGAGTGGGTAATCGCCAAGAACGAATAGAACAATTAGCGACTGACACTACGATTCCTCAGTCGTGCATTTTGGGGCCGGCCGCGTGTCGCAGCACGCGACCGGCCTTTCTCTCTTGGCCCGGACCCATCCGCAGAGTGCGAGGGGGCTCTCGCCACGGGGCGCCGGCACGCTGAAAGCCGTCAAACCAAGGGTTGCAGAAGAAGGCACAAAGACTTTGCGGTGCCTCCATGTGCCTTATTCCCCCTACGGTCATGCACGCAATAGCGGGGCCGACCCGCGTTTCCCGATGGGGTTGCGATTGACAGGATCCTGCAGCAAGCCCGGTGGTAGCATTTGGAGACGGCCGCTACCACACAGAAGAGGTTCTGCAAGTGCCAGTCTTGCCTGGTCCCGGAGCAGCGCCGGAAGCGGCCTACTCGAAACGGAGAAGAATCGGCAGGTGCGGAGACTTCCAGAAAGGCGCCACTTTGAAGCTTAGTCAGGCCAGTCCTTTCACTCGATTCAAGCGATTCACAGTCTTGTTATCTGCCTTTTTGGCCCTGTTTCTCTTTCCCCTCCCATCGCGCGACGCAGTTCACGCCCAGTCCAATACATCTCCAATGCTGGCAGCCCCCACTCTGACCGCGCGCATTGCGGGCGCCGCTTCAGTCGAACTCTCCTGGACCTCTGTTTCCGGTGCAGCCGGGTACGAGCTCTGGGTTTGGTGGCAAAACGACACAGGCTGGCAACGCCTCGGCGAAGGCAGCTTGACCGGCACTTCTCATACCCACTCCGACCTGACTGCAGACAGGACCTACTACTATCTGGTCGCGGCGCTGGACGGCCGCGGAATCAGGGGCCAGTGGTCGCAGCAACTGTCACTCACCTTACCTGCGCAGTCACAACCTCTGTCACCGCCCCAACTCACCGCGTCTTCCGCGGGATTGACAGCGGTCGATGTCAGCTGGAATGCCGTAGTAGGCGCTGTCAGGTACGAACTATGGACTTGGTGGGACAGTGACAACGGCTGGCAGCAAATCGGCGGCGACAGCTTGACTGAAACAGCATTCGGCCACTCTGCCCTTACGCCGGGGCGTACCTACTACTACATCATCGCCGCCATAGATGCAGCCGGCGTACGCGGCAGGTGGTCGGAGCAAGTAAACGTAGCCCTCCCTGTCTCGACGACCGCTCTGCCTGCCCCCGTGCTCACAGTATCATCCAATGTTTCAGCTACAGTTGAAACGAGATGGTCAGCTGTATCGGGAGCCATCTCCTACCAGCTGTGGGAGTGGAAGGATGCCGTCACCGGTTGGGAGCGGCTCGACGCAGGAGACTTGACCGGTACCTCGTTCCTGCGCCTGGGAGCAACCGCAGGCCAGACCTGCTTCTATGCCGTTGCTGCAGTGGACCTGAACGGCGCCCGCGGTAGGTGGTCGCAGGTGGTCTCCGTCGTCGTTTCCGACTCCCTTGCAACACCTGACCCGACTGACCAGAGAGCTGCGCTGGTTGCCCTCTATCAGGCGACTGACGGCGCAAATTGGGCCCGCAAGGACAACTGGCTCTCCAGCGCTTCCATCGATACCTGGTACGGCGTCAAAACTGACGACGAAGGGCGGGTTAAGGAACTGACTCTTGCCGGAAACGGGCTGAACGGTTCGCTTCCAGGTCTTAGCGCTCTTTCAAGACTCACTGTTCTTGCCCTCGATTTCAATCAGCTGACTGGGCCAGTTCCTGATCTGGGTGCCCTTACCAAGCTGGAGTGGCTGTCTGTCAGCAGCAACCAGCTTACCGGATCAATACCGGATCTGAACACGCTTACGAACCTGGAAGTCCTTGACCTCGGCTTCAATCAATTATCGGGTTCGATTCCCTCTCTGAGCTCCCTCACGAACCTGAACGACCTTTCCTTAGCGGACAACAGACTGAATGGGTCTATTCCGGATCTGCGTGCCCTCACAAACCTGACAGACCTTCACCTGGGAACGAATCAGCTGACAGGGCCCATTCCCGACTTGAGTGCTCTCACCGGCCTGACCGTGCTGTCTCTCTCAGGCAACCAACTGAGTGGGTCGATTCCTGACCTCAATTCCCTTTCCAACCTGACCGACCTCTACCTTGGGGGCAATCAGCTGACCGGTACTATCCCGAGTTTGAGCGCTCTCACGAAACTGGCCTGGATTGATCTGAGTAGCAACCAGCTAACGGGCCGGATTCCGGATGTCGGCGCGCTCGTCAACCTCAGGCTTATGCTCTTGGCTCAGAATCAGCTATCCGGCCCAATCCCGAACCTCGCCGCGCTTACCAAACTTACAAACCTCTCCTTGGCAAACAATCTGCTGTCGGGAACAGTTCCCGCGCTCGGTTCTCTTGCCAGCCTCTACTGGGTGGACCTGAGCAGCAATCAGTTGACTGGGCAGATACCCGACCTAGGGTCCCTCACAAGCCTGTCGCAGCTCAACCTCGCCCGCAACCAATTGACCGGGCCGATACCGGCCTTGGCCGCGCTCACGAGCCTGACAGACCTGAATATTGGCTCCAACCAGTTGACCGGGTCGATACCTGACTTGAGTACGTTGACAAGCTTGACCAGCCTGATCCTCGCCTCGAACCAGTTGACGGGGCCGGTGCCGGACCTGAGCGCCCTCACGAATCTGTCGACTCTCGATCTGTCTGCAAACCAGCTTTGCCTTCCCGACCACATTGATCCCGCTGATGCCAATCCGGTTGTGTCGGCCCACCTGGCCGGCCTCAATCTTCCCTCCTGCCCGGACTGACTCCATTCCGGCCCCGTTGCAGGTTGAGGCGAGCTGTCCAAACCTTGATCAACAGCTGTCCCTTGGGGATACTGCCAGAACAGTTACAACCCGCACTAGACGCGGTCAGCAATGTGAGCCGAAGGCGTCAACTCCGCTTTTCCGGTGAGGCTGCATGATGCCGGGTTTGGCCAGCCGATTCAGATGCGGGATAATCAACTGCTGGCAGTCGTTCACGGTTGATCGCATTCATCCGCATTTCACGAAACAGCAGCCGGTGTTCCAGTCTGACCGGCAGCCTATGCGACACTCTTTGGGGCGGTCGAGTACACGTCTGCCGGAATTAGCGATAACCGGCTAACGCAGAACGAAGATCTGTCTGAGCGGTCGACAATGAAGATGATAGTGGGTCTGGGCAATCCAGGGCCCAAGTACGCGCGCAATCGACACAATATCGGTTTTCAAGTGGTGGACATTTTGGCCAACCGGCACGCCATTCCACTTTCGCGTGCGAAGTACAATGCCTTGTACGGCTCGGGTTCTATATCGCAAACGCGCACCCTGCAACGTGGCCGGCTGCCCACTGCAGATGCGTCAGGCCAGCGAGTGCTCATTGTCCGGCCCCTAACATATATGAACCTGACCGGAAACGCCGTTGCACCGATGGCAAGCTTCTTTCGCGTGGAACCACAGGACATCTTTGTAATCTACGATGAACTCGACCTTCCCAGTGCCAAACTGCGCCTTCGTCCTTTTGGTGGCAGCGGAGGACACAAAGGAATGAAGTCTCTTATCCAGGCGTTGGGAACGGATCGGTTTCCACGTGCCAGAGTGGGCATCGGTCGACCGCCGACGCCGATGAGTCCGGCTGGCTACGTCCTGCAGGACTTTAGCGCCGACGAAGAGATCATCTTCGAATCTCTTCGCCGTCGAATCGCCGACGCCGTCGAAACCTGGCTCTTTCATGGGATTGACCTGGCAATGAATCGGTTCAACTCTACACCAGCAACGGCAGCCTGAACCGGCAATACTTCTCGTATTCTCCGCGGGCCTTTATTTGACCCGTTGTACACTGGCCACCACCGGATTGGACGAAGACAGCAAAGCGCACATGAATCTCTCGGGCCTGCTTCCATTTCTCAAAGACCAGCCAGCCTTTCAGGATCTGCTCAGAGGGCATACGCCGGCGCCTCAGAAGCTGTACGCTGCAGCCCGTGCGCTTGTGATCGCCGGCGTTGCCACCGAGGGAACTGGTCCTGTCCTTGTGGTGACCGGAACAGCCGACCAGGCCGAAAAGTGGGTTGAGCAAATCGAACTGTTTCTGCCGCCTACCGAAGGGCCGTTGCAAGTCTCTCGATATGCCGATCCCGACTCTCTGCCTTTCGAGCGCATCCCATGGACAGGTCGCACTCGCCAGCTCAGACTTACCGCGCTTGCTGCCCTGCAGCAAAAGGGCAACAGGCCATCGGTAGTAGTCTCCTCTGCGCGCGCCCTGATGCAGAAGACACTGCCTGCAAGGATGTTTCGCATGGCCCTGCGGCCCCTACGCGCCGGTAGCTTCGTCCAGTTGGATGAGTTGACAGGCCGTTGGGTGCAAAACGGTTTCGAACCGGTGCAGGTGGTGGAAGAACCGGGAACTTTCGCCCGTCGCGGCGGGATCATTGACATTTGGCCTCCCAATCTCCCCCATCCTGTCCGCATTGACCTGTTTGGCGACGAAGTGGAGACGCTGAGGTCTTTCGACCCGGCAACACAGCGCAGCGAACTGCAGCTCCAGAGAGTCTTGATTGGGCCTGGCAGTGAAGCACTCGGAAGCGCCCTCTCCGCAACGAACGGCCCCGCTATTTCCAACGAACTCTCCCCGGCCCAGTTGCTCCATGACGGGCAGCAAGGCACATCCCTTGTTCCTGGCTCACTGCAGGATGGGACTACAGTATCAAGAGGAGCCGCGACCGGCCAGGCCGGGGCAGTTGGACTTGAGAATCTGCGTGAGTCACTGCTGCGTGAACCGAACCTGATTCTGGCCATCCGGGAGGATATCGTCCGCGAACTGGATGACCTTGGCGCCGGTCGAACATTTCGAGGCATAGAGTGGTATCTGCCCTATCTCTACAGCCGCCCGGCCTCCCTGCTGGATCACTTGCCTGACAATGGCCTGCTTGTCATCGACGACGGCGAGCAGCTGAACGCAAGTCTCAAGGAGGCCGAAGAAGACGCGGCACAAACTTACCAGGAACTTCTGCGCGGCCACGAACTCCCTTCGAATTTCAGCTCCAGTTTCTTCAGCCCGGAAGATATCCTTGACAGGATTGCAGCGCGCAGCCCGCTCGTTTTGGGCACAAGCGGACTCCCAGGGGACCAAACTGAGGCCGAAAGTTCTGTTCTTGCGCGTCAGCTGGTCCCTTGCCCTCACTTTGCCGGTCAAATCAAGCGTATCCTTCAGGAGATGCGTAAGTATGCCAACACTGCAGACAGGGTTGTTCTAATTTCTCGGCAGACCGCTCGACTTCAGGAGGAATTGAGTGAAGCACATCTCCCAGGGAACCTGATCTTCGACCTGGACTCACCCCCTCGCCCCGGAATCTCTCTCCTGCAAGGGGTCCTGCCGGAAGGGTTCGCGATGAACGGGTCCACGGCTCCGGCAAGCGGCAGCAATGGTCAGCCGCCTGCTTCACTGCGCCTCTACACCGATACGGAACTGTTTGGCTGGACCCGCCAGGCCCGACAACAGAGGCGCAGGTCCGAGTCCTCGGTGGCCCCCGAGCTATTTTTCGCCGACGTCAGTCCGAACGACTATGTTGTTCACATGGAGCACGGCATTGGTTTGTATGAAGGCCTGAAAAAGCTCGAAATGGGCGGGGTCGAGCGGGAATACCTTCAAGTGAACTATGCCAGGGGCGACAAACTGTACGTCCCGGTTCATCAGGCAGACCGGCTGAGCCGCTATGTAGGAGCTGGGGACTCAGGCATCCCGCCCTCCGTGACGCGTCTGGGCACAAGTGACTGGCAATCCGTAAAGGCGCGCGCCAAGAAAGCCGTCGAAGACATTGCCGAAGACCTGCTCAAGCTCTACGCCGAGCGGGAAGTCGTCCCCGGTTACGCATTCAGTCCGGACGGCCCTTGGCAGGAGGAGATGGAAGCAGCCTTCCCCTTCCGTGAAACTGCCGACCAGATCGACGCCATAGTTGACGTCAAACGCGACATGGAAACCGACAGGCCGATGGACCGCATCATCATCGGTGATGTCGGCTACGGTAAGACGGAAGTTGCCATTCGCGCCGCGTTCAAGGCTGTTATGGATGGAAGACAGGCGGCTGTGCTGGTGCCGACAACCGTACTTGCACAGCAGCATTTCCGCGTCTTTAACGCGCGTCTCAAGCAGTTTCCAATCCTGGTGGAGATGCTTTCACGCTTCCGTACGCAGGCCCAGCAGGTGAAAGTGCTGCAAAAACTGCAGGAAGGGACTGCAGACATCGTCATCGGCACACACCGGTTGCTCTCTGAAGATGTGCAGTTCAATTCGCTTGGTCTTCTCATCATAGACGAGGAGCAGCGTTTCGGCGTCAGCCACAAGGAGCGCCTTAAGCAGATCCGGTCCCAGATGGACGTGCTTACGCTTAGCGCGACACCGATCCCGCGTACGCTGCACATGAGCCTGAGCGGCGTTCGCGACATGAGCACCATCAACACGCCCCCCAGAGAACGGCTTCCTGTTCGTACGATTCTCTCAGAATTCGACGATACACTGGTTCGACAGGCCGTCCAAAGGGAGCTGGAGCGAAACGGTCAGGTGTTCTTCGTCCATAACCGCGTTCGTGGACTGCAGACTCTGGCGAAACGTCTGCAACGCGAAGTGCCGGAGGCGGTCGTTGCCATCGCGCACGGACAGATGGCCGAGCGCGAACTGGAAGATACGATGATTCGCTTCGCCGACGGCGAAATCGATGTGCTTGTCTGCACAACCATCGTTGAGAACGGGCTCGACATTCGCCGGGCCAACACAATCATTGTAAATCGTGCCGACAATTTCGGACTGGCCCAGCTCTACCAGTTGCGAGGCCGCGTCGGACGCGGAGCCGTGAGGGGTTACTGCTATCTCTTCCACGATCGCCACAGCACACTGACATTCGACGCCCGCCGCCGCTTGGAAGCCCTGCTCGAAAGCAGCGACGAGTTGGGCGCAGGTTTCCGCATCGCCATGCGAGACCTTGAAATCCGGGGCGCAGGCGAGCTGCTCGGCGCCAAGCAGCACGGCCAGATTGCGAGTGTGGGCTTTGACCTCTATACCCGCCTGCTCGCCCAATCGGTCAACGATCTTCGTGCAAAGAGGGAACGCTTTGCCAAGGCACAGGGTGAGAATGGTGACGTAGCAGAAGCGGAAACCACCAGTAGCGAGGGCCCGTCCTACGAGATGCCGAATCCGCAGGACGGCGGCGCCTTCCCGACAGCGCTGGACGATCCGCTTGCCCCTCCGGTCACCCTTGACCTGCCTCTGCGCGCCGAAATCCCGGCCGACTACGTTGAAGATGAGGGTTTGCGCCTTCAACTCTATCGCCGTATCGCCGGACTGAATTCTCTGCACGACCTGGAAGAAATGCGACGCGAGATCGAGGACCGCTTCGGCAAGGACCCGGAGGAGAACGCCCTCCCGCACGAATTGGAGAACCTCTTCTACCAGATTCAGGTGAAAATGGAGGCACTGAGAGCCGGCATATTGAACATCGCCCGCCGGCGCGATCAGATCGCGGTCAAACTTCCGGTAGGCTTTCCACTACATGCCATCGGATCATCGGACGTTGTGAAAGGTGAATTGGACGACGGTCCGCGCCGGAAGCTGCAGAGTTTTCTGAGGATGGGCCTGGGGCACACCACGGACGAAGGCGAGTTCATTCCCAATAACGCGATCCACGTTGGACGTGAGGCCATCTACATCCCCATCGACGAGGATGAGCGCTGGCGGATTCTTCTGCTAGATTCTCTAAAGGCGCTTAGGGCGGACAAATAGTCGAAAGAGCAACTGCATCCAGGCACTGCAAAGAGGTCTCCCCGACCGAGAGACAGAGTGGCCCTCATTCCCTGCCGCCGCCAACCTCCATGTCACCAAGCGCGGTTCGCTGGCGCTCGCTGACCGGCCTCCGCGACGGCGGCAGCACCGACCAATTGGGCCAAGAGTTGATTGCAGTGCAACGAATGTCCCGATTCTCCACTCAACTCGCGTTGGACATAGACGCCCACTCAGTGGGCAGCCAGCTTTCCCCCCAAACGAACATATTGCGCATAGTCAATCTCGACGCGACGTCCGATGTATTCGTTGGTCGAAGGAGCCTTGCCTTGTGCGGCGCTCAAGCCATCAGTGATACGGAGTAGGAAGGCGTCAGAACCGGCCCCGCTGCCATAGCTGACCACCAGTACCAACTGACCCTCTTCAGCAATGTCCAGGACCGCCGTCAGGCCCACAAGGGCAGAGCCGGCGTAGGTATTGCCTATCTCTTCGACCAACATTCCGCCCTGCCACTGTTCTTCCTCGAAACCCAGCATGCGCATCGCCCTGACTGGAAACTTCACATTGGGTTGATGCACAACGACGTGGTCGATCTCCGCCGCCGATACCCCTGCTGCCTGCATAATCCCCTCTCCTGCCGGCAGAACATGGCCGAAGTAGCCTGGGTCTCCGCTGAATCTTTCTGCATGGCTGGGAAACTGGCTTCCCGGCCTTCTCCAAAAGTCTGTCGTATCTGATACAAAACTCAGGCTCTGCTCGATAGCAGCAACCGATTCCTCTGCCTTACCGAGAAGCAGGGCCGCCCCGCCAGCGCCCGCCGTATATTCCAGCGCATCACCCGGTCGACTCTGTGCAGTGTCCATCCCTATTGCAAGGGCATAGGCAGCCATGCCGCTCCCTACCAAACCGATCGCAGCCTGCACCGCTTCTGTTCCCGCCTTGCACGCGAACTGCCAGTCTCCCGCTTGCGTGGCTGGTGTGGCGCCTATCGCCTCTGCCACAATTGTACCGGTCGGCTTAACCGCGTAGGGATGGCTCTCGCTTCCCACCCATACGGCGCGAATTTCCTGCGGGTCGACCTGTGAACGCACCAGCGCATTTCGGGCCGCTTCTATGCTCATAGTCGCCGTGTCCTCATCGAGACCCGGCACCGCCTTCTCCCATATGGGGCTGCTTGCTCCACTCTTCTTAAGCCCGTTCTGTCCCCCGTCGAGTTGCTTGCCCGCCGCTTCAATCTCGTCCATCCAGATCCTGCTGATCTCCGACCCGGGCAAGCGGAAGCGCGGGACGTAAGACCCGTATCCGACAATCCCTACCTGCAAAACAGGTTGATTCAACATCGGTATTCCTCTCTCACTCCCACTCTCAACGTGCCTCCCAAGGGCATCATTTCCTTCACCGTCTCAACAGCTCTTTGGCCCGCTCTACTCTTATTCTTCCTTCAGCAACTAACTGTCCTGCTATCTGCTCAACTGCCTCGCCCTCCGCGCCCGCCGCAACCGCAACTTGGCGCGCGTGGAGACGCATATGCCCCTTCTGAATCCCCGTGGTCGCCAGCGCGCGCAATGCTGCCAGGTTCTGGGCCAGACCTACCGCTGCAATAATTTCGCTCAGCCTTCTCGCGCCTCGTCGCCGTGAATCTTTGCCAGCATCGCCATCGGCACATTCACCATCAGAACGCGGGCCCTCTTCTTCGATGACGTCCAGGCCGAGTATCTTCAATGCAATCCGGGCAGAATGGTGGCTGCGGGTCGCCCCGCCTACCGTACCGACTGCAAGGGGCACCTCCAGACGACCGTACAGGCTCTCGGACTCCCCGCAGCCGCGCACATGCCAGTCGGTAAGCGCCCGGTACTGGCCGTCACGCGCCGCCCAGGCATGCGCCCCCGCCTCGACCGCACGCCAATCATTTCCTGTCGCCAACAGCACCGCGTCCACACCGTTGAAGATACCCTTATTGTGAGTCGTGGCTCGATAGGGATCTGCGAAAGCAAACGCGTTCGCCTCAGCTATCCCCCGAACAACGTCTCCGCCCGAAAAGTCATCACTATCAAATGCCTTGGAGGGAATCTCGACTTCGGCCCACGCTCGCCGCCTGTCACTAAGATTGGAAAGGATACGCAAACCCGCCCGCCCTCCGCTGAGCTTCTCAATCAAGGGCGCCGCAGCCTCGGCCGCGGTGTTGGCCGCGTTAGCACCCATTGCGTCCCGGCAGTCTATCAAGAGATGGACGATCAGCATCGGCCCTGCTGGCGTATCGGGCAGATGGCGAACTTCGATGCCGTGGGGCCCGCCTCCCAGGCGCGACAACGATGGACTGGTATCGGCGCAAGCTAGGATCTCCTCCTGGGAAGCAAGGATTGTGCTCTTCGCCTTGCACGCGTCTGCCACGTCGAGAAGCTGAATCTGGGCAACCATAACCGGATCCGTGCTGCCGGTCGAGAAGCCACCTCCTGACCGCGCCAGAAGCGCGGCGGAGCTGACGGCGGCCACGACCGACGGCTCCTCTACCGCCATCGGTACGAGGTACTCTTGCCCGTCAATCAGGAAGTTCGCCCCTATCCCTAAGGGCATGGCAAACCGCCCCACGACATTTTCGATCATTGAGTCGGCCTGCTCCGGGCCAATACTCTCGGCCAGAAGCGCCGTTTCTTCGCGGGTCAGCGCCGCCCACTCAGACAGCAGTGCGACACGGTCCTCCACGCTTCGCCTGTAAAACCCTTCAAGTCTGGATGATCGACCGCGCTCTTTACCGGAGATGGCTGGCCTCCTCAGAAGAGAGGTGCGCAAACGCCAAAACGCGCCTGCTGGCGTCGCAATCCGACATGCACCCACAGCGCAAGAACTGCCCGCACACTGCTCGCGTCAACATAGCAGGTTTGGACTTTCAATCTCTATCAGATGTAAGTTGGGAAGATTCTGACAGTCTCTCGTCGCAACATCTAAGCCATCGCCACTCCGCACGCAACCCAGGGGCAGGGAAAGCGGCAGTTCTCTCTCCTCACTCCTCTCCCCTCTCTCCTCGCATTTGGGCGGTCGGGCCTATTCGGCCCTCCCTTGTGCGGGGGCTCCGCCCCCGCAACGCCCCCTCTCCTACAACCCCCGCCGCATCGAGTGTGTGGCAAAATGACCTTGGCGACCCGCTGCGACCAGGCTTCACCCCCCCCACCGCGCGTCGTGGCACATTCAGAGTATGTGCCAGCGCAGGCAACACAATCGAGGCAACGGCCACATTTGCCCAACGGCCACCGCCACGGCCATCGCGAGCCCGTTACAGAAATACTGACGGTACAATCCCCCCAGACAGACCGCCCACAGTACACACACAGAACATGACCTGGTAACAAATGTCCAATTTGACACCAGGACTTTTCGAGCGGATCAGTCGACGGTATCGCCTCAGTCAAATATGCATTTACGCACTACGAAATACGCACTACGAAATACGTAAGAAAGCAGGTTCCCAGATTGAAAGCACATTAGTTACCTCTGGTCAATCAATTGCCAGCAGCGTCCTGACCAGCGGTCCCTCAAATAACTGAGGTGCGATGGCCATGCCTGTGACCAGAACAATCGCCATCAAGGAGAAAACTACGCCCAGCGGCCTTTCGCGCGGCAGCTGAGGATATGCATGTCGCCCAAAGAAGATGCCCACCATTCGCACGAACCCGAAAATGACGCTTCCGCTTGCAATCAACACGATCGCCGCGAAGCGCCAATCACCTTCTGCCAGCGCCTGTATTGCCGACCAGTGTCCGGAAAAGCCCGCTGTCAAAGGGAATCCTGCCAGTCCCAGGCTGCCAAGCAGAAAGGCCGCGGTGCTCCAGGGAAGTCGAGCCCCAATACCGTGCAGGTTTTCAGCTTCTAAGCTGCCGGCCGCCTGCCTGATCTGCGAAAGCCCGGCACATGCGCTCATCGCGCTCAATATGCGCAGTGCAAACAGCGAGATGACCAGCGGCAGACTGCCCTCGTCAGAACCGGCGAGGAGCAAAAGAATCAGCCCCCAGTCGTGCAGCATAGCGTAGCCAAGCAAACGACCGGGATGGCTGGCCGCTGCCGCCGCCACCCCACCCCAAACCAATGTGATTGTTGCCGTCGAGGTCAGCCACACGTTTAGGGCGGTACTGTTCAGCAACAGCGGGAAGTTCGAAGTGGCTATAAAGTAGAGATAAAGGGCCACCGTCTGGTACAGGAGTATTGTTAGCGCCATCGCAATCGGTGGCGAAGACTCGCCCAACTGCGGCTGACCGCTGTGCAATGGCACCGGCGCCAGCAGAATGAGGAGCCCCACCCCGAGAAGCTGTGCGCCTCCGGCCGCCAGCCGGATATCCTGAGGGTTTAGAGGCAGCTGCTCCATGTTCCACGCGGCAAGCAGCACGAATGGCGTCGCCAGTATGGGCGGCAGCATCGCCCGCAAGGAATTCAGCGCCTCGCCGCCGATGCTGACTTGAAGAGGGAATACACTCACCGTCATCACAATTGCCAGAAAAACCGGCACCAGAAACACGGGCGAAACCGGCGCATCCACCATCAACGCCATGCCAATGTAACCCGCTCCAACCAGCAACATCGAGGGCGGGAAAACTCTCCCCTGGCTTGCCGCGGCCGTCAAGAGCATCCCCGATCCGACCAGGAGGAGGATGATTGTAACGATCGGTTCATTGGCCTGGGTCAACTGCAGGCGGAAACCGTATTGCCATATGCCTGCACGCAAATCAAGTTCGACGGGAACGAGCGGAAAGGTCAGCGGCGGCGCGTCCAGCGGATAGTGCCACAGCAACACGCCGACTAGCATCAGCATCGCGCCGATGACCAGAGATACACCTTGTTCCCAACGGCGCAGGATGTAACTGGAGATTATCGCCAGGAGGAGGAGACTGAACAGGAATGACGGCAGAGCAAGATGGATCATGGATTGCTGAATGTCGTGGTCCTTGATTCGCCCTTGGGCTGCCCCGGAACTACCATCTTGCAGCTGTGTGGTAACCTGTCAAAAACTGCTCTGATGCCGAAAGTCACCCACACCATACCAGTCTGCCCGGAACGGAGTAACAATGCCTCAACCGTTTCTGGCCTCAGTATTCCGACGTCGATTGACAAGAGTATAAAACCAGTATCCGATGCCATATCCTAGGACCCTGGCCCCGGAAGCAATGCTGTGGCGGCGATGGACGCCTGGTGCCAGGTCCGGGTCGGTGGATGGTACTTCGATCAGCGTGAGCGCATCGTCCTCAGCAAGAAGCAGGAAGCTGCATGCCAGGGCGACCAGTATCTGCAGAATCCCCAGCAAGACGATTACCGCTGGCAAGGGAAACAGGACTGACAAAAACGCCTGAACCGGAATCAACCACATCAGAAGGCCAATGCTGCCGAATAAGGCGGTCTCCGTCATGCCCAGTGTGATCAGTGCCACCGCTGCAAACCAGATGAATAGCACCTTGGTGGCGTCTTCAAGGCGGGGCAAATCAATACCTTCGGTCGCTCTCCAAACCAGCAGAGCCGTTATTCCCAATATCAACATCCGAAAGAGCCTCGAACTGAATTCCCCTGAGGTCCGGACCTGAACGTTGCTTGTCTGCAGGATGGAAAGCAAGAGAATCAGGCAGCCCAGCACCTGCACGCCAAAGTGAACCGTCGGCCAGGGCGCTGCCAGACCGTATACTGTGCCAGTCAGTACGCTTGTGCCCAGTTGCACCAATAGGATGCCGGGCAGCGCGATCCGCCAGTCCCATAGGATTACAGGAATTGCTGCCGCCAATCCTAAGAGCACATGTACTGGTACCGAAGCCCAAAACGCAGCCATGGATCAAAACCGTCCTACTTCGTTGCCAGGAAATCGAGCTTCTCGAATGCCAGTGGTCCTCGTGCATTGAAGTACGCTTCGGTTCGGAGATTCGAATTCTCCGCCCTCATTCGGTTTCTGTTTACGCGCTCAGTAACAGATAGCCAATGATGCCAAAGACGACGACCCACCCCATGTGGCCGCCGCCCTCCACAATTTCTAGGCCCACATCCCACACGGCGCCCGCCCGTCCCGTGCCCCACCGGGTAAGACGCGAAATCCAATCCAGCGTGGCGAGACGGGCAATCCGGCTCGACCATGCCCGAAGTGTCGGCAGCGTACCGGGTCTGTTGTCGCTGGCGCTAAGTGCATCTCTCACCTGCGTGCGGGCTATCGCCAGGAAAATCCCCAAAGTAAGCGGTCCGGCAAGTGTCATCCAGACCTGCCAGCCCGCAACCGCACTAGGGGGATTCCCGGCGCCGCGAGGAATGGCATCCGGAAGGTTTGCGAGGTTGGTCATCATCGCTGGGAAGAGGCCGGCAGTCGCCAGCGGAATGGCGAGTACAACCACATATGCCAGGAGTCGGCCGATTACCCATGCGTTCGGGCTCAGTTCCCATACCGAGCCCTCTGGCTCACCGTCCCAACTCCGCAACAGAGAGGAGACGTATATCATCTGGGTCACTACGTATGCTGCAAAAAGGGGCCACATAAGGACCCCGAGTCTACCGCAAAGAGTGTTCGCATCCGGGCAGCTACCTACCACCAACAGCTGCGCAACCACCGATTGAGTTAGAAATCCTGGCGTAAAGGGAACGCCAACTAGGGCCAGGACGCCTACGCTTATCGGAATCTGCCAGTGCCAGGCGCGCCAGATTCGTTCACCAATCAGCCAGAGGCCGCCTCCTAGGGCAAAAGTCGTCGTAGGCCAGAGAACTGCAGCCGGCCCTCGGATTTCAGACAGAATGCTCGTTAGCCCTGCTATGCCCACCGCAGTGATCAGTACAAATGTGGTGTGTTCCTGCCTGGTAGTGGTGGTGAATGTGGCGATTGCGGAACCGAGCAGACCCAGAAGTGCCAGGGCTACGATTTCAGGGCGCGCAAGAAGCTCCTCTCCGGCTAGGCCGCTGGACCAACCGAGCAGCCACAGTCCGCATAACGCCGGCGGCATTTGGTCTATCAGGCGGTCCGGCATGTAGAGCCTTTCACCTCTGTGAGGCAAAAGCCACAGATGCAAAGGATAGACGCCGGCCCTGATGACGCCGGCGACCAGCATCAGAATCACCGTCTCCTGAGGCAGGCGGCCCCCAGCCAGGAGTTCGGCCGGTCCACTTTGCCCGGCAGGAAGCAGCCCAATCAGCAGCAGCAGCGCGCCCATCATGCTCAAGCCCTGAAACTGACGCGTTGGGGACGGCCCGGGCCCCTCGGGCACGACCGTGCTGCGGGCAATGACAAAAAGGTCCATCACAACCCACATCAGAGTTACGGTGAGGAGGTTCCCGCTGCTGACGAAGAAGAGGGCGCTTGAGATGGCGTTTAGGGACAGTGCAAGCGTCATCGCTCTGCCATGCCAGTTCTCTTCTAATGTCAATTCGCTGTTCGGCGAGGAAATGCCGCTGAACAGCAACCCTCCCCCGCCGAGCAGAAGGATGAGGCAGGAGACATACCAGTTCCAGCCGTTACTGACCCAAAGGAGGTCGGCGCCCGGCGAAAAAAAGGGCTGCCAGGGAATGGAGTAAGCCGGGGCGGTGGGCTGAACGCGCAGCGCTACCGTCATGGCGGCAGCGATTAACCAGAAGAGAAGGGCGATCCCGCTGAGGATTCCCGTCGGACTTCCAAAAGCCTGCCAGCGGGCGGCCGGTCGCACAAAGCCACCCATTATCCAGAGTACAATGCTGCCCAGGGTCAAAATGAGCGGTGGCCCGACGGGAACAACCAACGCCGTCCAAGGCAAGGCGAAACTGTCCATATCTGACAATTCTAGCACAGCCAATTCCATGCTCGAAACAGGTCAGGATTAACGGGTGCATCCCAATATTGGGGCGAACTCTCGTATACCTCTGCAGACAACCAAGCCACGGGAAGTTCCCATTCCAGGTTCCGCCAGAATAAGCGCCGCCACTGACGACTAACTACTGCAGTTCTGGGCGGTCGGGCCTATTCGGCCCTCCCTTGTGCGGGGGCTCCGCCCCCGCAACGCCCCCGCTCCTACCACATCCCCAGTCGACCGGGTGTCGATATCCGTAACAGGTGCCTGATCGAAGGTTTCTGGCCGGACCACGTCCCGCCAGTCCCATCAGATCCGTGCAGCTGCCGGCCTTGTGCCTGTCCTCGCGCCGTCCCCAACTGACGGACGCCACCGTATGGCCGGGCCTGGCGCCTGCACTGCGTCTCGCCCAAAGACGGCATACAACGCCAGACACCGCCTGCGCTGATTCCCCGCCAGACTGTTCCCACCCCAAATCTGGGATGCACCCGAATCAACTCAGGGCACACAACGGGCCCTGACTAGCCGCACTGATGCCGCTGTACGTGGGTGCCTTTAGGCGCCGCGTACCAGCACGTTGCAATCACCTTCTTTCGACCCTCTTCCGCGCAAATCTACGATCGCCCCCGAGGCTGTCCGCTCCGCCGTTGGAGAGAATGTCAATCGGGCCTCATGCACAAGCCCATGTTTCCAGATTCGCCTGAACTCTTCCCGGCCAAAGTTGAGCCCTGAATCCCATCCCTACCATGCCGGAACAAATGAATGTCCCGTTTGATACCATGACTTATCGCGCGGTCAACCCAATGACTTCGCGCCTATCCTGCCAGCCTCTCCGCAATAGCGAATTCGCAACAAAGAGATTCTCAACTTGAAGGCGAAGGCAACCTGCCATTGCCGTGCTGGAAAAAATGGATTAGAGTACCCAAAAACCGTCCCATTAGGAGAACCTGCATGAACCCCACCTCAACCTTGCCCAAAGCGACTACAAACGTCGCGCAGGCTAAGTCCGACATTGACCACTATGGCTACAGTCTCATTGAAAACGCCTTAGACCCCGTAGTCGTGAAAGCCGCGCTCAAGAGACTCAAGGAACAGGCGGCCGCCGAACTGGAACAGGGCGCGGCCTTCGAAGACGGCGGCCCCAAACAACAGTGGGGCGCCTTCACGGACGGGAAGGGACGCCCGCGGCAGCAAGCCTATACTGCTGCCGCCGGGGGCGTAAATCAACGCGTCTGGATGCTGGTCAATAAGGGCCAGGTCTTCCGCGACATTCTTTTCACCGCAAGCGTACGCGCCGTTGTCGATCATGTACTGGGCGACGACTACCTGCTTTCCAGCTACTCAGCCAATATCGCCAAGCCCGGTGGCGTCGCCATGAACCTGCATACCGATCAGTGGTGGATGCCCAACCCCGTCAACCGGGAGCCGTCACCGGTTCCGGTTGGTTCGATTACTCGCGAGCGCACCAACCTGAAGGGCGAAGCGGCTCCACCCATGATAGCGCCCTGCGTCTGTGTAAACGTAATGTGGATGCTCAACGACTTCAGCGCCGAGAATGGCGGGACCCGTTTCGTTCCTGGCAGTCATCTCCAAGGCCGGCCCCCCAAACAGTGGGACTGCGACGGCGAAACACTCGCAGCCGAGGGACCGGCAGGCACCGCGATGATATTTGACGGGCGGCTCTGGCACGGGACAGGCGCCAATGTCAGTTCCCAGAACCGTTACGGCCTCCTCACCACCTTCTGCGGTCCGCAGTTCCGTCCCCAGGAAAACTTCACCATAGGCGCCCGCCCTGAACTGCTGGCAGATGCCTCTCCGGAACTGCTTGCACTTCTGGGGTTCAAAACCTGGAGCGGCTATGGACGCGTGGAAAGCCCGGTCGCCGAATTCGTCAGCCAGGACGAGAGGTCCCTGGGCGAGTTACGCGCCTGATTGCCTGACCGTTCAGGGCAAAGAAGCCTCAACTTGAATCCCGCCCAATCTGGCCGGAATCCATGTCCCGATTCCAAAGAGATCTCCCCTGACGGCCAGATAGGAATCTGGCACACAGTCGAGGCTCAGACAAATGGCAATACTTCATGTAGAGGGAGTCTCTATGATATACTCCCAGTGCAGCGAACCCTGAGAAACGAGGAGACTTTGTGAGCGGTAATTGGACTCGAAACGCATTCGTATACCTGCTGATTCTGGTGGCTGCCGCCGCCCTCTTCCTGAACGTGTACGGTCCTAACGAGAGGCCGCAGAACATTAGTCTGAGCGACGTTGCAAGGCAGATCGAGCGGGGCGAGGTTTCCCGAATAGACGTACGCGGCGAAAGACTACAGATATTTTCCCCTGGCAGCGAGGCTCCCCTTGCCAGCCGCAAAGAGGAGAGCGTTGCTCTGACTCGAACTTTGCAGGCAATGGGCGTGTCAGAGGAGCGACTGTCACAGGTCAAGATCAATGTCCAGCCGCCTTCGAATTCGGGCAACTGGTTTGCTCTGGTTATCAACCTGCTCCCTCTCATACTCATCGCCGGCCTGTTTCTGTTTCTGTTCCGACAAAGCCAGTCCGGTAACAATCAGGCCCTTTCGTTCGGAAAAAGCAAAGCGCGCATGTTTGTCGGCGACCGGCCCACCGTCACCTTCAGCGACGTTGCCGGCGCCGATGAAGCAAAGCAGGAGCTCGAAGAGATCGTTGAGTTCCTCAAGGAACCCCAGAAATTCGTTGCCTTGGGAGCTCGTATCCCCAAGGGTGTGCTGTTGGTCGGACCGCCTGGAACGGGCAAGACGCTGATGGCCAAGGCCGTCTCAGGCGAGGCCGGTGTCCCGTTCTTCAGCATAAGCGGCTCAGAATTCGTCGAAATGTTCGTCGGCGTCGGCGCCAGCCGTGTCCGCGATCTGTTCGAGCAGGCCAAGCGCAACAGCCCCTGCATCGTCTTCATTGACGAAATTGACGCAGTTGGGCGCTATCGCGGCACAGGTCTCGGCGGCTCGCACGACGAACGCGAGCAAACCTTGAATCAGATTCTCGTGGAAATGGACGGCTTCGGCACCGATACCAACGTCATTCTGGTGGCCGCAACCAACCGTCCCGACATCCTCGATCCCGCCCTTCTGCGTCCCGGTCGCTTCGACAGGCGCGTCACCATGGATCGCCCCGACCTGCAGGGCCGAAGGGCGATTCTCGATGTACACGTCAAGGGTAAACCGCTGGACCCCGACGTGAACTTGGACCTGATTGCCCGGCAGACGCCAGGTTTTGTCGGCGCCGACCTCGAAAACTTGGTCAATGAGGCCGCGATCCTGGCCGCAAGACGCAACCGCCGCACGATAGCTATGACGGAAATGCAGGAGTCGATTGAGCGAATCGCTATGGGCGGCCCCGAACGCCGCAGCCGCCTCATCACCGACCGCGAGCGACGCGTCGTAGCCTACCACGAATCGGGCCACGCCATAATCGCGCATGTTGTCAAGGGCGCAGACCCGCTGCAAAAGGTCTCCATTATACCTCGCGGCATGTCGGGAGGCGTCACCCTGACCGTGCCCGAGCGAGATCGCTATCTGCTGCCGCGGTCCTACTTTATCGACCGCATCGCTGTGGGCCTCGGCGGCCGCGTGGCGGAGGAGCTTGTATTCGGGGACATTTCAAACGGGGCTAGCGACGACATCCAGACCATCACGCGCATGGCGCGGGCGATGGTGATGAAGTACGGCATGAGCGAAAGTATGGGGCCTCTCCAGATCGGAAGCCAGCAGGAAAATCCGTTCCTGGGGAGGGAGCTGACCGAGCAGCGCGACTACAGCGAGGAGGTTGCCGAGGCGTTGGACAGCGAGGTGCAAAGGATCGTGAATGAACAGCACGACCGTGTGCGAAACATTCTCAGGATCCATCGTCTCCGTTTGGATGCCGTCGCCGAGGCCTTGCTTGAACGCGAAACGTTGGAAGAGGAGGAGTTTGTCGACGTTTTCGAAGGAAACGTCGACGCAGACGATCTACCCAATCCACTCGCGCTCCAACCCGCTTGACCAACGCCGATCAACCCTCAAGCATAGAGCCCGACGACGTCCCCTTCCACCCGGCCATCCCATCGTAGGGGCGCCCCTTGTGGGTGCCCAGCCCCACAGCACCAGGAATGCACTATCCTGCCAATGCCCCCGTAGGGGCACCCCTTGTGGGTGCCCTCGTACGCGCCACGACTCCCTGACCCCACCTTCCCGCCAATCCCCCGCAGGTGCACCCCTCGTGTGTGCCCTCGTCGCGCCACGACTCCCTGACCCCACCTTCCCGCCATCCACCGCAGGGTCACCCCCTGTCGGTGCCCTCGAGGGAGCTACATGAAATCCTGGATCCCTCGAGGATTGACAAAACTGTGGACCTGCAAACCCCAGGCCAGACAATTGCCGACAACTCCTTAGATCTCTCCTGTCCGGCACACGCTTAAGCGAAAAGATCGCTGCCTGGATTTGCCGCGCAGTCTATCAATCGCCGTGGTCGCGCCCAAGTAGTCTGAAGAGCGAATCCCCGTAGGTCTTAGCCTTCCAGCGCCCCACAGCAGGAATCTTCTCCAGCTCGGCCAGGGTTGTAGGTCGATTCGCTGCTATCTGCAGCAGGGTCTCATTGCTGAAAACAATATCGGGATCAACACCGCGGGCCTTTGCAGTCTTTGTCCGCCACTGGCGCAACGCTTCATACCGCCTCTTTCCCGCTCCGGTGAGAACAGCTTCTGCTTTCCGGATCGGCGTCGGCCGTTGAGGCGCAGGCAACTGCTCCCCCCTTTTCACCGCATCCAGCAACTCCTTGCCAAACCATGAGATATGACGGGAATTGAGTCCATGTATGTCCTTGAGTGACGATAGCGTACGCGGCCGCTTCTGGGACAAGAGTATCAGGGAGCTTTCCCCAAGGACTTTGAATGGTGGCCGGTCGGCTTGCTCGGCGAATTTCTCGCGCCATTCCCAGACAGCCTGCAATACCCCCAGATCTCTTTCATCCACCGATCGGATCTGCTTCATATGCCAAACAGTTCGCGGCTCCGGCGGCCTGTATTCGATCGTCTCCAGCATCCGGAACGCGGCCAGCGCCTCTTCCAATCGTTTGCATTTTTCCAGTTCTTTGATCTGGCGGGCGCGTAGTGTAGGCAGGTAGTGCGTGTCAATCTGCGCGTATGTAAGTTGCTCCCGGCTCAGCGGGCGCTTTCCCCAATTCGTGCGTTGCATTCTCTTGTCACTTACAACGCCAAACTCTTCGCTTAGCACTTTGGCTAGGCCCACGCCCTGCCGCCCCAGAATGCGAGCAGCAAGCTGTGTATCGAAGAGTCGCCGCAGCCGGAAGTCAAAATCCCTTTGTAGGGTGATTATGTCGTTCTCAGCAGCATGCAGAATGACATCAGTCGAGTCATCAGCCAAAACCTCTCCCAGTTCAGACAGTTCTCGCAACTGCAAGGGATCGATCAAATAGTCGACAACGTTGCTCATGCCAGACAACGAATGATTCCCCCCTGGATCGGCAGGGGCAGTTATCTGAATTAGGCAAACTCTGGGGGCGTAGCGGAAGAGGCTGTCGCTCTCAGTATCCAGCGCCAGCCACGGCTGGTCGGAAATGTGCTTCAGAAACTGCTTATACTGCGTCGGCGACTGCACTAGCTGCGGCGGCGCGATCGATGTCTGGCGCCCGTTCGCCGGCCTTTTTCGAGTCACTTGCGTGGAATTTCCCTCTTGCTGGGTGAACTACCTGTAACTTGCACAGAACCTGAATCATACCTCAGTTGATCCCCCTCTCCAACTCCCGGCGGCATCCCTCAAACGTGCCTTGGCCGCGTTATCCCAGAAGTCGGCACGTCAAAATCCCAGCCTGACCGCGGTCGCGGCACCAAAGAAAACCAGGGCAATGCGTCGATCTGAGTGAATGAAAACAGGGTCAAACTTAAGCTGCCAGAGACTCTCTCTTCAGCCTTTCGGTCTGCGGATTTCCAATGACTGTGATATGATCTGTGCCAGTTCATGTTTCAGATTGATGGGCGAACACTCAATACTTGAGCACCATAAAGTCTGATTGGGCCAGCCCTCGCAGGAGCGTCCCGAAGGGGACTGCTGGACGCAGTCTGATGCTAGAAGACGGCCGCGTGGATACTCCATGTCAGGGCACGAATCGGATTCCTCGAGAGACAGAGCACTTGCCATGGCAATGTGGTACTGGTACGACGACGACAACGCACTCAAAAACTCCCCTCTCCACCCTCCTCTGAGCCGGCCCATCGCCACCGCGGCGGAGTGGCTGAATCCACCGATTATCTCGATTTTGCACAGCCACTTCGCACGCTGGACCACTGCGCAACTGTCGCCAGGTCCGGTAATTCCCCAGCGCCTTTGGATCGACCAGGACGGCGCTATCGCCTTCCGGTTCGCTTCCGACGCCCCGGCTGCATTGCCGGCGGTTGGCGCCGGCGAAGCGCTGGCACAGTGGCTTGTATTGCTTTCTAAGTGGATGGAGATTCACGTAGTCTTGGCACGCGCCCGCACCGTGTGGTCGCATGCTGAGTTGGTGGGAGCGCTGCCATTTACCACTCCGCCGCTCCTGCCCCGTCAACTCGCACAATTCCCTCCGAGCAATTGGGAACAGGTAGCGCGCGGCCTCGCTGCAACTGTTTCAGAGGGCGTCACAGCACTTGATACACAATCTGAGTAAGAAATGCCTCGACCGTTCGGGCTGCAGAAACACGAAGCGGAATTCCATCCTTCAATCGCAGTGCTAATGTATTTCCCGCTTTTCACAAAGATTTATCTCGCGAATTACATTATGGTATTACGCCACTCTGATTCGCCATTACCCAATTCGAAATACGAACTGCACAATTAGCAGGAGATCCGGATCCTCACCTTGAACGCACACTACCTTTCTCTGAAAGGACTTCGATGAAGTCTCAAAGGGACTTTCTGAAAGCAGACAAGTACGCCTCGGCCCATGGGGACGGGTGTGACCTTGAAATACCCGCCGATGCCGGCGAGACTGAGCCGGAGCCTTCCAACAGCTACACGGTCCGCCACACACATTCCGCCGGTGGAGTCGCCTACCGCCTGCTTCAGGACAGTGCCAGCACATCAATACAGATCGCTCTCATCGCCACCGACAGAGAATGCCGCCGGTGGCAACTGCCAAAGGGGCGGCTCTATCCATCAGAGGAGCCTCTGACAGCAGCTCTGCGGGAGGTCGAAGAGGAAACCGGTCTCGAGACCAGATTCGAATCCTTTCTCAAAACAGTACGCTACGAGTACCTCGATACCTACGCCCGCGCCGTTCCGGAACGCGTCTACAAGAAGGTCGACTTCTTCCTCCTGAGGGCAGTGGGAGGAACCCTCTCAGATGACAGTATCGAAGTCCAAAAGGTGGAATGGGCCTCAGCTGATGACGCCCTGGAGCGTCTGGTCTACGACGGAGAAAGAGACTGCATCCAGCTTGCCGTGGAATACCTGAATGGCCACTGAGATAGGAAGGGCAACCTCCTCACAGGTTCGTGAAGTCCTGAAACTGCTTGTCTCAGGCACCACCAGCGATGTCAGCAGCATGGAACAGATCGCCGGAAGCTGGTGGCGGAATTTCCTCTTTATGCACTGGTTTGGTCCAAGGTTTCTCGGCAAACAGATGGATACATTTGTGGCAACCGAGGGCGACCGCATCTTGGGTTTTGTCATCGTTCAGTATGATGGCGATGCCGCCGGAACCTTCGACTGGGCCTATGTCGAACCACTGGATGTGGAAGAAAACCGTGAGGACTTCGCAGATCTCATCGACGCCGCCCTCGATCACATTGAGGACCAGGGCATCCATCCCTACTTCTACTTTGGTTTCGCCACCGCCTCACCGCCCCAAGTCACCCAGGTACTTGGCGATCTCGGTCTTGGTTCGGCTGACTATCAGAACTCGCAGTTGGTCGGAGAGTTGCCGCTGGCAGACACATCTGAGATTCCGGAAGGCTTTCGAATCTCCACACAAATCTCTGCCCGGTTTGGGGCTCGCATGTCCGATCTGTTGCCCTCGGTCTACCCGGAGGCATCGGCAGAAGAGATTGAAATGATTGCCGCTATCCACTCCAGTACTTTGCGCTCCTCCAAGGTGTTCCTCATACTGCAGGAGGAGACGGAGGCTGGGTTCGTTCAGCAGTTCCGCTGGCGTGATGAACTGCGTCTCCTCATCGCCCTGCCGCCCAGACTCTGGGGCACCGATTCAGAACGGCAGATTGTCGCCCATATGGCGAGCACCCTCCAGGGAAAAACCACTCGCTTGCGGCTTCGTACCTTTAGCGACAGCCACATGAACGAATCCCGGCAATCCTTAGCGAGGTTGGGACTTGACTGGCAACAGGCTCCTTGGCAGCGCTGGGTCGTAGCTCTGGAGACGGAAGCAACAAGCGGCGAGACGGCAGAACAGGAAGAAAGTCAGCCAAGAAGGTACGATTCCGTTTGGCCGCCGGAGAGTCCTGATTCCTCGCAGGACAGCGACGCCGGTACCGAGGGCCGGTCAACCCAAAATGACGACCAGGAGTCAGGCGAAGGCTATGAAGGCAAGCGTTGACCATGCAGCCCGTCCCTCTTCCCATCTGAACAACGAGCGCAAGACAGCCGAAAGCGGGCTTTACTCCCCAGGCCGCACCTCAAACCGCGACGTCCAATTCTGTCCGTCAGAAGAGGAATACTCCCTTTCGTTTCCGAATGCACAGCTTCCCAACAAGAGTCTCCAACACTCGACCGGCTACCTCCGCGGCGAGAGCGGACTGCCCATCTTCTACAGCCGCTGGCGTCCTGTGGGCTCTGCGCGTGGCGCCGTACTCATCCTCCACGGGCTGGGAGAACACAGTGGGCGCTATCGCCATCTGGTCGCGGCCCTCCATCAGGCCGGCTACAGGGTATATGCCCACGACCACCAGGGCTTCGGTCGGTCAGGCGGCGCCCGTTGCTATGTCCAGGGTTTCCACGACTACCTGAGCGGCGTAACACAGGTTCTGTCTATGGCTCGCAAGGAGAACCCCGGCCTCCCTTTCTGTCTCTACGGACACTCTATGGGCGGACTCATTGGCCTTCTCTATCTGATGGAGGCTCCGGGCGCCGCAGATCTGGCCGTCATCGCCTCGCCGTCTCTGCAATCGCACGACCTCTCACCAGTAAATCGGGTCCTGAAGCGCATCCTTGAGCTGACACACCGCGTCCAGCCCCAGCTCACATTCCGCCAGCGCGGTACCCTGGACAGCCTCTCCCGCGATTGGGAAGAGGTCCAGATTGCCATGAGAGACTCGCTGGGCGTCCCCCTGCGTAGTGCTCGTTGGGTCGTTGAGTTCTTTGAAACGATGCAGGAAGTGAGTGAACGGGCGAACGAGGTTCGCCTTCCAATCCTGATGATGCAGGGGCTGGCCGACGCTGTGGTCGTCCCCTCAGCAACACAGGAGTTCTTCGCCAAAATGGGCTCTGATGACAAGAGCCTGCGCCTCTTTGAAGGCTATTACCACGAACTCCACAACGATTTGGGGCGGGAGCGGCCAATTGGAGCTGTCCTGGACTGGCTTAATGCCCGTTGCCCTGACCACAGGAACCCGTAGGCAACCTCCTTCCTTGCATCAGCAGATTATCCCCTTCTTCGCCTCGGGCCCGTGGGCAATCGGATTGTCGCCAATCCAGCGTTCGTCTACCGTTTCCGAAGCAAGCTGATAGCGCGTATCGGTCGAGAGCCGCAACCTGTTTGTCAGGTTGTCCATGCTCGCGTGCATCGTGTACATACTGAATACCAGCAGGTCGCCTAGCTCATAGTCGGTTGTTAGCCATCGACCATTCAGCTCCTCCCGCAACGCGATGGCATCGCTGGCAAAGGTACCCGTGCCAGACCCCTGCCAGCGCTTCTGTCCCGTCTCTGTCTCGTGTAAATCCGGCTCGTTAGTACAGTAGACGTCGACATCCGACTGGCCGTAGGTCGCTTTGATCTCTTCCAGGCGGTGGGAATCCTCCAGGACCATCAGACCCCCCATCTCGCGTGGCGTGTCGCCTAGCGGCGTCCAGCTCGTGTAGAGCTTCTTCGTCCCGCGGCCCATGAAAACAATGTCATAGTGAGGATTGGTTGCAGTCTCCGTGCCGGACGACTTGACGCGGCACCACGTAAAGTCCAGCGGACGGACTGGCCCGCCCAGAAACCTCTCATAGAAGGCCATCATCGGCCCTGCAAACAGTGCCCACCGCAACGGTTCGTTGTTCTTCGAAAGCCCCACCATCTCCCTCGCTGAAACATTGCATTCTCGCTTCGCCACTCCATCGCGCAGGGGGTATTCCGTGTCGATAAAGTCCAGATCAGCCAGAGCTTCCAACATCGTCAGCCGCGCCGCCGTCAACGTTTCCACGTCAAGGAGTCGCGGCAAATAAAGGTATCCGTCCTCTTCAAATCTGGCCCGCAGTGCGTCGAAGTCATCAACTGCGTCCGCAGAAGAGCGCAACTCGCCGAAACTGTCGGGTTCCGTGTCCATCGGCTTACCGTGAATCGAAAGCACTCTGTTCTCCATTTTTCCCTCGTCCTCCGATCGTTTTCAATTGGATCGTGATTCCCTCACCCCCAGCTTAGGCATGATATACTACCCCTCCTGAAATCAGAATCTGGTTTTCTGCGAAGGACGAATCAGAAAAGGGGCGGCAGATCACTTCATCCCGTGCCTATTCTCGTCCTTACCGACATTGCCGAGAGGAAGTTGCCAAAGTGTACGCCGTAATCTTCACTGCTCGAATCAGCGAGTCGGACGAAACTTACGCCAGAACGGCCGCTCGCATGCGCGAGCTGGCACATAGCAAGTACGGCTGTGCACGATTCACAACCTTGGTCGAAGGTGACCAGGAAGTTTCCATTTCGTATTGGGAGAGCCTGGACCATATCCGAGCGTGGAACCAGGATCCTGAGCACCGAACTGCACAGGAACTGGGACGCCGGAAATGGTACAGCTCCTTCCAGGTGCAGGTCGTTCAGGTGATCAGGGAATACGCGTTTGGCCAGCCCGAAGGGTAAATGCTGCAAGATACCCAGTCCCTGGCGGGAACAAAGGGTCGGTAGGCCCTTCCGTCACCTCCGCTCGTACTTCCTCAACACACGCCAGTCCTTCGGCGTTGTCCCGTCCGGATACGAGAACGAAACCTCTCCCACATACAGATCACCCCGCGAATCGAACGCAATGTTGTGCGGGCTGAAGTAGCGACCTGCGCCGTATGGATCCTCGATACCCCACTCGCTCAGAATCCTTCCATTCAAATCTCGCACTGTGATACGGGCCGGCGGATTCTCGGGGACAGGTACCTTCGTTTCCCCCATGAATATACCGCCCACCTCAGCCAGATACATGTGGCCTTCCGCGTCAATGCACATGTCGCAGGGCCACCAGACGTCGTCCCACTGTCCAATCAATTCGCCTTGCGAGTTGAAAAGCTGCATTCGACGGTTCTGTCGGTCCGCCACATAGACCGTGCCGTCGCTGTCCACGCAAACATTGTGCGGAGTTACAAACTGTCCAGCGCCGTTTCCCGGTTCACCCCACGAAAACAGCAACTCGCCCTCCGCCGTAAACTTGTGTACGCGGGCGTTTCCATAGCCATCCGAAACGTACAGTTCGCCCTCGGGAGAAAGTGCTATCCCTGTCGGGTAGTTGAAAGGCGGCCCGGCGCGCAGCACCTCCTTCTGAACATCCCAGATGTATCCCGTATCAGCTGGACTTTCAGCCGTCTCAATCGACATGAGGAGGTCGCCCTCAGGCGTAAACTTGTGTACCGCATGACCCCAGTCGTCCACACAATAGATCGAATCGTCCGGCCCCACGATTATGTCGTGCGCCCGCTTGATCATCCCTTCGCCCCACGCCCGCAAAAACCGGCCGTCTCGGTCGTACACAATGATCGGGTGCTCGCTCCGACAGAAGACATAGACCCTGTCCTGGGAGTCCACTGCCACGCCCGGCGCCTCTCCCATGCTCCATCCGTCAGGAACCTCGCCCCATCCATCAACCTCTTCATAGACAAACTGGCCGCTGCCCAGTCTCATCGTCTCGTCCCTTCCCTTTCGTGAAAACGGGCCCTTGCGGCCCGCCATCGAACTTCCATTTGTGAATCCCGCTCTCTCTTCCGCCAGCGATACCGGAGAAGTTGCCCTCCCCCTCAACGCCGCGGTCTGGGTGGAATCTCATCCCTCTCCGGCTCGAACCACATCCCCGCGATCGGCGGAGGCGCCGGGTCTCGCGCGATTCGCATTTCAATGACGCACGGCCTGCCGCACGCCAGGGCGTAGCTCATCGCATCTTCAATCTCGCAGTAACTGCTGACCGTCAAACCCTCGGCCTTGAGCGACTTGGCCAGGGCTGCGTAGTCAGCATTCTCGCAAAACTCAGTGCCGATAACCCGGCCATCGTAGCTGCCCTGCTGACCGCCGCGAATGGCGCCAAGCGTCTGGTTGTTGAACACGACCCATACCACCGGCAGCCCCCACTCAACCGCAGTGATCACCTCCTGGCACACCATCAGAAATCCCCCGTCACCCGTCACGCATACGGCCGGCAGGTCAGGCCTCGCCAGCTTGCCCCCAATGATGGAAGTAGGGCCGAACCCCATCGGCGTCCAACCCCCCGGGTAGAGCAGCCGGCGCGGGGAGTAGATGGGAAAGAACGCGCCGAAGTAGTGGTTGTGGTCGCCGGTATCCAACGAAAAAAGAATGTCTCTCGGCAGGACCCGCCGCAGCTCCTCGACCACCCGCAGCGGCTCCATGCCCGTGGCGCCGCCATCTTCGCCGGGAATATCCATGCAAAAATCGGACTTGATTTTCTCTATAAGCTCTTGGTTCGCCTCCCTGTATTGGGGGGCCTCCTTAGCCGACAGCTCATCAACGATTTCGTGTAGGGTGGCCTTTGCATCGCCAAGCAGTCCGACTTCCACAGGATAGGTACGTCCGATCTGATTCGCGTCTATATCGACCTGAATAAACCTGTTCTGCTCGACGAAAGGCATGCCCTCCGTCCACCAGCATGTCGACAGATCCGAAAAACTGAAACCGACCGCCAGCACAACATCCGCGTATTCCCTGATGTACTCATGCGCGCTCGGATGGCCGAGCCAGCCCAGATTTCCTACGCTCTGCGCATGGTCTTCAGACAGAATCCCCTTGGCGGCATAGGAAGTGGCTACGGGCGCGCCCAGCAGTTCAGCAAGTTCCCTGATCTCGGGCCCGGCGTCGGAGAGAACCGCACCGTAACCGGCCACGATTATCGGATGGGTCGCCTGATGCAGCGCCTCTGCCGCCTGCGCAATCGCCGCCGCATCCGCGCGCACCCTTCCGGCGTAACCAAACTGCTTGGGATCAGGAATCTCGTCAAAATCGTGGAATTCTGCCTGCAGGTCCCAGGGGATTTCAATCGCGACCGGGCCGGGGTTGCCCGCCCGCGCCAGCCCGCACGCCTTGCGCACGACCTCAGGAATCAGGTCGGGGTGTTGCACCTGCCATACCTTCTTCACAACCGGCTGTAAGACCTGCACAAAACTCTGGTCCGGCAGGCCGTAGAACGGGCTCGTCTCCTGCAACTGACCGCGCCCCACCCAACGTGAAATCACGCCGCCAAATATGGCCACGACCGGACTCGAAGCGGCCGCAGCCGATGCCAGACCCATCACCATATTCGCCGGGCCAGGCCCAACCGAGGCGCAGCAAACGCCTATCTCGCCGGATATGCGCGCGTAGCCGTCGGCAATATGAGCAGCCGCCTGTTCATGCCGCGTCAACTTGAACTCTATCTGCGATGAGTCGTATATCGCATCCAGAATGTTGGTGTTGCCGTGTCCGGGGTGCCCAAAAACGTGCCTGACCCCTTCCAGTTCCAGCGCTCTGACTAACGCCTCAGCGCAGCGCATTCGAGCCATTATCGGTTTCCTGCAGCTCGCCAAATCTTTTGGCCCAACTCGAAGCCTGGAAAACAGCCATGTTCAAGAGGCTCCGTCAAATGACAGGAGGCAGACTAATGTGACTCGGGAACACCATAGGGGCTGTCCAAGTATTTGCCGACGTTCTCGTTGAGCGGCCAGCCCTGGCCCCCTGCCAGCGCGAATGAGTCCGACCGGCCGTGCAGCCAGAAAAACATCTCGGCAGCATCGTTGCAGTCGCGAAATTGCTCTCGATACGTAGGGTCTTCCAACTTGTAGTTCGCAGTGGCAATGTCGAAGTCAGGTTCTCGGATCCAGTCCCTGTGGGGTGCCTCCGTGCGCCAGTAGTTGTACTTCAGCAAATTGCGCACCCCCGTACCGCTGGCAACGGAACGACGATGCCAAATCGAATAGACGGTCAGGAAGATCGTTCCAGCTGGTGCAGCCGCCCGGTACGCACCGCGAATGCCGCCGTAGTGACCCATCCTCTTTGACAATGAAAAAAGAAAATGGGACCCGGGCAGCAACTCCGTGGGTCCTAGCTCAATCGGACAGTCCTCGGGATAGTAGAAGACCTGGAGATAGTTCAGAGCTGGACCATGTTTGGAGTTGCCATCCCGGTGCCAACCCTGGGCCGGCGACGGGCACTCTACGCGGTGGTTGCTCATAATAATCGGCAACCCAAAGTTCTGTCCCAGCAGGCATCGGACTGCCCCCGCAGCCTGTTCGTTCAGAATCACATTGTCGACAAACCAGTCCTCATGCAGTATCTCCGACGGTTCATGCGACGGGTACCTGTCCAGATACTCGACTGTGCGTCGGTTGATGTCGTCTGGCACCACGCCTTCCAATACCAGAAAGCCCCGTTTGCAGAATTCCAGAACTTCAGTGTCCTTCAGCCCAGGCCGGCAAGAGTGGGTTCTCATGATCGCTGATCTCCTTGCATCAATGCGGATTGCACGCCTTCATATAACTCTGACGCTTTTCAACCAGGCACCTTTTGACGCAAACCGGTCCAAAGCATTCTTCGATTGATTCTCAGCCGATGGGACATTTCATCGCCGTTCGTAAATCTCTTCCCGCTCCCTGGCTACCCTGTTGCGAGTGAGCCTCTGCAGCTCAGGGGGCATGCGCTCAAACGTCTCCGGCCAGATCGGCTGATGACCGCCCTCCCGCGCCAGGTTCCACCACGGTGGGTAGTAGGCGATATTCAGGGCCATTCTGTGCTGGTCCATTGTCGTGTTGGCGCCGTTGGCATGCCAGACCCCACCATGCCACAGAAACACCGAGCCGCGGCGTCCAGTGATCGGCAGAAGCCGCCTGTCGTCTGCCTTCATCCCACGCGGTGGTCGCTTGCGCAGTCGGTGGCTGGTAGGCATGATGCGCGTGGCCCCGATCTCTTCGGTGAAGTCGGTCATCATCCAGATCGAGTTGATCATCCAGGGCGTGTCCGGCAGAAGCTCCGGCAAGTCCTGCGCCGAGTCCGTGTGCACGCCCCCAGCGGGAGCCCCTGGCTTTACCCATTTGGAACACGCCTCTGCCAGTCGGATATCCTCCCCGAGGAAGTGTCTGACCACAGCCAGCACGTCCGGATGAGCCGCGCAAGTCCAACTCGAGCTGTCCAGATTCAGGAGGCCGAACAGCGTCTGGTACAGATCATCGTTGGGGTCCTGAAAGTAGATGCGGTTACCGGGGTCCTCGTGCAATGCAAACAGCTTCTCCGTAATACTCTCTGCCAGTTCCGCCGGGATCGCCTCTTCCAACACGCAGTACCCAAACAGGTCCAGATGATCAATTGCCTCTTGTACGCTCACTTTTTGCAGCCCCTTCACTTTGCAGAGTCACTGGTTAGCGCTCAAGGATAAACTCACAACCAAGTCCATACGTCCTTGTTTCATCCAATAACAAGGCCAGGTTCGGAAACTGAACGACCCGCCACCCGTCTCGAACTGCCTCCAGCACAGTCTGGTACGGCCACTCCTCTGGGTCCGCGATCTCGTCAGCAATTTCGCCATTCTCCATCATCAACATACCTTGCACTTGACTGGCAAGTGAAGTACTGATTGCTTGCAAGTAGAGAATGTCTTGGCACTTTCCGTTGTCGCTGCGGGCTGTTTCCAGCGCCTCACGCAGCATCTCTTCACTGAGCGATCCGTCCTGAAAGGCACCGATACAATTCACCAGCTGCTGTTCAAGCGTGTTCCCGGTCATCGGCCATCAGTCCTTTCGAATAAAAGCTGCTAATCGTCTCCCCATGGCATCCGACTTCCGCCACTGCAACCAGACAGAACTTGACCATTCTGCCGCAATCAGTTCACGACCATGAACAATGAGAGCCAATGAGTCTCTCTCCTCACTCCTCTTCGCTCTCTCCTCCCTGCACCCACTCCAAACAATTCGGCGTGGTAACTGACCACTGACTACTGACCACTGCAGTTCTGGGCGGTCGGGCCTATTCGGCCCTCCCTTGTGCGGGGGCTCCGCCCCCGCAACGCCCCCTCTCCTGTCCGCGCCGTAGCGAGTGTGTGGCTAATTTGAAGTTGTCGTCTCGCGGCGGCCGGGCTTCCCCCCCACCCCGCGTCTTGGCTGATTCCGAAAAAGTGCCAGCGCAGGCGAGGCAACTCCCATTTATGCCCAACGTTCACCGCGATGACCATCGAGAGCCCGCTACAGAAATCCTGACTGTACATACCCCCAGGCAGACCGTACACAGTACACACACATCACGGCTTGGTTGTTGCAATAGATCTTCACTCATTCATACACGCGTAGAGCAGTCTCCCCCATTACCTGCGCCTGTTCGCGAGGAGAGAGGAAAGCCGTGTGGACCTTCGCCAGCTCTACGTACTGCATGTAAGTTGCATGCAGCAGGGTTCCCGGCTGATCTGTACCCCACATCACTTTGTTCGCGCCGATTCGGTCGATTCCCAACCGCAGGTAGCGCTCGACGCTGGGGAAAGGGTAGCCCTCTTCCTGGACAAAGGCAACAAGGGAAGCACAGTCGAACCACACATTGTCCAGCAAGCCCAGGTCGACCTGCTCCTCCCACAGCTTCCAGAGTTCAGGCGCCGACTCCGCCTCCGGCCTGGGCTGACCCAGGTGCGCGATGACAATCCGCAGCCGGGGGTGCCGCAAGGCAATTTCTCGCACCGCGACCGTCTGATAGGAACGACTGCCAATCCCACCCAGGTCGAGTACCAGTACCAAGCCTCGACTCTCAAGCTCCTGCCACAGCCAATTTAAATCGGGAGCCCCCAACTGCGCTTCAGGGTGGATGCCGCACAGTCCCGAAGGGACCGAGCACTCTAGCTTGACCGCGCAAAAGCCCGGCGACGCAAGCGTCGATTCAAAGGTCGTACGGCTGTCGTCCATCCAGGGATCGAAATAGGCGGCGCCAACCAACCTGTCCGCATACTGCTGAAGCGCATCCAGCGCATACCGGTTGCACTCTCCATACATGGGGCCCTGCAACAGGACCGCCTTCTCCACGCCTCCCCAGTCCAAATTGGCCAGCAGTTGCTCCGGTGAATAGGCCAGCCCTTCACCCATCGGCAGAGTAACCTGCACCTCTTTTCCGCCGATCACGGCTCGCCCATAACCGGTACCTCGTGTCGGACCGGCGCCATTTTGACCGTGGATACGAGGAAAAACGTGGCTATGTGCGTCAACGATCATCGTTCACTCTCTGAGTGGCGAAACTCTGGCTCTGGTCTACGCAGTTCTGTGAGACCTGGCCGGGACTCCGCTTCATGCCGCCTCCACCGCTTGCCGCCCTGCCGGCGTCAACAGCACGATTCGCCCCAGATTGTCGCCGGAACGCAGGACCGCCAGCGCCTCATTCGCGTTTTCCATCGGAAAGGTCTGCGTGACGATCGAGCGGATCTTCCCCGCAGCCATCAACTGAGAAACGTCAATCAGGTCCTGCTTGCGCCCCGCCCGCGTCCCGATGATCTCCAGTTCATTCTGGGCCAGGTACTTTCCCTCAACAGGGTAGTGATCCTGAGTGTAACCGACAATGACCATCCGCCCACCATGCCGCAGCGACTCGACCCCCGCCGCCATCGTCTCAGTCTGACCTACAATGTCTATCACACAGTCAATGCCGAGCCCGTCTGTCAGATCTCGCACTGCGGCCGGCAGTTCGCCGTTCTCTGGGTCGAGGACTTCATCTGCCCCCAGCTGACGGGCCCACTCCTTCTTCGCTTCTGAGATCTCAACCGCGAAAACACGAGCGCCGGCCGCTTTAGCCAGTTGGACGGCGATCGATCCGACGCCGCCAACACCGACGACCAGCACGGACTCTCCCAACCGCAGCCTGGCACGGTCGATGGCATGATACGCCGTCATCCCCGCATCGCAACAGACCGCGCTGTCCGGCCACGACACGCCTGCAGGAACGTGCACCAACTGCCGGCCCGGTACCGCCACGTACTCGGCATATCCCCCGTGCCGGTCCTTGGCGCCCAGTACGCCCCCCATGTTCACGCAGATCTGCTCCCGGAACGACCGGCAGGGAAGACAGTTCCCGCAGGTCGTGAAGTTATAGACGATGACCCGATCCCCTTCCTCAAAACCGGTCACCCGGTAACCCGCTTCCGTGACGACGCCTGCGACCTCATGCCCCATGATGAATGGTAGGTCCGGTGTGTAGCCGAATCCGTCCAGCAGCTTGAGATCGGTACCGTCGATGCCGCAGGCCATGACCTGCACCAACACCTCATCGGGTTCGGGGCTGGGGGTAGTGATCTCCTGCCATGCCAAAGGCTGTTTGAATGCGCGCAGCATAGCCGCTTTCACGAGTAAGCCTCCAGTTCTGCCGATAGGAGCGAAATTTCGTTCACCCTGACAGGCCGTATTTTGCCCTCATTCACCATCGAGAATGCCTTCCACGAACGTCTTACCGTCCGCCAGCACCCGCAGAGGATCGTCTGGGTATCCCCACGCCATCGCTTCATACTCGATCGAAATATAGCCGGAAAATCCTCCGTTGACCATGGCTGTTATCAAGCTGGCAAAGTCGATTTCACCTTCGCCCAATGGCGGGAATCCGCAATTCTCGCTGTCGCCGCGCGCGTCCTTGGCGTGCATGTGTTTGACACGGTCACCCAGTGCCAGATAGGCGTCAAGCACAGAGTCGCCTCGCACGTGGTAATGTGCCGGGTCAAAGAGCACCCCCAGGCCCTCCAGTCCAGGCGTTGACAGCAGCCTTTGCAATCGTTCAAGATTGTGTACCAGCGAACCGTATGGACTTGCCGCCTCGATCAGAATCATCACGCCCAGTTGCTCGGCATCCTCCGCCAGATCGCGCATCGCCTCCAGGCACCATTCCCAGTACGTGCTCTCCCACCCGTAGAACAGCTTGACACCGCATCCGCTGATAACGTAGGCGACCTCCATGTCCGACGCCAACTGCAACCCGCCGCGAATAAATTCCGTGTTCTCCCGCCGCACCTCCGGGTCGCCGTGAATCACATTTGTGTGGGCATTCAATGCGCCGATGGCAATTCCAGCCTCTTGCGCGTAGTCACGCACAGCCCGGCGACGCCCTGCGTCCGCTCCCGAATCCATGTGCGGCCTTGGTGGGGGTATAAACGGTGGCGCCAGCTCCAGGCTGATGTCGATCGCCTGGTATCCCTGGTCCGCCAGAATATCGATCGACTCTTCCACGCTGTACGTGTGCAACAGACCGGAATTGCAGCTCAGACCCTTCATGGCTCCTCCATCTGCACTGTTCCTGTGCCCGGCTTCTGCGCTGCCGGCAAACCAACGATCTCTCTCGCCTCGGCTCCCGATGCAATCTCTCTGCCAACCTCGCGCGCGATGCGAACGGCCTTCTCCACCAGCTCAGCGTTCGTCTTGGCATACTCACCGTCTTCGACGAACGGGCAGTCCTCCATACCTACCCGTACATGGCCTCCGATTGCAATCGTATGCGCCACCATTGACCAGTAGTTGGGCGGGTCCATGCAACTCATGCTGAAGTTCGTTCTTGGCGGCAAATGGTCCACCATGTACTGAAGCCCTTTGGCCGTCGGCGGCGTCCAGCCCTGTCCTTCCCAGCCAAAGAACAGCGTCACCCACAATGGCTCGGGCAGCAGGTCCTCCTCAATTTCCCTGACACCCTCCTCGGTCCAGAAGTCACCCCCCCGAATCTTGCCAATTGCCCAATACGCCCCGGTGTTGAAGCACTCAATCTCTTGCTTAACACCATACTTTTTAGCCAGGCTTGAATACATCCTGAGTTCCGGGATCGGGTGCACTGAGTAGATCGGCACGGGAGCATAGTCTGCATCAGGCTGAAAATACTCGTCATGTGAGTTGAAGTTGATCGAACTCATATCCGGCTTGAGCTGCTCCCACAGCTCCAATTTCTGTTCCAATCGCATACTTGCCAGCCCGAACTGTACAATCGGCTCGCCCGCCGCCCTGACCCTTTCCGTGATATCCCGCCAACCCTCGACATTCGGTATCGACAGTTGCTTTCCGTCTGGCTGAATCACCGGGTCCGACCTGTACTGGCCGTGTGTATGCACAATTGTAGCGCCCGCGTTCATCGATCGAATGTACTCTTCCGCGACCCCCTTCGTGTCGTCACAATGCGTC
The DNA here is from genome assembly GCA_034428435.1 of Caldilineaceae bacterium. Classification (GTDB taxonomy): domain Bacteria; phylum Chloroflexota; class Anaerolineae; order Caldilineales; family Caldilineaceae; genus Bin5. The sequence continues at coordinate 73,788 of DAOUHY010000150.1, read as the reverse complement.
AAATAAGGGTTTCGTGGAAAAGACAACGATGAGTCCGTGGTCACGGTGATAACGAGTTTCTCCATGGGTTTCCTCTCGTGGGATGTTGTGTGGAGCCCAGTGTTCCTTTCAGGCCTGGGGAGAGCGCGAGGGATCGATCCCCTGCAGTTCCAGGGAGTCGGCAAAGTGACATGCGACGTGGTGGCCCGGTGTCAACTCGATCAGGGGCGGAACGTCCGTCTGGCAGACTTCCTCCATATAGCGGCAACGCGGGTGAAACACGCAGCCCGGCGGTGCATTGGCCGGGTCCGCCGGCTCGCCTTCCAGGTTCAGCCGCTGCATATGGTGATGCGGATTCGGGCGCGGCACGGCCGACAGTAAAGTCTCGCTGTAAGGGTGCTTGGGATTGCGCAGCAACTCCTCCGACTCCGCCACCTCGACCAGTTTGCCAACATACATCACCGCAATCCGGTTGCTGACCTGCCGCACAACGCTCATGTCGTGCGCTACAAACAGATAGGTAAGATCCAGGTCCGACTGCAGATCCTGCAACAGATTGACGACCTGTGACTGGACAGAGACGTCCAAGGCGGAAACCGGCTCGTCGCAGACCACCAGCTTGGGGCGCTGCACCAGCGCACGCGCAATGCCAATCCGCTGTCTCTGCCCGCCGCTGAAGCTGTGTGGATAGCGTGGCAGATGTTCGACCCGCAGCCCGACGGCTCTCACCATCTCTGCGACCCGGTCCTCCAACTCCTGGCCGCGTGCGATTCCGTGTGCCAGCAGCGGCTCGCCCACCAGCTCCAGCACCGTCATGCGCGGGTTTAGAGACGAGAAGGGATCCTGAAAGATCATCTGCATATTTCGGCGAAAGGCCTTGAGCTCCTGCCTCGTCAGCCGGTTTATGTCGACTACCTCGCCTTCGTCATGGAACACGATTTCGCCGCCGGTTGGCTGGTAAACGCGCACGATACAGCGGCCGGTGGTCGTCTTCCCGCACCCGCTTTCCCCGACCAGCCCCAGCGTCTCGCCCTTCTTGATCGACAAACTGACCCCGTCCACGGCCTTGACATATCCCGTGGTGCGCCGCAGCAATCCCTTCTGAATGGGAAAGTACATTCTCAGGTCATTGACCTCGAGCAAGAGCTCGTTGTCATCCGCCATGTTCTTCCTCGGTCAGCCTCTCTTCGACGTCTGAGTACAAAAAGCAGCGCACGCGATGACCGGGCTCGGTCTCGTCCAGCTCCGGCATCGCCCGGTCGCACGTTCCCGGCATAAAGCTCAGACAGCGGTCGCTGAAGGCACAACCGCTGGGTATCTCATACGGGTCAGGAACGACGCCCTCGATCGCTCGCAGCCGCGGCAGTTTCTCCTCGTCAATGTGCGGAATCGAATTCAGTAGCCCTTGCGTATAGGGATGCTGCGGGTTGTCAAATAGCTCGTTCACACCGCCCTGTTCGACAATGCGCCCCAGGTACATGACCGCCACTTCATCGGCGACTTCAGCAATCACGCCCAAATTGTGCGTGATGAAGATGACGGCCATACCCACCTCTTCCTGTAAGGCCGTCAACAGTTCCAGGATCTGTGCTTGAATCGTAACGTCCAGCGCAGTCGTCGGCTCGTCCGCAATCAGGAGTCGCGGCGTACAGGAAAGCGCCATCGCAATCATTGCCCGCTGTCTCATCCCGCCGCTCAGCTGGTGCGGATAGGCGTCTACAATCTGTTCCGCCCGCGGTATGCCAACCCGTCGCAGGTTTTCGATCGCCAGCTCACGCGCATCGGAGCTCTCCACGTCCTCCTGGTGAAGCAGTATGGTCTCGATTATCTGGTTACCAATCGTGTGCATGGGGCCGAACGAAGTCATCGGCTCCTGGAAGACCATGCTGATCTCGGCGCCCCGAATCGCACGGATCTGGGCGCCGCGCGGGTCCAACTGGGCCAGGTCGATCGCCCCCGTGTCCAAACCGTTCTCGCCCTGGTGCAACAATATCTGTCCGTCCACAATGTTGCCCGGCGGCGACGGGACGAGGCGTAGGATCGAATGCACTGTCACCGATTTCCCGCAACCGCTTTCACCAATGATGCCCAAAGTCTGGCCGCGCCGGACGTTGAACGACACGCCGTCGACCGCCCGCACGATGCCTTCGTGCAGGTGGAAATGGGTCATCAGGTTTTTGACTTCAAGTATCAAGTCGTGGGCCATGAGCTCTTGCTTGCCCTGAGACGGTTTTCCGCGCCGCAACAGCACCTATGTCATCGAGTATGGGTCTGCCGCATCCCGCAGTCCATCGCCCAGAAAATTGAACATGAGCACGGTCACGATGACAAACAGCGCCGGAATCAGCATCCAGGGATGGAGGGCAACGTTCGCGATCATCTGCGCGTCCTGCAAAAGGGTGCCCCAACTGACCGCAGGCGGCTGGATTCCAAGACCGATGAAACTGAGGCTCGTTTCACCGATTATCATGCCGGGAACGGCAAGCGTGATCGCCACCACGATATAGCTCGCAAAGAGCGGCAACAGGTGCTTGGTGATGATGCGCCACTCGCCAACGCCGGATACGCGCGCCGCAATTGTAAAATCCTCCTCTCGTAACGAAAGCAGGCGCCCGCGCACCGTCCGCGCCAGGCCCGCCCAGCCCACGATCGAGAGTACGATCGTTATCGCAAAGTAGGTCTGTATGGAATCCCAGTCCCGCGGTACCGCCGCCGCCAGTGCCATCCACAGCGGCAACTGCGGAATCGAAACAAGCAGATCGATCAGTCGCTGAATGACCTCATCCGTTACCCCGCCGAAATATCCCGAAATGCCCCCAATCACCAGACCGAAGACAAAACTGAGGAAGACGCCTACCAGCCCAATCGTCAGCGAAATGCGCGTTCCGTAGATTACCCGCGAAAAAAGGTCTCGCCCCAGCCGGTCCGTCCCGAACAGAAAGATCTGCCCTTCCTCTCCTACCCCAAAGAGATGGCGGTCCGTCTCAAACAGCCCCCACATCTTGTAGGGATCACCGCGCACAAAGAACCGTACAGGGTACTTCTCTTCCTTCACCTCCTCGAATACCCGGTTGTACTGTTCATCGCGCCCCCCCTTCAACCCGTAAACGAACGGACCGGCAAAACCATTCTCGTCAAAAAGATGGATCTTGGCCGGCGGCGCGTACACGAACCCCTTGAAGTCATGCTTCGTATCGTACGGTGCGATAAACTCACCCAGCGCAGCAATCAGATAAAGGAGCCCCAGAATGACCATCGAAGCCTGCGCAAGCTTGTGCCTCTTGAATCGCCGCCAGATCAGTTGCGATTGCGAAGCCGTATACAGGGCCTGTTTCTCGCGGCTGGGATCATCTGCGGAAACCCTTTGTACGGCCCCCATCTCTTCTTCCTGTTGGACGTTTTCGCTCATCAGGCTACACCCTCATAGCGGATACGCGGATCCAGCCACACCAGCAGGATATCGGAAACCAGAGTGCCGACCACGGTCAGAATACTGAGGATGAACACGATGCTGCCCGCCAGAAACATGTCCTGATTCAAGAGGGCCTGCAACAGCACTGGGCCCGTTGTTGGGATGTTCAGTACCATTGAAACCAGCACTTCACCCGAGATTATCCCCGGTAGCATCCAACCGATTGTGCTGAATACGGGGTTCATCGATGTACGCACCGGGTACTTCACCAGCAGCCGCGTCTCCGTCAGCCCTTTCGAACGTGCCGTGATGACATACTGCTTGTTCAGTTCGTCCAGCATCATCCCCCGCATTGTGCGCATCATCCCCGCCGTATTCGCCATTCCGATAATGACTATCGGCACCCAAATGTGCTGGAGCATGTTCACCAACTTCCCCCAACTCCAGGGCGCGGTTTCATACTGTTGAGAAAACAGCCCGATCGCCGAAATGTCGAACCAGACAAAAGCCAGCCACAAAAAGATCAACGCCAGCAGAAAACCTGGTGTCGCAACGCCAATAAACGAGATAAACGTCCAGAAATAGTCGACCAATGAGTACTGATGCGTTGCCGAGTAGACGCCTATCGGCACCGCTGTGACCCAAACAAATATTGCTGTCAGGACCGATACCGCCGCCGTCAGAGGAACGCGCGCCGCCAGGATCTCGCTTACCGACTTGACGTAGGTGAACGAAGTCCCGAAATTGCCTTTGAACAGGATGTTTGTAATCCAAAGCCAGTACTGTTCCGGCATCGACTTGTCCAGCCCGTATAGTTGCCGCAGCGCCTCGACCTCCTCCTCCGACACTTGGGTACCCGCCGACCGCAGTCGCAGGACCTCCATGTTCAGAATGTCCCCCGGCGGTAGTTGGATCAGTACGAACGATATGACGGAGATGAGCAAGATCAACGGGATTAACAGCAGAAGTCGTCTGCCAATGTACTGTGTAAGCATTGACTCCCTTCCCTGTAAATACCCTGTGGGGAGAATCCGAGAAACCTGCTTGGGCTACGAACTTCCGTCCTGCCTCTTGTCCAAAGCGTGGTGGTGGTTCGGGGGGCGAGCCGCGCCCGCCCCCCGATTTTCAATCTGCCGAAATCAGCGTCGGCTCTCATCCTGCCAGTAGTAGAACTCTGCCTCGTTGGCAGACTGGATCTGGAAACCCTTCTTGGCCACGTTTCCAAGACCCGCGCTTACGACCAGAGGATTCTTCAACGGGTCGGACGCGGAAATCCAGAAGTGGTTGTCACGGAAGATCGCGATCATCTCACCCCATATCCGCTCGTGCTCTGATGCATCTGAGGTAGCGAAGAGCTCGGTCTGTAGCCTCCGCAAGTCCTTGTAGGTCTGCGGCGGTTCGACACCCACGATCAGAGGATCGGTCTCGTCCGGGTTGTCCGATGCTTCCTTTCCTCCTCCGACATTCCAGTCAAACCACGCCATCCACAACGGGGCATAGTGGCGCTGCCACGCCCGTCCAATATAGTCGCCGGACTCGTGCCACGGCCAGCGTGGATAGTGCGCCCACCAGACCATCGCCTGCGTCTCGTTGGCTGCCGCCTGTGTCAGGAACAGGTTCTGCTCCAACTGCTTGACCGTTGTGCAGATGCCGATGTCATTCCAGTTCTGTGCCGCAATCTCAGCCGTCGGCAGCGATTCACCCGTGAACGGGGTGAAATTGAACTGGATCCGGATCGGCAGGCCGCTCGGTGTCAGCCGGCACCCGTCCGCGTCGCGCTGGTCCAGTCCCAACCCGTCCAGGAGGGCCTCGGCCTGCGCAACGTCTGTGGTCGGGTCCATGGTTTGCGGTAGTTCCGCCAGACCCGCGTAAACCGCGTCGATGATCGACTCGCGGTCAACCGCGAAGGAGAGTGCTTTGCGGAAGTCTAATTCGTTGATGACCTCCTGCCACGCCTCCTCCGCATAGGTCATATTCAGGTAGATCTCACCCAGCGAGGCGTGCATGTCCAGAATTACGACCTCGTAGCCCTTCTCCTCGGCGTTCTGCAGGTAGAGCGGCATGTCGGCAGCAGTTACGCCGCGGCGCGCCATATCCACTTCACCGGCGATAATCTTCAATGTCGCCGCATTGACATCGGGAACAATCGATATCTGAAGCCGGTCGATGTAAGGCAGCTGCTGGCCCCACTCGTCCACCTTGAAGTAATAGGGGTTCCGCTCCATAACCGCCTGCGTCTCGCCCATTTCAGTCAGAACGTAGGGTCCAAGCGAAGGAAGGCCGGTCTCATGCTGGCGGTTGGTGCTGGTGTAAACGCCAAACAGCCTGTTCCACTCGCCTGCCTCAAAACCATGCTTCTCGAGCAGTGATGCCAACTCGTCCGGATCCGCATAATCCCCGTGGATCTTCTTCAGGTAGTCGCTGTCTGTGAATCGGTGCGGGCCGCCGCCGTATGTGAAAAGGCCCGGCCAGCCGCCGTAGGGCTGATCAAACGAGACCTTGAAGGTATAGCGGTCGATCACCTCCATCGTGCCCACATTGCCCGAGGGCGAGTTACCCGAACGCCAGGTCGACCCGATTACGGGCGTGAGCGTCTCGTTGTGCAGCATGTCGTTCCACCAGAAATCGATGTCCTCCGTATCAAAATCGGAGCCATCCGAGAACTTCATGCCCTTGCGCATGTGGAAGGTGAAAACCTGGTCGTCGTCACTGATCTCCAGATCGAAGATGTTACCGGTCATCGTCGCAAAGTCGTGCGAGATGTCCTCGGTCTCCACCCAGGGCTCATTCGAAATCCAGCCGGCATCATGGCCGATCGAGCCTGCGTCAAAGTCAATCAACCGCAACGTGCCGCCGTACTCGCCGCGTTCCATCACGGCCTGCCATTCGGGAATACGGTTGTTGCCCACAGCAGGATTGACGGGAAGCCGCTCATCCACTGGCGGCAGTTCGCCCGCTTCGACTCGGGCCGCCAGCATCGGTGCTTCGCAGAATGTATTGCCTGCAGCTTGGGATTCGAGGCAGCTCTCGTAGCCAGATGAAGCCATGGCCTCTTCCGACGTCTCCTCGGCCGCGGGCGCCTCCTCCATTGCTTCCTCTGCCGCCGGCTCCGGAGCACCACACGCGGCCAGCAATGCCACTGCGGTAATCGCGATAAGCAAATAGGTCAGCTTTTTCCTCATCAGGTCGCTCCTTGGGATTGATCGTGTGGAAGGCAAACTGAAATGGTCCTACACTTCAATACGGTTAGGGAATCGGCCTCCTTTGAACTCAATTGTCTGGGTGCGGGATTGAACTTCTGTGCAACTCTCATTTCCTCGTCTCATACGAAAACAATTGGGTTGAGAGCCTGACGCGTGAATAATACGCGCATCCTGTGTTTAATGCAAACAATGAAAATCCAGTAAATAGCGCTGTCTTTCCGCCTCTGACTCGAAGAATGCCGCAAGCCTTCAACCCAAAATGATGGGAAACCGTCTTATTCACCTGGTAGGAGCCAAACTTCATTCAGTTCTCGTTCCACGCCCCGGCAGCGAAGCCCCTTCTCTGACCACTGACCACTGACTACTGCAGTTCCGGGCGGTCGGGCCTATTCGGCCCTCCCTTGTGCGGGGGCTCCGCCCCCGCAACGCCCCCTCTCCTACAACATGCCTCATCGACCTGGTGTCGACATTGGCGAAGAGTGCCTGTTCGACCGAGTTTCGCCAGACCACGATCCACCGTCCCTATCAATTCCCAGTAGGCGCCGGCCCTGTGCCCGCCCTCGCACGCCCTCCACTGTCGCCCTCACCTTCCCCCCTTTCGTCCCTATACCCCGATCAGAGTACCCTAACTTACAATCAGGCCTGACGCCTGCCCTGCGTCTCTCCTAAAACCGGCAACTTTCTAAACCACCGCTGGCTCTGATTCCGCGCCAAGCCATTCCCACCCCAAGACAAGGATGCACGCTCCCGCGATTCCTTCTCGCAATGAAGACCGCTCGAATGAAAGAATCGTGGTATAGTATCCACATGAGTCTAACGGCTTGAGTGTAGAAAGGAATCTGAAGTGCCAATTCTGGTCGTCATCATCCTTTTTGCCTGCGCCATAGGCATTGTCCTCGCACTGATCACTCTCTCGCTGTCGAGGATCAGCGGGCGCGTCGTGGAACAGTACAAGCAAAAGCTGGACGACGCCAACACAGTCATAAACCAGAGCGCCCCACCAGACTCGTGGGTCCAGCCCTTCCGAACGCGAATCGAGGACGCCCGCGCAGGGAATCTGAACTCCTCCCGCGACGCCTTTTTCGCCTTCTTTAAAGGTCGGGAACGGTCACTCGAAGAGATCGGCGAGCAGGCCCGCAACCACTGCTTGAAGCGACTTAAGATGCTGACTTCGTTTATGGAGAAGGGAAACTTTTACGACGAAGACCGAACAAAGAACATGGTCGTAACCTCGCTCAAGTCCGAGTATGGAAGGTGGACCACCTGCCATTGGACGGACCTGGTTTGGCACGAAGACACCGAGACGACAGATTAAAACCTTCGGGCAGTCCTCGGCTGCCCTGCTCTCCCATGCGAAACTCGGAAATCAACCCGCCTCGATTTCCACTTTGACCACATCTTTGGGACTCAATTCAATTTCAGCCTTGCTCCACCCCCCTTCTGCTGCCTCAAAGTCGCGAGTTGATTCCCCGTCAATGCGAACAGTGTAGCTACTTCCTTTCAAACCACGGAGCTTCAAATCCGTTCTGTGCCGGTCGCCGCTGCGATTTTCAATACGGAACGCGATCCTTGAGAACTGCATAGCCGCGCCCTCACAATCCAGGTAGTTGCAATGTATGGAGATCGGATGATCTGCTGCAAAGCCGTCGCGCTCTAGCAACAAGTGCATGCGCGCGTCTCGCCCGATGATATGCAGTCTCTGACGCACACCGTCCTGCGGCCAGATCTCAAATCGACCCTCTCGCATCCCGAGCTGCCCGCCATAAGCAAACCAGCCAAAAAGCGGATCGTCGGCTACTATCGTGGCCGCGGTTCGCAGCGCCGCCCCGTACCCCAATTCAATCTCGCCGTCGTACGGCCAGCTCCCACGCCCGTTGTCCTGCCTGATCCACATGCCGCTGTACTTTTCTGGCGTAATCGCCCAACCCGACGCACCATCGTTATCCTCGCCCGGATACCAGTACCCGTAATTCGATTCGGCCGTCCCTGTATTCATCAGGCACCACGAACTGAGGAGGGATGCATAGCCTAAGCGCAAGTAAGGGAATGGGTCCTTCGCGAAGTAAAGGGCGTAGTCCACAATTGACCATCCCCCCAGCTGTGACATGTAGCTCAGGCCGTAACGCGAAGAGTCCCCACCCCGATTGTCGCCTCCCAATAGCGTGTACGACGGTTCCACCCAACCCCGCAGAGCAATATTCGCCTCAATCTGCTTTTCCATGAACGCCTCAAAGTCAGACCGGCTGACTTCAGGATGCTCGTACCAGATGTCCCTGTACTTGTCGTACCAGAGCTTCGTATCAGGCTCAACAGTGCGCGTCAACCCGTACTTTGCGACAGCATGTGATGTTTCGAACGCTGTCGTGTCAAACGGATACTCCGAATCAAACGGATACGGATCGTCATACACGAAATACTTGACCTTCTTCTCCCACTCTCCGCGCAGCCAGTCCGCCCGCTCCTGCCAGCCCTCCTCCTCAAGAGCGTCGATCAGGTCAACAATCAACATCTCATTGTACAGGCCGAGTCGATACGCCCAGTACCCCCGGGCTCCGTGCGGGAGATCGTCCAGCCCGGCAAGCCGGAAGTGGGCTTCCGCCGTCCCGAACGCCCGCTCCAGGTAACCCGCACTGTCCAGGTAGTTCGTCGACCCATGATATTGCTTGGCAATCTGGTACATGTGAAAATAGAGCATGATCACATGCGGATAATCGTAGCTGCGCCAGACATGTTTCAGACCTTCCCCCTTGGTCCCGAACCCGTGCTCACTGTGCCTGTTCTCATACCAGTTAGGCACGCCATAGATAAAGTAAGGGTAAGGCTGTTCCTCGTCCGTGCGTTGCAGCCCGCCCCATACAAACTTCTCGATGTAGTACTCGACCGCATCAATCTCCTTCTGCTCGGGGAAATGCACGTTCTTCGCGGCGATGAACGGCGCCTTTGGTAGAGCCGTGTCGTCACAGGTCAACGTATAACCGTACCAGCCGTCGAATCCGCCCGTGTTCTCAGGACCGCGCAGGACGGCCTCCCGCATGTCCCACACCGAAAACAGGCCTTCATACCACTTGCCCGTGTCCCTGTGCTGTTGCTTGTCCACAATAAAGGCAGTTCGCTTCTTGATCAAAGTCTCCAGCGGATCGGTGACAAAAAACTCAAGGTTCATGTAGGAACCGCTGCCGTAGTTGACCGTCAGGAGATTCTCCCCCAGCCGCGAAAACTCTACTCGAAAGCTGCGGGAATCTGCTTGCGTTTCATCCACCAGGTCGATGCTGGTCTGATCAGGATACTCCGCCGCGACTTCATACTCTTCGTGCTTCGTCCGCATCGAGAAAGTCGCGCCCAGATCAATCGGTACCGTCATGCCCGGCACGACATGAACGTCGAACAGTCCTTGCCGGTAAAGGACATCACGCACGCCATCGTAATCGTCAGCCCACTCCAGGCAGAAGCCGTATGAAACGCCGTCGCCCTCAGTTCCCTGTGGCGAAAGCGTGACGCTCGTATGCGGTTGGCGCCAGCTTCCTCGCGTCTCGTTTCCACCGGTCAGCGCCGAATGAATATAAACGCGGTAGGGCACGCTGGTTGTCGAAGGGTGAGGGTCGATCTCCTCATAGTACTCCAGCTTCGTTCCCGCCAGAGGCGTCATCACTAGGTAGGGACCGGCGCCATTGGGCCGCTGCCAAAACAGAAATGAACCATGTCCCGAAATGAAGCTGTGGCGCGCGACGACATGCGTATAGTTGGCCAGGTTGTCGCGCACAAAGCGCTTGTTAAAGGGCAACGGCAGACCGATGTCCCCGATCTCCACCGTCTCTTCCGTCTCGTTGCGAAACGCCAGGCTCCATATCAGGCGGTTCCCTTCCGCGCTGAACCGCTCCTCCAGCCCCAACCCGCGCAATCCGTGCAGCAATTGGCTATCTCCGCTGTACACGAACGCCCGAGACCCGCCTCCAGTCTCTTCAACCCTACGGATGTCGCCGGAGGAGAAGTTCGTCGCAGATCGCCACGCCCCTCCGCCTACGCGATAGCCTACCAGCACCTCCCCAAGCGTTTCGGCCGGCGTGATGTATTCGGTATCGTACACATCGTCCTTCAGTTTGAGGCTACTGATACCGCCTCGGTTCCACTCCAGCACAAACTGCCCCTGCAACGGCACTGCGTTCTCTGTCATCATTTCTGCTTCTCGACTCTGCACCTGGCGTTCTTCGCAGCCCTTCGCGTGACCTCGCGGATGAAAAAAGGTGTTCTTCGCGTCCCTTCGCGTAACTTCGCGGATCAAAAAGGTGTTCTTCGTAGACAGAATTCGCGGAAGTAAGCCTTCCTCACCACATCACCCATCCCCCCGAATTGATGTCCTGACCCGTCATGCTGGCCGCATCATCCGACGCCAGAAAGACCGCTATCGCCGCCGCTTCCTCCGACCCGGCCCCCTTCTCCACGAATCCTTCATCCCCGCACCACCGCCCGGCCAGCACCGCGTTCGGCCGCGGCTCCCGGTAACGGCGCCGTAATGCCTCTTCATCGAAAGCTTCCCCCCTGTACTCCGCCCGCGCCCGTTCCAACTCGACACTCCGCTCCTCGTGTGCACCAGGACAGATGGCATTGACCGTGATATTGTACCGGCCCACGTCCGCCGCCAAAGTGCGTGTGAATCCAAGGATGCCCATCTTCGAGGTCGTGTAGGGAGTACGGTGCGAAAGAGGCTGCTTGCCCGAAGCCGAGCTGAAGTTGATTACGCGCCCGTACCTCTTGCGAATCATCTCCGGCAGCGCGTACTTGCAGCCCAGGAACGCCGAATCCAGATTGACCGCCAGCGTTTCCTGCCACTCCTCCAGGCTCATCTGCCATACATCCTTCGTCGGACCGGCTATCCCGACCACGTTAACCAATATGTCGATCGTGCCGAAACGGTCAATCGTATCCTGCACTAGCTGCCTGACCGGCTCCTCTTTCGAAACATCTGTCTGCGAGCAAAATACCTCCCCGCCTGCGGCCCGGATCCGTTCGCCGACTCCGCCCTCCAACTCCTCTACGGGCACGATGTCGCAGACTGCAACCGCGGCGCTCTCCTCGGCAAACCGGACTGCAACCGCCTCCCCGTGTCCTCGCCCCGCGCCGGTGACCAGGGCCACTTTTCCGTCCAAGATAGCCATGAATGACCTTTCCCTTGTCCCCTCGCTTACAATAACTGTCTCTTGACGACCGCCTCGTCCAGTTCCACGCCCAGCCCTGACCCTGTTGGCGGTATGATATATCCGTTCTCAAATACAATCGGCTCCTTGAACAGCTCCTGGTGCAGAGGGCCCCCGTTGTACTCCTGGATCAACAGGTTGGGCGAACACGTATCAAGCTGTACGGCCGCCGCCGCTGCCACAGGCCCGCAATACATATGCGGGGCGATCATGGCGTAATAGGCCTCCGCCATGCCCGCGATCTTCTTCGATTCCAGGATCCCGCCGCACTGCCCCACGTCCAGTTGAATGACCTGCGCCGCCTGCTTCTTCAGCAGCTGAGCAAACTCGAACTTCGATACCAGCCGCTCTCCTGTAGCGATCGGGATGCTCGTATGCGCCGCCACCCGCGCCATCTCATCAATGTTCTCAGGCGGAACCGGCTCCTCGAACCAGAATGGGTCGAACTCCTCCAGTATCTTGGCAACGCGAATCGCGCCGGCAGTGCTGAACTGGCCGTGCGTTCCGATGCCTATCTCCAGGTCGTCCCCCACCGCGTCCCGAATACACTGAAAGATCTTGGCAACGTGCCGGATCGTTTTCAGCGAGTAATCGCTGGGATTCGGAAATATGGGCTGAAAGGGATCGAACTTGCATGCCGTGTTTCCCTCTTCAACCAGCTTTGCAGCGATCTCCCCTGCCTTTTCCGGGTTCTCCCAAATGCCTTCCGACGGCATATATGCGTAGGCGCGCAGCTTCTCGTGGCAGCGCCCGCCCAACAGATTGTAGATCGGCTGACCCGTCGCTTTGCCTACGATGTCCCAGCACGCCATCTCGATCGCACTCAGTGCCGGCGTCATGTCCAGCCCGGGATGTCGGTAGTCGTGACGCGAGGCAAAGATAGTCTGCCACAGTTTTTCGATGTCAAAGGGGTTCGTGCCCACGACAAACTGCTCACCCAGATCCTCGATCAGCCTGACCTGCGCGTCCAGATTCTTCGCATTTCCTGAAGGCCGCTCGCCCAGCCCGACGATGCCCTCGTCAGTATGCAGCTGAACAAACAGCCACATGCTCCCACCCCGAAAGGGCGGCTCGTTTCTGACTACGATAGTTTCTACTTCGACGACTTTCATTTTTTTACCCCGCTTGATGCCTTTACGCAGTTGGTGAGTCGCTCCAAATCCCTCTGATACTCAAACAGAAATAAGAGGGACGCTCTACCAATCCAAAGAGCCGTCCCCCTTAGTACCTTAACGCCGATGTGATCTTATGACAAAGGAGTTTTCGTCCAATTCCTGCGATGCTACTTAATCGGCCGCCACCACCCCCTCGGCCCGCAGTGTGGGATCATCCCGGACCGGCGTCCTGCTGATGCCGTTGGACTTCCACTTAGACGGCCACCGGAAATATTCGTTCATCTCCTGGTTGTACCCCTGTCCCAGAATCGCCTCCAGGGCGTCCTCGGCCTGCGCATAGGAACGCGTTTCGTTTGCGTCCAGTAACTCCCATAGCAACAGAGAGCGATCACCGGTCTCTATTGCCAGCAGAGTCCGCTCAAGTGAGAGAACCAGAGGCAGGATCTGAGTCAGCATGATCTTCCGAGGCAGAGGGTCAACCTGAATGCGGTGGATACCTTCCTTGTTCACCACCGCCGGAATCTCCACCGCAATGTCATCCGGAACGCCAGGCAGCGCCCCATGGTTGGGCACGTTCACCTGGAACTGCCCTTCATTGTCGTTCACCAGCGCATCGATGATCGGCACTTGCTGCTCGATCGTCTTGCTCTTGCCCAGGCTCTCCACAAGGCTTGCCGAAGGGTCCTGGGCGAGGCGGGCGATCTGTTCCACCTTCCGCGCCTGGTTGTCAACGTACATCGGCCAGGACAGGTGCGACCGCTGACCGCCCCACGGCTCGCCGAACCAGAAACGCTTCGCGTCAAAGTCCTTGTGGTACCACCAACCAATGTACTTCATCCACACCGTGTCACCCAACGGCATCAGTCCATACAGCCTGTACATATGTACCGCAGCACGCGACAGGTCGATCTCCCACGCTCGCCTCAATTCGCCGGACCAGCCCGACCTGCCCTCTGGCAACGGTCTGCTGGCCGCAGTTTCCGCCCAGTACGCCTCACCCTTGCTCTGAATCCACTCGTCAATCAACGGGTACGCGTCCTCACCCTCGTACTCAAACTGCGTCAGCCAGATATTGTGATTCAGACCTGGAGCCTGCCACTTCACCTTGGTATGGTCCAGTTCCAGCATGTCGCAGATGTCCCGGTACCCGTAATAGCCATGGCACAGTCCGCAAACCTTCACGTCGGTCTCGCGGCCGATAACCGTGCAACCGTCATAAACAGGGTTTCCCGACTGGATCAGCCACGCGTCCGGGCAGATCTTCTCAATCTCTCGCGCCACGTCCAAGATGAACGAGGTGTTGTAGAACGAATACTCAAGCGACCCCGGTCCATCCCAGTCGTAGCCGTACTCCTGGATGAGGTCCCGCGTTTCCAGGCCCGAGTCGTACGTCACGACCGAGGCCGTGTTGATTACAAAGTCGGCGTCCTGCATCGCATCGCGCCGGTCTAGAGTCTGGTCAAATGTAATGTTCGCCCCAAGTTCGTCGGCATAACGCTCGGCCAGCCTGTGGATCATCTGCAGCCGTTCTGCGTCCACATCCATAAAGGTCACGTGGCTACCGCTCAAACTTTCCGTCAGGCACAGGTCCTTCACCAGCCCCAGAGAAAAAGTCGCGCTCCCAGCGCCAATCACACCGATCTTGACAGCCGTTCCCATGGTTCAAGCTCCTGTTCTGGATGTACTCTACCTATTGCTCGTTGACATTTTCTTCCAATCAAGCATCCCACCGTAGGGGCACCCCTCGTGGGTGCCCAACCCCGCCTCCCATGAGAGGCATCACCACGCCGAATGCCCCCCGTAGGGGCACCCCTTGTGGGTGCCCAACCCCGCAACCCATGAGAGGCGTCACCACGCCGAATGCCCCCCGTAGGGGCACCCCTTGTGGGTGCCCTTGTGGGTGCCCTCGTGAATGCCGCACCCTCCAGGACGCTTCGTGAATCTTCGTGTCCCTCATATATTGACAACTTGACGGGCCCGCAAATTCCAGGTCGGACAAACTTCAACGACGCCTGGGTTCTACCTACCTACCGAGAGTGCTTGCTCCTCACTTCATTGAGACTGGCAAGGGAACGTCTAATGGAGGGCCCCGACTATCCCTTTACCGCCCCAAGGCGGATACCGTGAATGAAGTACCGTTGCAGGAACGGGTACACGATCAGGATCGGCACCGTGGCGACGACGATATTGGCGGCCCGAATCGACCGATCCGACAGGTTGTAGATATCTTCCATGTTAACTGTCAATATCTGCAAATTCATGTCGACCACCACCGTACGCAGAAATGTCATGATCGGGTACTTGGCGTTGTCCATTATCAGGACCATCCCGTCAAACCACGCATTCCAGTGGAAGACTGCGGCAAACAGGGTTAGCGTCGCCAGAGCCGGCACCGAAAGAGGGAGAAAAACATACCAGAGCGTACCCCAATAGGAAGCGCCATCGATTATCGCTGCCTCTTCCAGCTCCTTCGGGATCTCGCGGAAGAAGTTCATCAGCAGGATCACGTTCCAGATGGGCAGTGCCCCAGGCAGCACCAGCGCCCACAGGCTGTTGAGCAGACCCAGGTTGCGTATCACCATCCACCAGGGGATTAGACCCCCGTTGAAGAGCATTGCAATCAGGACGATCCACATGAATACCGAACGCCCCTTCAACTCCTCCGACGACTTGGAAAGGGGATACGCGGCCAGTACCGTCATGGCCATATTGATCGACGTACCCAGAACTGTGCGAGAAACCGAGACCAGGAATGCCCTGTATACCGGTCCTGCCTCCAGGATTTCAAGATAGTTCTGAAAGGTTGTACCCAGTGGCCACAGCGTAACAAAACCACCCATGGACGCCGCCCGGTTGCTCAGCGAGACAGCGATTACATGTACCATCGGAAACAAGCAGGCGAGCCCGAATAGAAACAGGAAGAGGTAATTCCCGAGATCAAACATCCGGCTCGCTAAACTCTTTTCTTGTATCATCGGTAATTCATTGCCTGTCGCCAGCTACACGATTCGCCCTGCGATCAAAATATGCGATATCCCGCATACCTGCTGGCCAGACGGTAGGCGACCACGATCAGGACAAAGCCCATCGCCGACTGGAAAAGACCCACCGCCGCACCCATACTGTAACGCGCCGAGATGAGTCCCGCACGGTAGACATATGTATCGATTATGTCGCCAGTTTCATACACCGTCGGGTTATATAAGGTCAGCACCTGCTCAAAGCCGGCTTGAAGAACGTTTCCCAGGTTCAAGCAGGCGATCAGTATGACCATAGAGAGGATTCCGGGAATGTTGACGTGGCGAATGCGCTGCCAGCGGTTAGCGCCGTCGATAGCGGCCGCCTCATGCAGAACCGGATCGATGCCCGTCAGAGCGGCCAGGTAGATTATCGTTGCCCACCCGGCCTCCTTCCACAGATTCGTTATGACAATGATGGGACGGAACCATGCGTTACTGCCCAGAAAGAGAATCGGATCAAAACCTGCAAACTCAATGGCCCGGTTGATCATTCCCGACGTTGACAGCAGATCCAGCAAAATGCCTCCTAGCACAATCCAGGAGAGGAAATGCGGCAAATAGATCACCGTCTGTACCGTACGCTTGAAGATCATTGACCGGATTTCGTTGAGCAGCAATGCCAGTGTTACTGCCATTAACTGAAGTGTCGTGATCTTACCGACCGCGATGAAGAAGGAGTTGGCGACTACGTTCTTGAAGTCGGGATTGGCGAAGATAAAGTTGAAGTGCTTCAGACCAACCCAGGGCGAACCTCCGAATCCCAGGCCAGGGTTGAAATCCTGAAATGCGATCACTACACCGTACATAGGGTAGTAGTGAAAGAGGGCAAGCTGAATGACTGGGAGCACCATCATGGCGTACAATGGCCATGATCTCCCTAAATAGTTGCGGATTCGCAATCGCTTTGCAGCCGTTTCGGCAACGGTGCCGTGTTCCGCTTCCACTACTGCCATAATGTCTATCCGGGGATACTACTGGGAATTCATTTCCGTTCGGAGTACTGTCCCCCTACTTCGCTGCGAAGGGCAGAGTGTCCCCGGTTCCCCGAGAACACGCCTGACCCCTGCAAAGTCTGGGAACTGACTTACGACCTTGCGGCCCACCACTCGTTCACTTCCTGCGTAACCAGGTCGCCGCCAAGGTTTGTCCACTGCTCGACAAAATCGTCGAAAGCGCTGAGAGGCTTCTCTCCGATAATCATGCCGAGCACGTTTTCCTCTACCAACTTACTCAGGTCACTGCCCCGTTCGATCATGGTCGGTGTAGGCAGACTCTGGTATTCCGTAATCTTGCCCTGTTCTGCCGTCCTCCAGAATGAATAGACGTGACTGCTTGCCCAGTATTCTCACTCCGGTGGGATCTTCAAGCGAGAGCGTTTGATAGGCGTCCCGTTCCTCAGCCGGAATCTTTCCCCATTCCTCAAGCTGATAGTCTATCAGGTTGGCTACGTGACGGGGATCGATCATGCCGCTTCCGCGCGTTCCTATCGGCCCAATCGCCCAGGGAGACCAACTGATTCCCGTAGCCGCGACCGAACCATCCTCCAGCCATTCATAGTTGTGACTCTCCCAACCGTGGAAGCGCCGGTCGTAGTCCTCGGTCAATTCGTGCATGAAGTTCGTAATCGTGAAGATCTGATCGACGTGCTCCATCCCCTTCCGGAAACAGAAGGGGCTGCTACGAAAATTGTTCTCGGTGTGCCGTGCTCTGACACCTTCGGGGCCGGCAGGATTGTCGGCAAATGCCCAGACTGTTTCCGGATCGTTTCGCACTGTGTCCAGCCAGGCGCCCCAGGATGAAGTTTAATGAATGCCGCACTGACTCGCGGCCACATCCTGGATCGAGTCGGAAGTGTTTATCGTGAAGAAGTCCTCGCGGAAAATGCCGTCTTGGTACCACTCGTTCAATAGCGCCAGCGGCTCCTGCATCTCCTCGCGAACCGCGTCAAAGACCAGTTCGCCTCCCACCTCTGTCCAGTGATTCGGAACAACCCCGTGGGGTGCCCAGATTGGATCGATGCTGCCAAACCAGGTCGCAGAAAAACTCTTGTTCGCAAGCAACCCGATCGTCGTACCCGGCGCACCCTTGCCTATGTCAGCCTCTACAATGGCCACTGCCTTGTCATGCAACTCTTCTAGCGTCTGCGGAACATCCAGGCTGAGCGCGTCAAACCAGTCCTGCCGGTACCAGAGGATATTGTCATTGTGGGCAAGGTCCTCTACTCGCGGCAAACCGTACTTTCGACCGTCTACCGTCGTAAAGATCCACGGAAGGTCACCATACTCAGCCCACGTGTCCTGCCACCGCTGGCTGGCATACATTGTGTATGCATCGGTAATGTCCTCAAGCAGACTGGCCTCTACCATCTTCACGAAGATAGTGGAAGGCACAGTTTCCAGATAGTCCGGCATATCGCCGCTTGCCATGGCCAGATTGTACTTTGTCGTTGCCTCGTCGCCGCTCGACCAGGTCCAGGCCACCGTAAGCTTGAAGCCAAATAGCTTCTCAATCATGCGCGACCAGGGATAGTTCTCCAATGAGTCGCCCTCGCCGAACTGTGTTTGGGCGTCCACCCGCCGCGTCGTCGAAATCTCAATCGGTTCCTGCCCCGGTGCAGGCGGCAGACCCTCCGGCAGGTCAGGCAGCACGGTAGTCCAACCACGGGGACTATTTGGACTCCCGGGCATGTCCGCCCCAAGCAGTTCTGGTACCGACTGCGTTGCCGTTTGCGGCATGGTTTCCGAACTATCCACCGCGCTGCTTTCCGCTTCAGGCGCGCCACCCGGTCCGCAGGCCGCGATCAAAACAGTCGCACCGGCCGTGCCGCTCAACTTCAGAAAATGACGTCTCGAAAAATGTGTGCTGTTCGGCTTTTCGACCACTCTCCTTTTCAACTCAAAAACCTCTGCAAGGTTGGAGTACAGAAAAGCAAGGCACAGTGAATGGAATGCGTCACAAATCGCGGCAACGTTCATCCTCCCCACCGCCCTGATGAGGGGACTGAACTATACAAGAACGCATTGGCTGTGTCAATCGTCGTAAAAGTAATGTATTCTTGGCAATCTGGCTTTCACTGCAGACGTCGCCAACCCCAATTGCAGTGAGTTGCCAACAGCAGAAGCCCTGCAAATGCAGCCTCATTTCCCGGATAATCGTGATATGGCTGCTTCAAGGTACGCAACAGACCGATCCCCGCCTGCACCCAGTATGGCCGAGAGCCGCCCTCGGATTCACAGTCGGAAACTTCGACTTCGCCCCTTCTTCGAAATCCTCTGCCAGAAGACGGTTCGTCACTCCTCCCTGCGTGAACTACAAACGAAGCGGGGACAAGTGGGGCCTCAAAACAGTAAACAACGCATGTGCAGGCTGGGAGCGGCCGACCCCAAACAGGCCCACCAGCAAAAGAAAAGCGACCCTGCCCACGACCTCGGTCATGTTCAGAATCGCTTACACTTCGCAGATCCTCTTCCGCCTGACGGCGCAGACAGGATTCGTAAACTGTGGTCAGAAGGTTGGCCGGCATTAATCCCGGCCAAGGCATCTCACCTTAACCTACTCACCCGCCGCTCTCCATTTCCGTCTCAGTCTCCGAATCCATCTCCATCGCTTCCACCACGGGCAACGCCTCAAACGGCCCCGTGGTAGTCACGTATGTGGCCGAAACCCAGCCATACCCGCTTGGAAGATCGGCGATCGCCACCTGCACCCAGTCGCCCGACTCTGTCCGGCCTATCCCGTTAAACGTTACCCCAGCCACCGCCTTGGCCACGATATCGTAATCGGTACTCGGACCGGCGCGCACGTTCAACCGCAGTCCGAAATCAATGACCGTAACTGTGACCCTTTCGGGGGGGCCGGCAGGCGTAGGTGTCGGAGTGGGCGTTGGCGTCTCCGTGCCCGGAGCAGTCTCCCCTCCTTCAACGGGGATCACCTCCTCCAGAGGTATCGTAAACTCTTTAACAGTCAGAATCTGGCCGCTCACGACCAACAGTTCATCTGCCGAAACCCAACCGTGAGCCCCATCATCGTGATAGACATAGTACCAACTGCTACTGTCCGTTCTGAAGGCCGCAGTTAACCGCGAACCGGCCTTGAAATGTTCCACGAATGCCCCGTCCTCGCCATCCCACAGTACTGCACCCCCAATTCGAGCCAGCGAGAGTGCCGTGGGTCCTTCAGGTGGAATGAACGGTGTCGGAGTTGCTTCCGGCGTCCCCGCCTCAGATGTAACCTCTGGCATGGCCTCTTCTGTTGGCTGCGGCGTCGCCTCTTCCATCGCCGCCGGCGTGCCTGCAGCCTCTTCCATCGCCGCCGGCGTCACGGGCTCCTCCATCGCTTCCGGCGTCCCCGTAGCCTCTGGCGTCGCCTCCATTACCTCCTCAGGAGCCGGCTCACTCATTGCCGTCCCCGTGGCCTCCACCGCTTCAGTCGGAACCGCCTCCGTTGTCGGCGTAACCGATGGCGATGGCGTTGGCGGAACAGTAGGCGTTGGCGTCAACGTGGGCGTCGGCGTTGGTTCCTCAACCGGAAGCCGGCCCAACCCTGCGGCCAGCAGAGTCCTTACCTCTACCCAGCCTTCAGTCTGGTCACGTGTCTGAACCAATACCCAGAGCAGGTCGGCAGAACGCAACCGGGCCGTGACAAGAGAACCGCCCACCAGATCCTGCTGCGGCTCACCGTTTGGCCTGTCGTACAGCGTCGTACCTTGATTGCGAACAACCGCGAGGACTGTTGGGGTTACGGGTGTGGACTGGGCTAACTGATCTTCAAGTCGTCCGCTTTGGGCCGAACCAGGCTGGATTATCGCAAGATAAATTAGCGCTGCCAAGCCCAAAACGAGTCGAATCGTCATCGTCATATCTCCAGCACTCGGATGTGGTTCGTCATTGCGCTCCCCTTTGAATGCAGTTGACGTAGTGCCGTTAACGAATGGAACCTTGGCAACCGGTGCGTCCTCTTTGACGCCCTGTCGTCACCACTCGGTTCCTACCTGAGTTTTCATCTTCACGGACTTCCGCAACCGGGCTGCACATGGAGCGGAAGTCCTGTGGGGCCAGCGTATAGCTCAGTATGCGATTTCTCGACCTGCCGATGGATTACTCAAAGGTTGCCGAAACGAAGATTCCCGGATTAAACTGCGCGGAGCCGTCTTCCGGTAACCGAATCGTAACGGGAAAGGTCGAGTTCCCTTTTCCGGGCAAACTGATCGGAGAAATCTTGGAAATCGTGGAAAGAACGGAAATGTCATCGCTGCCGAACCGGGTTATTCGCACCGGATCCCCGACCGACATCGTCAGCACCTGGTCTTGAGGAATCCCCACGACCAGCTCCAGCGCCGATGGATCGCCTATTTCGGCTGCAAGTGAAGACGCGCCAATCACCTGACCTTCCTCGGCATTGAGTGCAAGAACAACCCCCGTCATCGGCGCGCGAACAATGGCCTTGTCCAAACGCTGTTGCGACTCCTCCAGGTTGACGAGCGCCTGGCTCACCCGCAGTTCGGCTGACTTCTGGCTGGTCGTCAACTCCTCTATCCTCAGAACAGTCGCCTCCGCAGCCGCGACCCTCGCCCTGCCTACCGCCAGATCCACTTCCGAAATGCCTTCCTCGAGTTCGTTCAACGCATGTTGGGCCCGATGAGCCGCGGCCAGCGCACTTTGTACTTCCGAAGCTCGCGCCGGCTGCGTCGCCTCATTGTAAGACGCCTGCGCCACATTCAGGTCGATCGTGACCCGCTGCAAATTCGCTGCCTGCGGCGTACGCCCTACATCGCCTCGCCAGGCCACCTCGTTGTACTCCCGCTGCGCCTGCGTTACTGCCAGCTCCGCCCTTTCCAGGCTCGCCCTCAACTGCTGCAAGCGGGCTTCGGTCGGGCCGGCGAGTAGCTCATTGTACCGCGCCCACGCGGCCGTGGCGCTCGCCCGCGTGGCGGCCAGCTCGTCTTCCGTCACGCCGCCAAACGCCAGCTTGTCAAGATTGGTCTTCGCTACCTCCAGATTGGCCCGTGCAACCGCAAGATCGCCCTCCGTAGACTGCTCGTCGATCTCCAACAATGCAATGCGAGCCAGCTCCAGCGCAATCTCTGCCCGCTGAACCGCCCAGTCTAATTGCGTCGAATCCAACCTGAACAGCTCCTGCCCCGCCTCTACCAGGTCGCCCACTTCGACGAGCACTTCCATGACTTCCCCGCCCACGCCCGGAGTAACCGAACGCGATTGCGTTACCTCCAGAGAGCCGAAATATGTGGGAATGCTGACCTGCGACTCGACGGCCTTCGACTGTGCCCCGGTGGCAGAGGCAAGCCACTCTCTCGCGGCCAAATCTGTCGTTAGTAGCCCACCTCGAATGAGAACGACGGCTGTCGCAATGAAGCCGATCAGCAGGAGTATGGGCACGACCCGGCCCAATGTTCTTAACATGCTGGCCTCCTCTGAAGAATCCAGATCCTTCGGAGCCTGATATCGAATGGAATGTGGGGGGAAGACTGTACCGAAACCTGCTTTCAGTTCCGCTGGCCGCCGCAGCGAGGGACCAGCGCCTCCAGCCCAACTCTCGCTTTCTGGCGCAACCCAAACAGTATACCAACTCAAAAATTACTGCGCAAAGTCACTTCCAAAGCGGGTCTACCCAATTTGTCCCGGTTGCGGTGATTTCCAATAAAGGAAAATGCTCTTCTCAACCTTCTCAGTCGAAACGCGCTGTTCTTTCTGGACCCGTTGGACGAACTCCAAACGGGTGCATCCCAAAATGGAGGCAAACTCACGCATACTTTCGGCGCCACACCAACCATCGCCACGCCGCGATAAACTCTGTGGCAGAGGAAACGGCAGTTCTCTCTCCTCACTCCTCTACCCTCTCTCCTCGCTTTTTTTGGGCGGTCGGGCCTATTCGGCCCTCCCTTTTGCGGTGGCTCCGCCCCCGCAACGCCCCCCTACTGCCTACCCAACCTGGTGTCGACATTGGTGACGGGTGCCTATTCGAAGGTGTCCAGCCGGACCGCGTCCCGCCAGTCCCATCAGATCCCCGTATGTGCCGGCCTTGTGCCAGTCCCTTCCCGCCCTAAAACTGGGATCCACCCCTTCAAACCAGCGAAACACCTAAATCACACGTTCGTTGCCGCCGTCCACCGGGATCTGCGCGCCGGTCGTCTTGGCAAATACCGGACCTGCCACCGCGCAGGCCAGAGCCGCCACGTCGGCAGAGGTAATCTCAACCCCCAGCAGATTGTTGGCCTTATACTCGTCCACGCTGATGCCGTAGCTGGCAGCCCGTTCCTCCAACAGTTCCGACGACCAAAGCGCAGTGTCAAAGACCGCATTCGGATGCAGCACATTCACTCGGATGCCATCCCCCGCCAGTTCCAAAGCCGCGACGCGCGCCAGCTGCGTTAGACCAGCCTTCGCCACCGAATAGGCCCCCGCTCCAGGACCCGGCGCCGGCGCGTTCTTTGAGCCGATGATGACTACCGCAGGATCGCAACCCAACTTCAAAAAGGGTACACACGCCTGCAAAAGCCGCTGCTGGCTGGTCAGGTTTACCTCGATGCTTCTGTCCCAGTGGTCGCAATCCATTTCAGCCAGCGCCTGGCTGGCCGGAAATATGCCCGCGTTGCAGACCAGGACATCCAGACCGCCCCAGCGACTCACTACCTCGTCCACCGACGCCTTGAGCCCGTCTTCGTCAGTCACGTCGCACTTGATGCCCAGCACCGTCTCAGGGTCGAATAGCTCCGACACTTCGGTACTGATGTCCAGCGCGGCAACGACCGCGCCTTGTCCCAGGAAAGCTTCCACGCAGGCTCGTCCAATGCCGCTGGCCCCGCCCGTTACTAATACCACCTTGCCCTGCAACGGCGGCGGTGTACCTGCCCCCTTCAACTTCGCCTGCTCCAACTCCCAATACTCAATCGCGAAGATCTCACTCTCGCCCAGCGGCTGCCAGCCTCCCAAAGCCTCCGACCATCCAATTGCCCGCAGCGTGTGCCGCCTTATGTCGTCGATCGCGGCGATCTCCTTGGGATTTCCGCCGAAGGCTACGCTGCCAACGCCCGGCCACAAGGCCCAACGCGGCGCCGGGTCCAGACGAGAGAGGTTACCGTCCCTATGCCTGTCAAAGTAATCACCATATGCCGAAACGTACGCGCCCACATCCTTCTCCGCACCCTCTCCCGTGACAACCAGCGGAATCCTCTTAGTACGAATGACATGGTCGGGAGTCAGCAAACCGCGTGTTGCCAACTCAGGGGCCTCTGACAGCTCCGAAAACTCCCTCGTCGCCGCCTCTTGATCAACTGAAGCCAGAACGGCTTGCCCCCTGGCACCTGAAACGGCCCTGCGCAGCCGGGCCAGTTCCTCCAGCGGCGCCGCAGTTGAGCCCCTGTCAGAACTCCTGACCTCAAACCTGTTCCCGGCCTTCTCCTCAATATACTCTTCGGCGGCCGTCACAATCTCGATGTGCCGTTCGTAGCTCTCGCGCGCACCGTCAGCAAAGGTGAAGACGCCGTGATTGAGCAGAATCATCCCCGGCAGAGAATCCCAGTCAGTGTCTCTCGTCATCTCATAAATCGCCCGTGCCAGCACAAATCCCGGCATCACATACGGGACAATCATCATCTCCGGACCATAAAGGTCGCGCACGATGGCCTCGCCGTCCGGCGTGTTCGTCAGGGCCACCACCGCGTCGGCATGCGAGTGATCCACGAAACGATAGGGTATGACTGCATGCAAAATGGCCTCTACCGAAGGGTTGGGAGCGTAGGGATCGGTCATCGCCGCCCTCTGCGCCGTGACCATCTCACTGTCACTCAATTCCTCCAAAGTCGCCATGCGCTGCAACGCGCCCAGCCGCACCGGCGCGAATCCCGGCGCCTCTATTGTCGCCAGATCCCAGCCGCTGCCCTTTACGTATAGGACCTCTTCCTTGTCACCAAAGATGTCCTGTGCCGTCGCCTTTACCGATGTATTGCCGCCGCCGTGCAGGACAAGCGAGGGATCGCACCCGAGCAGTCGCGACGAATACACCCGCAGACTGAGCGGGTCCCCCGCAAACCGGGCCGCCTCTTTCTCATTCCATCTACTTTGCATGGTCTCTTGTCGTTGACCCCGTTTCCGGCTTTAGCCGGCCAACCGTTCTAGAGACTCCTGAACACTGGGTCTCTTGCCTGAGGCGACATCCTCCTTTCGCCTCTGGTGAAAGATTGTCAGGATTCCATTCGACTTTGCCAACCCGCTGATCTCCCTACAGTACGGCTCTAGATTTTCGCCGGGCAGCGCCCACAAGGCGACGTCATCGGAGAGCGTGTCCAGATAAGCCCGCGCGCCGCAACAACCCAGGCTCATCGCAGCTCTGCCCCCATTCCTGACCTGGGGCACCACCGCGCACGCAGGTCTTCCCATCGCCGGCGGAACGCCCTCGTCGACCCTCGCAACCGCTTCTGTCAAAATCAGGCTCTGCTGAGCGTGCGCAAAGAGCAGGACGACGTCGGCATCCATGGGAAAGTCGGCCAGCGGACCGTAAACCGCATGTTGGACCGGATGCTGCATGACCGGAATCGCCGCCACTTCCTCTTCGCGAACATAGTCCAGGCCCTGCATCGCCTCGAGCGCCGTCATCAGTTCGGTCTCCTGCGCCGCCGACGCGCCCGAAAGACTATGTGTGTGTACGCCGATCGCACACAGTTCGTGGTCCTGGGCGCTCGTCGAAAATACCTTCTGCGACGCCTCCTGCCAGAAGTAACAACCTGCCGGTGCCACATCCTCGTATGACGAAATCCCTCCCGGAAGATCGTCGGTGAAGGCAACTGCCACCGGAGGCAGCGAAAGCTGCAACGACTCCTCAAGTTGCGCGGCCTGCGTCTCGTATTTCTTCATTGGGTGCAATCTCCTGAATGTGTCTGGAACTTGGACCTGCTCTCTCGTCTGAGGCTGGAAAAAACAGACTTCACGCTGAATCGGGACCGGGCTGACCCACAGAACTGCAGCGTAGGATTGATAATGGCTTCAAGCCTGCAACTCTCTCACGAAGTCCACCCACGCCGGGTTTGATTCGAAGCCAAGTCTGAAATTGAGGGCCAGCATCGGACTGTCTTCCTCGTTACTCGTCTCGATCGTTTCTGCGCCGTTGGCCCGAGCAAATTCAATGGTTCGCAATTTGAGAGCAGTTGCTATTCCCCTGCGTCGATGCGACCTTATTACACCGGTCAGTCCCGCGTCCAGGCGCCTCCCTTCCGGGTCGTTGCGCCACAGATTGCTCATCCCTACCACCACGCCGTCGTCGCCCAGGGCAATGAAAAATGCTTCTTCTACAAGTGCCGGATCTCCCAGGACCATCTCCTCAAATTCAGCTACGGTCGGCTTCGCGAATGGCTCGGTTGAAGGCACGTCCTGCACGATCGTCCAGCGCAAATCGCGCAGCATCCTCTTCCAGTCCGGCTCCTCCACGCGGAACTGGGACAGCGAAACCAAACGTATCCTCTCTTGGGCTGGCCGGTCGTATGCTTCTGCCCAAACAGATTTATCGAACGCCGCGACCCGCAAAGTCGACGAGGGCGAGCGCATCGCCTCCCGAAAGTCATTTCTGAGCAGGAAACCGACTCTGTCTCTGTCGTCTTCCTTCGCTCGGCATATCAGTCGTCTGAACCTGCCCTTGTGACGTGCCAGCACGCCCCGAACGCCCTCGAACAGGACCGGGAGAAGCAGAGCCTGCGGATGGTCCGGTTGCGTGTCAAACTGCACATGCGCCGTGAAAGGGCTTTCCTGCCAGTAAGCCTCATAGCAGGTCCCAACCGCCACCATCTCCTCGCCTGGCGAATAGGCTGCCACCCGTACAAAGAGTGACGCCTTCGGCCATTCGCGGTCTTCCCGCTCTAGCTCCTCCCCTGACTGAGGTCGACCCCCAGGTGACGCCGCCTGC
Source organism: Caldilineaceae bacterium (assembly GCA_034428435.1). Taxonomy (GTDB): domain Bacteria; phylum Chloroflexota; class Anaerolineae; order Caldilineales; family Caldilineaceae; genus Bin5. The sequence continues at coordinate 46,956 of DAOUHY010000150.1, read as the reverse complement.
AGAAGAGCTGCCAGAGCCTCATACTCTTGCTCGCTCGATTGGAAGCGGCGTACCCGATAAGCCGTCACGTCTGGCCGTTCATCGACGGCATCCTGACGGCGGCGTCGCGCCGCTCATGCATGTTGTGTTCCATCGACTTGGGATAGCGGTCCGGCAGGTGAGAAACGTCGTTGAGACGGCTGAGCGCTGCTGCCGGCATCACCCAACCGCCAGCCTGTAAATTGTCCTGCGCCTGTTCTGCAGTGCGCGCCCCAACAATCGCGCTTGTGATCGCGGGCTGCTCCAATACCCAGCGCGTGGCGACCTGCGCAGGCGTTCGGTCCAGGTCGGCCGCAACGTCCAGCAGCGTCGTCAGCGTCTCGTCGGCGTTGGCGGCAAAATAGTTCTGCGGAAAGGCCCATCCCTCCTCCGACCGCGTGCCGCTGTGCGACCGTTCTCCCGGCCTGTACTTGCCCGTCAGAAAGCCGCCTCCCAGTGGACTCCATACCACGACGCCGATTCCTTTCAACTCGCATACAGGGATAATTTCCTGTTCGATATCGCGCACCACGAGGCTGTATTGTGGCTGGTACGCGGCGAATCGTTCCCATCCGTTGTGGTCGCTCAGCCACATCGCCTCCATCAAACGCCAGGCCTCAAAATTGCTGCACGCGGTATAGCGCACCTTCCCTTGCCTCACTAAATCGTCCAGGACTCGCAGCGTTTCGTCCAATGGTGTCTGCGTATCCACGTGGTGAATGTAAAGGAGGTCGATGTAGTCCATCTGCAAGCGGCGCAGACTGTCCTCGACTGTGTGCATCATATGGAAGCGGCTTGTACCGGAACTGTTGACATCCGGTCCCATCGGATTGAAAAACTTGGTCGCGACGATGGCATCGCGCCGGCGCCCTTTGAGGACCTGGCCTAGGATCGTCTCTGAACCGCTGTCCGCGTAGGAATTGGCGGTATCGAAGAAATTCACACCCGCGCCAATCGCCATGTCGACGATTCTTGCTGCCTCTCCTTCGTCCGTTCCATGTCCGAAAGTCATTGTCCCCAGGCAGATCTCCGACACCTTCAGCCCGGTACGCCCCAAACGCCGGTATTCCATGCCCATCTCCTCCAAAAAGTCTTGGGTCCAACCATCAGCTTCCCTGCACCCGGGAAATCACCCGTTCACTTCCCTCAGCCAGAGGCGCCAGGGCCCGAAGTTTGCCATTCTTCCCATCGTCCACAGGTGCGATAGTAACTGCAGGTGTCAGTCCTACACCACTTCCTGTAGTGCCGGTCCAGCCCAACCCACCTCTACAACCGATCATGCTCCGCAATCCCGTCCTGTAGACGGCGCATCTTCAGCACAAAGGAATCCTCGTCCAGCGACACGTCATCATACGCGATCGCCTCTCCCTTGGCGATCGCCTTCTTGAGCGCGGCGCCGTCTGCAAGCCCGAATGGCAGCAACCCCTCCGACTGCGCGACGGATGCCTTTTCGCACTGGCCTACCACCGTATATCCTCCGCCGCCGTCCAGTTGCTCGCCCGCGCGCAGATCTCTCTTTGCAACGGTAATGCACTCCGCGGTCGGCGTTGGCGCGCAGGAGCCGTTTGCTGCGTTGAAAAGGACTGCACGCGCAATACTCAGGGGCGCCGGTACCGCCACCAGGTGATAGGGTCGGTACAGGAGAAAGTTCTTGCCTTCGCCGCCGACGTGACACCCGTTGTAAGCCAGGTCCTCCCGCGTGAAAGGATGGTCCGAGCGGACGACAACAAAGACGCCCATCTTCAGCGCATTGGGCAGCATACTCCTGCCGTCTCCGGCTACCGAATTGGCCAGCTCCACCACGCCGTGCTGGCTCAATAGCCCCCCTTCCTCCTTCAGACTGAAGCGGACCGGTATCTCCTCCAGATTCACCGACGGCTCATGCATGCCCCGTCGGTCCGGCACGAGACCCGCGGCATTCGCAAGGGCAGTCATCTCCACCTGCGCCTTCGTGCCGTCGCGAAAGGAGTTGAACATCTTCAGGTTAATCGTGCGCCGCTCTATATGCTCCTCCGTGAAGCCAAAACGAGACGCAGCAGTATCCGGAGTACCTTCGAAATCGTCCTCATAATAGATCGTACCCCGTCCTGCCGCCACGATCTCCAACCCAAGGCTGCTCGCCCACTCTACGATGTTCCAGGTCACCGCCGGCTGGTCGCCGTCCACCATTGTGTAGACGACCCCGGCGGCGTCTGCCGTGCGTCGCAGAAAGGGCCCAACGGTGACGTCCGCCTCCACGTTTACCATCACCACGTGTTTGCGCGTGCTCAAGGCTTGGAAAGCGTGACGGGCGCCCACCTCCGGCAAGCCGGTTGACTCGACAATAACGTCGATCGATTCGCAATCTGTCAACGTCAGTCCGTCTTCGACCACAACCGGTTTGCCAGCGCGGACAGCGTCTTCCAGTTCGTCCCCTGTTTCCGCAGTCCGTATCTCCTCTTGACTCGCGCCGCTTGAAAGATAGGCGTAGCGGGCATTGTGGGCATTGATGTCCGCAATTGCCGAGACCTCCATACCCTTCATCTGCGAAATCTGAGCCACCAGCCCCGCGCCAAACTTGCCCGTGCCGATGATTCCTACCCGAATCGGCTTCGATTCCGCCGCCCTCTCAGCCAACAACTGACTTATCACGTGTCACTCCTGATTGCCCGGCCTCCAGGTCAGCCGTCACCGTCGCCTTCTGGCTCCGGCGCGAACGCCAACTCCAGCGCCTTGGCCGACACCTCTACGTAGATCCTGGAAAGCCTGTCGTAAATCTCCGGACTGTCTTGTTGAAACGGGGGTGGCCCCAGCCGGCGAAGTAGCGCCGATCGTATCAGCGGAGGAGCGATATTGTAGTGCAAAGCCCGTAATTCGTGACGCGTTCCCCCCGGTCCCAGTTGGCGTCCACCCCAGAAGGCATCGATTTGCGCGGCAAGGTCAAGGTCCTCGCCGCTTTGGATGCCCGAGTCCTCCAATGCCTGCAAACCATCGTAGCCGGCCAGTGACGTATCAGATTCTAGACCTGGTTCTTCCTCTTCGCCGCGAAACTCTTCTGAAACGCCGTTACTGCGACGGAGCCGTAGCCCGGTCAGCACCTGATGACGGTCCCTGCCTCGCAGAAGCAAAAGCATCCAGGGATCGTCTGCAATCATTCTGCCGAACTGGTACAGTACAACCAATGCGTGTCTACAGGGCGTACCCTGGCTCTGGCAGTCAGCACAGTTCGCCACCACCTCGCCACTTGCTGAAGACTTCGATAGCAGAGCGACCTCGGCGTCAGTAAAGACAGTATCCACTACTGACAGAAACGTCTCCCATTCGTCTCCCCCGGCCAGAAGCTGTGCCGCATACAGTGCCTCTTCGGCCAGCGTGTCCAGGACTGCCGACCATTCCTCGTCGCGCAACGGCAGAACATCGATGTCAACTTGGCAGACGCCTCTGTGGGATTCCAGGACCTCCGCCTTGATGCGGCCAAACTGCACGTCGACCGACTTAACCTGCATCCGCCGCGCCAGCGACTGGCCTCTCTTCAGGTCGAACCCCTGTCCTTTCAGATATTCATACCACCGGCTGGACCATGATACGTCCTTGCTTTCTACGTCCTTCATTGGCCCTTCGATTCCTGTCGAAGTCACTTTATCGCAATTTGCCTCTTCGCTGCTGAGCGGCAGGTCATGCTTGCCAATCCGCCCGAAGCGACGCAGCCGGTTGAGCCGCCGCCTGCCGCCACTTTTCGGTTAAAACTTCCCCTGCCAGGCAGACACTATCGACAACTTCACCCGCCATTAGCCGCGACTGCGAAGAGCAATCAGCTGTCGAAGACCCTCTGTATCCATGTCCGCCAACCAGTCCTCGCCGCTGTTCACGATCGACTCGGCTAAATCCTGTTTGCTCTCGATCATCTTGTGAATCTGCTCCTCCAAAGTACCTGAAACAACGAACTTGTATACCTGGACGGAGCGTTTCTGGCCGATGCGAAATGCCCGGTCTGTGGCCTGGTTCTCAACCGCTGGATTCCACCAACGGTCAAAGTGGAAGACGTGATTTGCCCTCGTCAGGTTCACGCCCACCCCACCGGCTCGCAAACTGAGGACGAAAATCGGCGCGCCGTTACTATCCTCCTGAAATGAGCGCACCATCTGTTCCCGTCTCGACGCCGGCGTCCCACCGTGCAGGAACAATGCTTCCCGTCCGAGATTCTCCATCAGATGCTGCCGCAAAAGGTGGCCCATTTCTACAAACTGGGTGAAAACCAGCGCCCGGTCCCCAACCGCCAGCGCCTCCTCCAGCATCTCGGTAAGGCGGCTCAGTTTGCCGCTCCGTTCCTCAAGGGGGCCCTTTTCCCCCAAAAAATGGGCCGGATGGTTGGTCACCTGCTTCAACTTGAGCAAAAGACCCAGCACAAGACCTCTGCGCTGCACGCCCTCGCTCCTCTCCACGCGAGCCATCGTCTCCTCTATGACGTCCGTGTAAAGCGTCTCCTGCTCCTTGGTGAGAGAGCAGTACACCACCATCTCATTCTTTTCGGGCAGATCGGAAATAATCGTTGGATCGGTCTTTAGTCGCCGCAAGAGAAATGGCTGTACCATCCGCCGCAGATCGGCTGCCGCAAACTCGTCGTTGTATCGCTCAACCGGGAGTACAAACTGCTGCCGAAAGTGCTCGCGCTTCCCAAGGTAGCCCGGATTGAGGAACTCCATGATGCTCCACAACTCAAGAAGCCGGTTCTCCACAGGCGTACCTGTTAGCGCTACGCGGAAGGGGGGCGTACTCCCCCTTTCAATCTGGGTACGCGAATTTCCCGTCAATCGGCGGATCGCCTGCGTCTGTTTGGCCGACGGATTCTTGATGTTCTGCGCCTCGTCTAGGATCAGATCGCTCCACTCCTGCCTCTCCAACATGTCGATATCCCGCCGGGCGATTCCAAAACTTGTGATCACCATATCGTGCTGGGACAGCGCAGACCGAAACGCCTCGCCACTCAGTCTGCCGCTGCCGTGGTGAAGCAGAAGACGCAGACCCGGCGCAAATTTCTCAATCTCGTGCCTCCAGTTGGCAACCACGCTCGTAGGGCAGATAAGTAGGGCCGGCCTGTTCTGGCTCTCAGTCTGGCCGTTGCGGGATTCGCCATGTCCCTCGGCCAGAAGTCGCGAGTGAAGCAAGAGAGCGATCGCCTGAATCGTCTTTCCCAACCCCATGTCATCGGCCAGACAGGCGCCCAGCCCTAGGCGGCGCAAGAACGAAAGCCAGCCTACACCGCGGCGCTGATAGGGCCTCAGTCTACCCACAAATCCTTCAGGCTCCTTAACGTCTTCGACCGGGTCTATCCACCGAAGCCGTTCCAATGCCGCGCCGAGCCAGCCGTCTGCCACAACCGCCTCCAGGGGCAGTTCAGGGCCCGAAACGCCTTCGACCATCTCCCAGTCACCGGACTGATCGGGGGCCATTACCAGGTTCTGCTGAGGTGATCCTTCTCGACCCGCAGACAGCCCGTTCGAACTGTGAGTTTCAAAAGGCGCCGCCGACCAGGGCTCCCGATCAGCCTCCTGTTCGGTCCGCGAATATGCCTGCGCCAGTCCTACGGCCTGCAATAGAGAAATGCTTCCGGCCGAGTCGTTACGGTCCATGAACTGCCGCGCCGCCTGCACCTGCGCTGGATCCAGCTCCAGCCACTCGTCTCCCAGGCGAACCAGCGGCGACCCCATCTCCGCGAAGCGTTCAAACTCTTCTCGGCTCAGAGTCTGTTCTCCGAGAGTCAGTTCCCAACGGTACTGAATCAGGCCTCGCAAGTCCAGCGAAGCTCCGCCGCCCGTGGCGTCATCCTGACCTCGTTCCCGGCCCTGGCGTCTCCTGTCCCGCGCCGCATCCCCTTCCAGGGCGAAGCGCTCTTGGCCGCCCAAACGCAGGCGCAATCCAAGGCGGGAACGACTGCGAGCCGCCCACCAGTCCGGCATAATCACACCGAAGCCACTGCTCTGGAGTAAAGGGCCGATCTCCTTCAGAAACAGGTAACTCTCTTCCAGAGAAAGAAACGCCCTTTCAGGTCGCGGCGCCCTCAAGCTTTCACGAATAGGCGAAAACAGCCGGCTGGCCACGCCCAGACCGGTTAGGAGTCGCTCATGTGGCTGATCAAAGCGGCGACCTTCTATGCGGATACTCTGAACATTCTGGTTCCATATCCTCTGCGCAGGTATCAGTAAATTCGGATCGTCCTTGTCCTGCAAAAAATACTCAAGGTGCCAGTTGTTCAGCGCGAATGGCGCGGGGGCGGTATCGGGGGTATCTGATTCCGGATGCCTGAGCTCCCTGTCTTCCGCCTGCAGCTCAAGTGCAAAGGCAACTTGAAAATTGGAATCCGCTACCGAGGAGTGGAGCTGCTCCATCCACTCAATCCATCGCTTGTATAGCTGGTGCGCGGGCTGGGGAGGTAGATGAAGCAATGGCTCCTCTCCCGAAAGGCCCTCCAGCCACATGGATCCCGATGACGGGAGAGCGGATCCTTGACCACCATTGCTGCTGCCGGTAAGGTCGCGAAATCGGTCCTCCCCATTTGCCTTCGTAGCCTCGGGTGCCCATTCGCGAATCGCCCTATTGATCAGAACACCGATGAAATGCTCGAGAAGTGCCCCCGCGGCCGGTGCATCGTCCAGCGCTTCCAGCTCGTACGCCCTGCAAATGGGTGGCATCAATGCGACCAGATACTCAAGTCGTTCCCGCAAGCTACCTTCAAGCAGAAACGGTTGCCAGGCGGCCCAGAATCGACCGCTGCTATCCGGTTTCAGACCGGGCAAAAAATGTTGCCCCGCAAGCAACTCCAGCACAAACTTGGCCGCGTGGCTCCAGAACAAAAGGTCATTGCCGAGACGAGCGTGGCGAAACAGCGAGGTCGAGGAAGGGAGCTCAATGAGTCTCTGATTTGTGAAACGGCTTAGGAAGGCCAGCGTGTGGAACGGATCAAGCGTCAGTCCTGTAACCTGCCAGGGTTGCAGTCTGTATGGCTCCATTTCACCGGAAAGCGCATTCACGCCCCTTTGAAATGATCCTAGGTGGGTTTGAGGGCGACCGTTCTGGCTGGGTAGCCATACCCTGGCGGTGGCGGGACTTCCCATCAGGCTGGATAGCTCGCTGGCTGTCGCCAGCTGACGCAATATCTGTCGAAGGGTACCTACCGGCATCTGCGCTGGATGGGAAGGGATCTTTCCGTTGCTTCGCGAGCCCCGGGATCGCCTCTTGGCTGAGGGCTCTTCTTGGCTGGAAGCCTTGTTCGCCTCGGAACCGTCTGCGCGCTCGCCTTCGCCGGAAGTACCGTTTTCGCCGAGTTCGCGTTCCTCCCATACGCTAGGAGATTCATGGTTCTCTCCCCAAAGGAAGAGTCGCGGTCCATCTTCAGTAGCCGGCAATCTGGTTGAATCTGGCCCACCGGGCGATCCGGGATCTGATGGTACGTATTGTGTTTCCGGTCCCGGCGTTCTGTCATGACCCCCTTGTTCCACCGGCGGCTGGCCGTCCCGCTGCCCCTGCGCACGCGCAACGGGGCCGAGGCCGAAGGCATCCTGCCCTTGTCCGTCTACCGATTGTTTGCCTGAAGTGAGCCATGCAGCGTGAAAGGTAAAAGGCATAACCTACATTGTACCCTGATTTCCCTTTATCAGTCCAAATCCAACGATGAATCCCGTTCAGCACAATCTGTTACAGCAACCGTCTGAGCCCCTTACTTGCCGGGCCGCCCTTCAAACAAGCCCTTCTTCACCACCTTCAATTGAACGTACACAGGCCCCCAATGCGAGCGTCCAATAGGAATCCCGCTTAACACCAGGACTATTGAGACCGTTCACGCAAAGACATTGATCCTGACTGCCTCTACGCAATACGAAATACGAAAGAACTCGTCAGAACAATCCAATAACCTGCCCCGTCTCCAGGTCGATATCCACACTCTGAGCCGCCGGCCTGCTGCCAAGACCCGGCATCGTCCTCATCTCTCCCAGCAGTGGATAGACGAAGCCGGCGCCTACACTGGCTCGCACCTCCCGCACAGGCACTGTGAACCCTGACGGTGCACCCTTTAGCTTTGGATCGTGGCTCAAACTCAAATGCGTCTTCGCCATACAGATGGGAAGATTACCGAACCCGCTCTGCTCGTACTGGCGTATCTGCCGGTTAGCCAGCGCCGTGTACTCGATTCCGTCTGCACCGTAAATCGTGGTCGCAATCTTTTCCATCTTTGCCTTCAACGGCATCTCCAGCTCATACAGAAACTGAAATTCGCTCGGCTCTTCGGCCGCTTCCACAACCGCCCGCGCCAGTTCAGTAGCGCCGCTGCCTCCCTCCGCCCAATGCGTGGAGACCGCCCAACGCGCCCCTTCCTCCTCAGCCACCCGTCCGATTACATCGATCTCGCTCTGGAAGTCACTCGCAAAACAGTTTACGCAGACAACCGGGCTTACACCGTGTGCCCGAACGTTCTGGATCTGCTTGCGAAGGTTCGCCGCGCCCTCGGCAACGTCGTCAGGACCCTCTGCCAGCATCTCCTCCGGTAGCGGCCGGCCCGGTACAACCCGGTACCGCCCCGTATGCGACTTGAGCGCACGCACCGTCGCCACCAGTACGGCCGCATCCGGCCGCAGCCCGCTGTAGCGACACTTGATGTTGAAGAATTTCTCCGCCCCGATATCCGCGCCGAAGCCGGCCTCTGTAATCAGATATTCGCTCGTCTTTATGCCGATCAGGTCTGCCAATACCGAGCTGTTCCCGTGAGCGATATTTGCAAACGGTCCTGCATGGACCAGCGCCGGTGTGTTCTCCAGCGTCTGGAAGATATTCGGCTTGATCGCCTCCTTCATCAGCACCGTCATCGAACCCGCGGCCTGCAGCTGCTCGGCCGTAACAGGCTGGCGATTCCGGTCCCTGCCCACCGTCACCCGGCCAAAGCGCGCCCGCATGTCTTCCAGCCCCGTCGTCAAGGCCAGGATCGCCATCACCTCCGACGCCGCCGTTATGTCGAAGCCGGTCTGCCGTTGCGGTCCATCGGACTTTGCACCGAGCCCGCTGATGATATTGCGCAGCCCCCTGTCGTTGACGTCCAACACGCGCCGCCACATAATGCTGTAGGGGTCGATCTCCAGCCCGTTTCCCTGGTAGATGTGCGCATCGATCATCGCAGCCAGCAGATTGTTGGCCGCCGTCACCGCGTGCATGTCCCCGGTCATGTGCAGGTTGAACTGCTCCATCGGTACCACCTGGCTGTAACCGCCGCCGGCAGCGCCGCCCTTTATGCCAAATGTCGGACCTTGGCTGGGTTGCCGGATCGCCACCGTCGCCGTCTTGCCTATGTGAAGCATACCCTGGCCCAGCCCAACCGTAGTCGTCGACTTTCCCTCGCCCAACGGAGTCGGCGTGATCGCAGTGACCAGCACGTAGCGTGCGTTAGGACGGTCAGCCAGTCCCTCCACGGCATCCAGTCGCACCTTCGCCATGTGGTCGCCGTACAGTTCTATGTCCGATCTGCCCAACCCCATCTTCTCCGCAATCTCCCAGACGGGCAGCAGCTCAGCCGCCTGGGCAATGTCGAGGTCACTTGGCACCGTACTTCTGCTCATCATAAAGCTCCTATGGTCCTCGATTCTTCACGTCGATCACAAGTGGCCGGAAACCGGCCCGCCCACCCAGTGGCACTGCTTCTCATCGGGTCTCGAGGTTATTGAACAATCGCCGCGTCGCCGTCGCAATCTCGCTTACAGCGTCGTTGAATGCCCCCTCATTTGCCTTCGACGGCTTTCGATATCCGCTCACCTTCCGGACAAACTGCAGGGCCGCATCTTCCAGCTCCTGCTCTGTCGGCGGTCGCTCCGGCTGGCGCAGCTTCCTGATATTTCGACACATTTCCCGCCCTCCGTCCGCAAGCCTGAGTCCACCGGCCAGCGGCAAAATAGAGACCCGGTGCCCCCCAGATTCGCGCTGCCTGCGAGCACTAGGACTGCCCAAATCCCATCGAGACAATTCGTTCCGGCCGCAGTGTGACTATCACACCTACTGTGTCCTTGACCGTCTCGTAATAGTGCGCGGCCTCCACTTCGTCGGCGTAGTAATGCCGTACAATCCGCCACCGCAGATCTCGCTGCCGCTCACCCGGTTCGATCAACTCCGCCTTCCCATACAGCGCAACATACCGGGCGTCGCCACGCCCTCCGTCAACGCAGATGGTAACCGTCGGGTCCCGTCGCAAATTCTTCACCTTGACCGTTGACGTCTGCGCGCTGACGTACAGCACGCCATCCTCATAAACATACCAGACAGGCGTCAACTGCGGCGCGCCGCTCCTTCCCTTCGTCGCCAAAATGGCGTGACGGTCCGCCTCCAGAAACTTCAGGACTTGGTCTTCCATGGCATCTCTCTCTTCAGTGTACTCCCACACCCAATTTCCAAAATACGAATGGTGAAGGCCTGCTCAATGCATGTCAACCGCGAATCATAGCAGAAACACCCGCCCATGTCGAAACAGGAATCAAAAAGGGTGCATCCCGAAATGGGCGGCGACCTTTCCTATACCTTAGGTACCAACCGAGCCATGTCCAGTCCCCCATCAACTCCGAGTCAGCAATAGCACCCTCTTTGACCACTGACCACTGACTACTACAGTTCCGGGCGGTCGGGCCTAGTCGGCCCTCCCTTGTGCGGGGGCTCCGCCCCCGCAACGCCCCCTCTCCTACAACATGCCTCGCCGACCTGGTGTCGATATTCGTAACAGGTCCCCACTCGAACGGGTTTAGCCCGACCACGTCCCCCCAGTCCAATGTGTACCACGGAGGTGCCGGCCTTGTGCCTGCCCTCACGCCTGTTCGCCGCCTCCCTCGCCGGACCTGAATGACCGGGCGCCATCCCCGACCTGGGCATTTTCGAAACCTGACGACAACCTCATTCGCCACAACCGCACTCTCCTCAACCGACGCTTCTCACCCCAGCACCAGAATGCACCCATTGAGAAATATCTCGAATTGGTATATTGTAACCTCCGATAGCAGCCGGCAAGCCGCCATCGTCGTCCTCACATCAGTGAACTGTCATAGCGCCTGACCCTGTTCACTCTGCCCACAGCACTGAGAGACACTCGCCTCGAATCCAGCCAGATCCAAACATAAACTCAGGAGACAACCATGCCAATAATGACCCAGACCCAGATCGACGAACTCCTGCACAGCAACACCATCTGCCGCCTTGCCTGCGTCGACTACGAAGGCGCGCCCTACGTCGTGCCCTGCTGGTTCACATACGCCGACGGAGGCTTCTACGTCGTGCCCCGCGCCCGCTCAGCCTGGGCCGGCTATCTGAAAAACGACGGACGCGTCTTTCTCTGTATAGACGCCGCGGACGGGCGCCGTGTTCTCGTCAAGGGGACCGCCACTGTCGTGGAAGAGCCAAACATTGGCGGTAAGTGGGTGGAAATCGGCCAGGAGATGGCCGAACGCTACGGAGGCGCAGCCGGACTCAAATACCTCGAAGCAACCATGCAGGAACCGCGCTGGCCCTTCTTCATCGAGGCCGGCGAAATGCTCTCATCGAGCGGAGGCTGGGCGCAGAAATACAAGCACTACGACTGGTGAGAAATCCCAGTACCTGAATCTCAACAATCTGAAAGAATCTTGCTCGGGCCATCGTCACCGATTCTCAGTTTCTGCCGACAGACGATGACCTCTCGGCAACTCTTGCTCGAAGCCTCTGTTAAAGAGTATTTCACACATTTTCACCGAATCCAGACATACGGTAGGCCTCTTCCCGTGAGACGCCGCCCATGTTTTCCTGGACGCGAGAGCGAACATTACGAAGCTGCCTAATGGCTTCCATTCTCGTCTCGTCTTCTCTTTCTCTGGCCATCTGCTCATACTGTGAATATGACACGATTACAGCGGTAGGCTCTCCCCTCACCTCTATGACAACATCCTCATTTTTTTCATTCGCAAGATTTAGCAACCTGCCTAGCCGTTTGCGAGCCTCGCTCGATGACACGTTTATTGTCATTGTCGCCCTCCCATCCCATTGTTCAGTCAGAAGCCCTGCTCCGCCACTGTAAAGCGCGAACTAACGTTCGTCAACATCCTCCAGCATCCTTAGGCTTGAGTTCCTCAGACAGAGACTACCCGATCGCCTCGCGCCAGTCCCGCTTCACTCACTCATACCGCAACGCCTCCGCCGGATAAATCCGCGATGCCTGCCACGCCGGCAATATCGTCGTCAGCAACGAGAAGAACCAGGCCGCCGCCAGCATCCCCGCAATCGTCAGCCACGGCGTCGGAAAACTCAGCTGCGTCGCCAGGTCATAGGCCTGGCCGATCGTCATGTCGCCCAAAATCAGACCCGTGACTCCACCCAAAAGTATCCCCGTGAGCGCAATGAAGTTGGCCTCCAGCACGAACAACAGCGCCACCGTGCCCGATGGATAACCAATCGCACGCAGCACACCGATCTGCTGCCGCCTTTCAACCACCGTACGGCTGCTGATCACGCCCAGACCCGCAATGCCTACCACCAGCCCCAATGCCAGGAATCCCTGGAACAGTCCCAGAATCCCCCGCAATATGGCCTGCCCGGCTGCAAACAGTTCGGAGAGTGGCGCAGCGTTCAACCCGCTGCTCAACATCGACTTCTCCAGGGCCTGCACTGTTTCGCTCACGCTCTCGCCTTCCACCACTTTCGCATAGAAAACGTCAGGCTCCACCGGTTCGCCATTCAGAATATCCAGGACCCGCCGGTTCATCTGAAAACTGGCCTCAGCCAGCGTATCGTCTTCTGCAAGTACGCCGATTATCTGGACGCTGTGCCTTATCTCTTCCCCGCCTTCTGCGCCAACTGGACTGCTGGTCGAGACCTCCGCCTGAACGCCGCCAAACTCAAACGCCGCTCCCGTTGTCAGCCTGTCAGGAAGGTTGCTGAGTTCAACCATTACGAGGGGAAGCGTTCCTCCCTCCTCCAGGTAGAATCCCTGCAACTCGATTCCCCTGCTCCACGGCGGGCCCCCGGAGCGACCGCCTCTGCCGAATCTGTCGCCGCTCCCCTCAGCATCCTCCTCAGGAGGCTCTTCGACCCACCTCGTAGTCACCACCGCAACGTCGTCCCGCTCCGCCAGCGCCTGCCAGACCGCCGCGTCGCTCCCGTAACCCTCCGCACGCATCTGGAATCCGTAATGCTGCGCAGCTTGTTTCGCATAGCCCTCGTCAATCCCTGCCATCAAGACAGTCGAACTTCTGTCTATTCCATGCTCAACCGGCTCAATCTGCTGCGCCGTAACGCCCATACGCGCCACCGTTCCCAGCACTGCCAGCTGTTCCCTGGGAAAGTCATCTCGCCTCTCCGCCTCCTCGTGGATGTCCGTGACCGGATCAAACAGACTGAGCAGGCTCGGCGACATGACGATGTCGAATCCGGCCGTGCGCCGTTCGTTCGGCTCCGTCACCACCTCGGTCGCCCGAATCACAACGCTCATCACCGTCACCGTCGTGATCACCATCGCAAACAGCAGGATCGCCGTCCCCGTCCGAAATCGATTGCTCAGAGAATACGCCACGGCCGTCTTCAATACAGGCGTCAGCGGCCCGATTCCTCCGACCAACCGCACGAACAGACCGGCAAGGCTGTCCGCATTGAACATCACCACCATGATCGCACCGATAATGATAAACGGTCCGCTCAGCGCAAACGATAGCAGCGTGAAACCCGGGTTCTGGTTGAACCAGGACAGGTCCGTGTCGAGCACACTGCTCCACGGCACGCCCCAAAGGGCAAGGAAGCCAACGCCGATGAACGTATACGCCAGGCGGAGGCGAAGCCCGGACTGTCCCGACGTCCATCGGCGGCCCAACCACGCCCCGCCCCAGCCTACGCCAACCAGCAGCAGTGTCGCGCCAATAAAGGCAACCGTCTGGCCCTGGTCCCGGCCCAGCCATATCAGATAACCGCCGGCCCCGAGCAGGAAAACGATCGCCAACCCGCGTAGCGCTTTGCCTATTGCACCCTGCCTCTTTCCGTTCGACGTATCCGGCAAATTCCTGATCGCCGTGATGATGTTGAGACGGCTCACGTTCCACGAAGCAACTGTAACCACCACGAACGTCAGTATAACGCCCAGACAGTAGGCAATGACCAGAGATGTAGGCGCCGCGTGCCAGTAGAAGCGAATCGGCGCCGCGGCACCCTCGACACGCTGAGCAATGTTGTTGATGAGACCGCTCATGACGCCAATCATGCCGTACGAGACAAGTAGGCCCAGGCCGAGCCCTACCAACGCCGCCGCCAGGTCGTATACCAGCCCTTCGGTCACAAACATCTGCACCAGGTGGCCGCGCCGCATCCCTACTGCTCGCGCAATGCCCAGTTCGCTGCGCCGCTCCGCCGCCAGCATCACGAAGATCAGGAAGATTAACAGCACGCCCGCAAAAATCGAGAGAATCCCGAAGCTCGAAAAAACCGTCCCCAAAGCGATGCCGCCGATTTCCGCTACATCGGTGACGAACTGCTTGCTCAGCGGCGCCAGCACCTCGAAATCCCGCAGATCGGCCATGCCCGCTTCGAGTGCCCGCCTTTCGTCCCCCCCTATCGGCAGTTCTCTCAGCCAGTCCTGGACTGCTCCGCTGCTCAACGCGCCGCGTAACGCAATCGGAATCTCGCCCTCCGCCGGGCCGGCGACATAATCCGCCAGCACCTCAAGGTCGGACTCGAAGCTCGTCGCCTGCGTCCACATCCCCGCGATCTGCATGATGAAATCCGGTACGTCGTCCTCGAACAGCGGATTGACCGGCGCTGCAGACTCTCTTTGTATGACCCCCGCAATTTCAGGCCTGCGCAGCACCGCCAATAGCCCGGCCAGCCGTTCCTCGTTGAGCGACAGCGCTCGCAGCTGGTCGCTCACCTCCGCCGTGTGGACCATTCCGCTCTCTTCATCCCCGGCGTTCGAAATCAGTATGTTGTTGACCTTGTCCGGCATGAAGAGCAGCTTCTGCGCCTCATCCGTGTGCATCATTACCACCGGCAGGACCGCCCCCAATGGTCCGGCCTCCGCTACAACCGCACGTACCCGATAGGGAACTGGAATCGGCCCAATGAAGACCTCCAGCAGGTCGCCCGCACGTGCATCGAGCTGCTGAGCACCAAGCTCGTTCAGGTACACCTCCCCCTGGCGCAACTGCAGCCCAAACTGGCCCAGCGTCTCGTCCACATCCTGCCCCAATGTGTTCAGGTTGATCGAGCTGAGCGCCTCCGTCGCCGCCACGATCAGTTCCTGCTGGTTCGGTACGTCAAAGCCCAACATCGGCAGTGTCGGAACTGTAATCGGCGCATCCGGATCCAGATTGAACTCCGCCAGATCCTCATCGCTGATCCCCAGACCCTCCAGGCTGATCACGTCAGAGCCAATCTCGTCAAGTATCTCGCTGGGGAACCCAAGGTTTCTCAGGATCTCTGTAGGTAGCGCCAACTGCCGCAGCGTGAAACTCGGCCCTTCCTCCTGCAGCAACACGGCCCCTGCGGCACCAAGAGCCAGCAAAGTCCCGACCAGACTGGTCTCTTCCAGCCCGATCGCCGTCCCCACGACTTCCGCGGCCTCTCCCGACTGCTCCCACAGCCCGACAAGATCGACAAAGACATCCCCAATCCCGTCGCGCAGGTCAGCCGTACTTACCGGTTCGCCGTCAATGTCGTGCAACCCGAACCCGGTATCGTAGCCCTCATCCACGGCAAACAGGAAGCCCAGCGGCTCCCCCTGCCCGGTACTGACGTTGCGAATAATTGTTGGAAAGAGAATCGAGCCGGCTACCCCGTCAATGAGGGGATATTCTGCGGCCTGCTCCTGCAACTGCCTCTGCCTCGCCTCTGTGATGCCCGGCAACCCCTCATCTAGCACCGAAATCAAGGCATTGATGTCGCCGCCGGTCAATGCATTGAGCAGTGCCGCGCTTTCCGGACTGCTGGCTGCATCGGGGTCGATTGTGCCGCCGTCTGCCAGCTGCGTTAGGTCCATCAGAAACGGCGGCGACACAACCTGGTCGATATGTCCATAGGCGTCAATGGTCTGACGCCGCACCGTCTTGTCCAGCGTGTCGCCCAGACTTAGCGCCGATACAATGATCATCGTGCTCAGCGTGAGTCCGATAACAATAAGCGTTGACTGTGCCGGGCGCCGCGGAATATTGCGAACGCCCAGTTTGCCGATAATCGGGTTACGTAACGAAATGAGCGCAGCGCCCGCCAGTATCAACCCGAGAGCAACCGCCAGGTAGAGTGCGACCGGTCCGAGGAAGCTACTCATTTGCCACGATCTCCCCGTCCTCCATCTGCACGATGCGCCCGCACAGGCTTGCCACCTGCGGGTCGTGTGTGACGATGACAAAGGTCCGCCCCTGCTCCCGGTTCAGTCGCTGCATCAGCCCCAGCACCTCTGTCGAACTTCCCACGTCCAGATTCCCGGTCGGCTCATCCGCCCAGACCAGCGCCGGGTTATTCACCAGCGCCCGCGCAACCGTGACCCGCTGGATCTGGCCGCCGGAGAGTTGCATCGGTCGGTGAGAAGCACGGTCGGCCAACCCAACGCTCTCAAGACTCGCCAGCGCCCGCCGCCGCGCCTCCCCCGGTCGCACACCGCTGACCAGCAACGGCATCTCCACATTCTCGACCGCCGATATCACCGGCAGCAGGTTGAAGGACTGAAACACAAACCCCATCCGCCTGGCCCTGTAATCAGTGCGCCTGCGGTCATTCATGTCAGCCAGCGAAGTACCCTCGATCGTCACTTCGCCTTCATCGAAGCTGTCCAGCCCTGACAGCGTATTCAACAATGTAGTCTTGCCGCATCCGGACGGACCCATAATCGCCACCATTTCGCCTGTCCCAATCGTCAGGTCCACCCCCCGCAGCGCATGTACCTCGGTCTCGCCGCTGCGAAATGTCTTGTGTATATTTTCAGCCACCACAATCGGATCCGTCGCCTCCTCCTCTTCCCTGACCTGCCACTCGTTACCCTCCGCCGGCTGACTCCACGTGGCCGGCGCTTCTTGTGCTGTAGTCTGACTCATGGTGTTCAGTCTCTTTTCCGAAAGTCTGGGCGCACATTGCGCTTCAATGTACCAGAATCTGAGCAACTGGCATGTTATAATTACAAGTACGCTGCCGCTGCCAAACCGTTTCCCGTCCCCATCTCAGTAATCTGCCAACCACCTTCGCCTCGACCAGGAAATGCACAAGATGAAGCTTCTCAACGATTCGCAGATGCATGACTACATAGTTAATGGCTACGTGACAGTAAAGGCCCAGTTTACGCCTGCATTTCATGAAACCGTGTGCGCCCAGGCCGAAGAAATCTTCTCGACCCAGGGGAATCCCGGCAACCACATCCTCCCTGCAATCCCCCAGCTGGCCGACCTCTTCACCCACCCTGCCGTCACCGGCGCCCTGACAAGCATCCTCGGCGCCGGCTACGCCATGCATCCCCACCGCCACTGCCACCTGACTCCTCCTCGGCAGTCCGCCCAGCGCCACCACCAGGACAGCTACGAAGACGACCAGAACGTCCGCCACCACCGCACCCGCTGGGCCATGGCCTTCTACTATCCCCAGGACGTGACCTCAGACATGGGGCCCACATCGGTCCTGCCCGCCTCACAATACTATACGAGCCGCGACCAGGCCGGAAAACAGCAAGAGGTTCGACTCTGCGGCGAAGCCGGAACCGTAACAATCGTCCACTACGACCTCTGGCACCGCGCTACAACCAACTGCAGCGACCGTAACCGCTTCATGATAAAATTTCTGTTTTGCCGAATGCAGGAGCCGACCGCTCCCAGTTGGGACTGTACCAACCCTTTATGGAGCCAATCGGGCGCCGGTGTGGAACTACTGCAACTCTGGCGGAGCGTATGGAATTGGCACGCGGGGAACGAATTCTCCCATGGCCGCCAAAATGCCGCCGGCAGCCTCAGCCCTGTGAACCCTCGATCGAAGAACGGGTCAAGCGATGAAGCTGCGACCCCCTCCGAAGCCGGACAGCTGGAGCAAGTCTACCGGCTGGCCTGCCAGGGAGAGCAGGGATCGGCAGAACTAGCCAGAAGGTTGGCGAAAGAAGCCGTCGAGCTGCTCGATCAGAATCAGGCCGCCCGGCACACCAACCCGAGCCAGCTCATCTCCAACTTCGGACTCAGCGCACAGGGAGCCGCTGCGGTTCCCTTCCTGCTCAAGTCACTGGAGTCCGCAGAATGGACGCTACGCGCCACCGCCGCCGACACTCTTGGCGACATCGGCCTGCCGGCCTCACACGCAGTCCCCCGTCTCCTCGACTGCCTGGACGACGATTCCGAATGGGTGCGCCGCAACGCCGCCGAAGCCCTCGGCAACATCGCCTCCCCCGAGGCGGTCCCGCGCCTCGCCCGCCTGCTTACCCAGGACACCTGCCACTTCGTCCGCCACAACGCCGCCCTCTCCCTCGCCAAAATCGGCCCTCACGCCAAGTCCGCCTCCTCTTACCTCCAAACAGCCCAAAACGACACAAACCTCTACGTACGCGAAAATGCGCGCCTCGCCCTGGCGCGCATCTGTGCCAACTAGCTTCTGCTGACATTCCCTTCCAACCAGCCAACCCCCCGTAGGTGCCCCCCTTGTGGGTGCCCTCGACCGCCGCCCTTACAGGAGACTGCTGCTTCGCTCTACCCCGCAGTGACCGCCGCCAAAGGAACTCTCCTTCTGGCCCAAACGAACGCCCTAACCGACTTCCCGCATCCCCTTGCCACCATCCACACCCGCTTACTGCTACCTGATCCCCCGACCAGTCCCCTGATCAGGCGTCGGCGTGACAGTAGGCGTAGAAGTGGGCGTGGGAACTGCACAATCAGCCAGTCCGGTCTCGTCTAGGTCGTTAGAACTAACCCTGCGCAGCGGAACCGGAATACAACCACGCAACTGATTCCCCGAAAGGTACAGTCCAACCAGATTGGACAACCTTCCCAGCGATTCAGGAACTGACCCCGTCAAACTATTGTTGCGCAAGTACAAGACCCTGAGACCGGCGAGAGCGCCAAGCTCCGGAACTGGCCCGGACAGGCGATTGTTGTGCAGACGTATCCTTGTCAGTTTGGTGAGAGCGCTAAGATCTGGAATCTCCCCACTCAAGTCGTTGAACGAAAGATTCAACATACGCAGTTCGGTAAGGTCGCCCAACTCAGGAACGGGCCCGCTCAACTGATTCTG
This sequence comes from Caldilineaceae bacterium, assembly GCA_034428435.1. Lineage (GTDB taxonomy): Bacteria > Chloroflexota > Anaerolineae > Caldilineales > Caldilineaceae > Bin5. The sequence goes on along the minus strand of DAOUHY010000150.1, from coordinate 27,735 downwards.
TCGCAGATTCAAATGCTCCAGTTCCGTGAGTGCGTTGAGACTCGGCAGCGAGCCGCTAAGATCATTGGAGTTCAGGTTGATTCTCGTAACCCGCCCCTCGCTATTCGTAGTAACACCGTACCAACTGTCAAGCGCCGCGCCTGTCAGCCAGTTGGCGCCTGCCTTCCAGTTGGCGCCGTCCGTCGCATTGTAAAGCGCCGTGAGCGCCTCCCGGTCCCCTTGTGAGGACCCCGGTGTACTCGTAGCCGTGGGGGTAACTGTCGCGGTCGGTGTGACCGTGGCCGTTGGTGTAGCCGTTGGCGTGGGCGTGGCGGTCGCAGTAGGCGTGAATGTCGGCGTTGCAGTGGGGTCATCCCCCGCTATTTCAGAGGACGCCGATGCTGATCTGAGCCCCGGCTCAGGCGTCGCCGTGACAGTGGGCGTGGGTTCATCGCAATACGGCAAGCCTAAATGGTACAGGTCATTCATCTCTACCATGCGCAGCGATTCAGGAATGCATCCGCTGAACTGGTTGTCCCTGAGTCTTAGAGCAGTCAGGCCGGGTAGCGTTCCAATCGAGCTGGGAATCTCTCCACTCAATTGATTGTAGCTCAGAATGAGCCAATTGAGGTTGGTGAGGGCGCTGAGACTTGGAATCGGTCCGCTCAGCCTGTTGTTTTCTAGGTTCAGTATAGTCAGTTCTGTAAGGGCACTGACGCTTGGAATCCCTCCACTCAACTGGTTGTATTCCAACTTCAGCCAATCCAGCTTGGTGAGGGCACTGAGACTGGGAATCGAACCGCTCAAACTGTTTCTGCTCACGTCCAGAAGAGCCAGTTCCGTGAGCGTGTCGACACTCGGAATCGAACCGCTAAGTTTATTGTCGCGGAGGCTCAATCTCTTCAGTCGCCCAAGTGCGCTCAGGTTGGGAATCGAACCACTCAATTCATTGGACGAGAGGCTCAGTTCTTCCAAATGTGTAAGTGAGCTCAGATTCGGAATCGAACCACTCAAACTGTTGGAACTCAGGTAAAGTTCCTTGAGGCTTGTGAGGGAGTCCAGACTCGGAATCGACCCTGTCAGCTCGTTGGAGCTAAGGTCCAATTCTTCTATGTCCGTGAGGGCGTTTAAGCTGGGAATCGCCCCGCTCAAGTCGTTGTGACGAATGTCAAGAAACTCCAATTCTGTAAGCGTGTCAAGGCTGGGAATCGCCCCGCTCAACTCATTGAAAAGAAGTTTCAGCACTTTGAGATTAGTAAGCGCGCTTAGACTTGGAATGGCGCCGCTCAACTCATTACTTGATAAGTCCAAATTCTCCAATTGCGTTAGCGCGCTCAGATTTGGAATCTGCCCCGTCAAATCATTGGAACCCAGGTGCAAGCTCCTCAGTTTGGTAAGGTCGCCCAGATCTGGTATCGCCCCGCTGAGTTCGTTGAATTCTAGGTTTAGGTACGCTAACTCCGTGAATCCGCCCAGAACTGGGATCGCCCCGCTTAAATCGTTACTCGAAAGGTCCAGATGTTGCAACGCTGTGAGGGCGCTCAAGTCAGGTATAGTGCCCGCCAACCAGTTGCGAGAAAGTCGCAATGCAATCACCCGCCCGCTCTCGTCTGTAGATACACCGTACCAGTCGCTTAGGGGTCTCTCACTAAGCCAGTAGTCATTGCGCACCCAATTGGCGCCGTCGGTCGACTCATATAGCGTAACCAGAGCCGCTCTGTTCGCTGCCGAAGACGCCGGAGTAATCGTGGCCGTCGGCGTAAACGTAGCGGCCGGTGTTTCAGTGGCAGTTGCGGTAGGTGTAGCCGTAGCCGTTGATGTAGAGGTAGCCGTAGCCGTCGCCCCGGGAGGGGGGGTGGGCGTTATCGTGAACGTGCTCGTAGGGGTAGGCGTGCCGCAGTATTCCAGGCCAAGACTGTCCAGGTCGGATTGATATAGGTTTCGCAACGATTCGGGAATACACCCGCTCAACGGATTCCTGTGTAGATACAGTCTGGACAGTTTTGGCAGCCCCGCAAGCGATTCGGGTATCGTCCCTGTCAGCTGGTTGTTTCCCAGGAAAATTACACTCAACCTGACCAGACCGGTCACATCTGGAATCGACCCGCTCAACCTGTTGCTGCGCAGATACAGAGCTCGAAGTCTGGTCAGACTGCTAAGACTGGGGATCGACCCGCTCAGCTCGTTAAACGAAAGGTTTAAAATCTCTAGCTCCGAAAGCCCACTTAGACTTGGAATCGATCCGCTCAACTCATTCCCACCTAAGTCCAAGTCCTCCAGTTGAGCGAGAGCACTCAGAGCTGGAATCAGCCCGCTCAGCTCATTCCCACCTAAGTCCAAGTCCTCCAGTTGAGCGAGAGCACTCAAACTTGGAATCGATCCACTCAACTCATTCTCGTTGAGATACAACTTTTCCAGACTGGTAAGCGAGCTCAGGTCTGGAATCGACCCACTGATCTCGTTTCTCTGGAGGCGCAACTCTTCCAGGTTAGTGAGTTCATCAAGACTTGGAATCGATCCGCTAAGTTCGTTGTCGTTGAGGATCAGAAACTTCAGTTCCGTCAGCGCGCTCAGACTTGGAACTGACCCGCTCAGCTTGTTCATTGCAAGGCGCAACGATTCCAGACCGGTGAGTGTACTCAGACCTGGGATCGAACCGCTAATCTCGTTGCTGGAGAGATTTAACTCTACCAGATTTGTAAGTGCGCTCAGACTCGGAATCGGCCCGCTCAGCTTGTTATTATTCAGATACAGCTTTCTCAGGCTGGTGAGGGCACTCAGACTCGGAATCGACCCTGAAAGCTCGTTGAGGGCGAGGTCCACCTGTTCCAATCGCGTAAGGGCGCTCAGACTTGGTATTGGCCCCGACAACTGATTGTATCTGAGGTCAAGGCCTCTTAATTGGGTGAGGCCGCTGAAGTCCGGAAGCTGGCCGCGCAAGCCGCTCCCACTTAGGTCTAGGTGAGCAACGCGTCCTTCTGTATTCGTAGTGACGCCAAACCACTCCCCTAAAGGCTTGTCACTGAGCCAGTTGCTACTGTCATGCCAGTTCTCACCATCCGTCGCATTGTAGAGCGCCACCAGCGCCGCCCGTTCCTCCGACGATTCAGCCCGCGTAGCCGTCGCGGTCGGCGTGGCAGTAGTCGTTGCTGTAGCCGTCGCCGTCGGTGTCGCCGTCGGCGCCGGTGTCCAAGTAGGCGTAGCCGTTAACGTATGCGTCGCGGTCGGGGTGGCCGTCGGTAAAGGCGTCAATGTGGGCGTGGCCGAGGGCGTTTCCGTGGGCGTCAACGTTGGCGTAGCCGTGGCCTCGTCGCAATACGCCAGCCCCAGGCTGTCCAGGTCATGCAGCTCCAGGTTCCTCAGTGACTCGGGAATGCATCCGCTCAACTGACTACCCGCCAGGTACAGGACGCTTAATCCGGGGATACTGCCAAGTCCTGCCGGAAACGGCCCCGTGAACCCGTTGTTGCCAAGATAAAGCTTGGTCAGCCCGGAAAGGCCGCCCATCGCGGGAACTGTCCCATGCAGACTGTTCGAGGTGAGGTCCAACACACGCAGGCTCGTGAGCCCGCTCAAGTCCGGCATCGACCCGCTCAGCCCGTTTGTGCCCAGGTCGAGCAATACCAGCTGCGAAAGCGCTTTCAGCACCGGGAGAGTCCCGCTCAGATTGTTGTGGGAAAGGCGCAGCTCGGTCACGCGGCCGTGCTCATCCGTTGTTACGCCGTGCCAATCGGAAACAGGCCTGTCGCTCAGCCAGTTGTCGCTGCGTGTCCAGCTTGCACCGCCGGTCGCATTGTAGAGGGTCGCCAGCTCCGCTCTCTCCCCCACAAGCGGGTTCGGCGTCGGCGTGGCCGTGGCGGTTGCCGTGCCCGTCGGAGTCGCAGTCGGAGTATGCGTGGCTACGGCATCTGGCGCACCTGCGGGCCTCGGCGTGGGGGTAAATGTGGCTGTGGCAGTAGCCGTGCTCTCCGGCGTCGGCGTCGCCGTAAACGTAACCGTATGAGCATCTGAACCACCCACGGGCACAACAGTTGACACCGACGCCGTCCACGGCCCCACTGCACCGCTGGAGGTCAAAATCCGTATCGAATAGTAATAGGTTGTACCCGCCGTCAGGTCGCTGTGCGTATACGACGTGCCGCGCAACGTACCCCCAATCTGTACCCATTCGCCTTTTTCCCAGTCCCAGAAGATCAGCTCATACGAGTCCGCATCTGCCACTTCATTCCAGGACAGAGTAATCTGGCCCTCGCCCGCCTCCGCCGTCAGCGAAGGCGCGGCTAAGCCGTCCGACGAATCGGTCTGCGCATACGTCTCGCTGAATTTCAGAAAAGTAAGAAGGAGAATCGCCGCAAGGGCTGCGGCAACAAGGAGGAACGGCAGCGCCCGCCCGGGCACTGTCCTGAGCATGTATTTCATATCGGCACCAAATATGAAACTGAGCTGCTCTTGTATAATGTTAAATCAAGACCGACGCTACCATTTCAATCAACCTTTGTCAAAAGCGAGAATTTCGTGGGTGCATCCCAAAATGGGGATGAGCTCTCGTATACCTCTGGCCGAGACCAAACCATGGCCACTTCCCAACCATCTCTGAGGCAGCCAGAGCGCCGTCTCTGACCACTGACCACTGACCACTGACCACTGCAGTTATGGGCGGTCGGGCCTATTCGGCCCTCCCTTGTGCGGGGGCTCCCCCCCCGCAACGCCCCCCCTAAACCATGCCGTGCCTCATCGACCGGGTGTCGATATTCGTAACAGGTCCCTAATCGAAAGTGTCCAGCCAGACCACGTCCCGCCAGTCCCATCAGATCCCCTTGCGTGCCGGCCTCGTGCCTGCCCTGAGTCTCGCCCAAAGACGGTAACCTATTCCAGCCACCGCTGGCACTGATTCCCGCCAGACTGTTCCCACCCCAGATCTGGGAGGCATCCAATTTCGTCCAACTGCATTCCGGAAAGGGTTCGAACTTTCTTTATCCTCTGGGTGGAAACAAATCTGCTGTCAGTTCCCCGTCCTATTCAGGGGGGACCCAGCGTCGCCACTGACCCCTGACCATGGGCTTGGAACTGTTGACGACCGTCATAACAACGAGATGCAGGAGCAATCTGTGACTGCTTCGTGATGGGCGGCGCTCTCAGATAAGGGAAATCCGATTCGCCCTTGGCGTTCTCCGCGACCCTTCGCTTGACTTCACGGATCGATTGCTTCTGTTCGTCACAACATTCAGGCCAGGACAGAGAGGCAGTGTCGCGACGCCTTCGACCCTCTCACAGTCAGTCTGCAACGCACCTGAATGTCAAGGCTTACAGTAAGGCGGTACGCTGGCCTCTCCCAAAACCTCTCCAATCAACAGCGCGACATCAGCATCGTACTCCGCCAGCCCTGAACCGTCCGCCGCAACCGAATCCGGCAACACCCCCCACAACCAGTACTTGACCGTCTCTGCCCAGTATCCCTCGACCCCAACAGACGCCGGCCCACCTCTCCACAGCCCCTCCTCCATCGCCGCCATGTACACATCTTCAAGCCGCGACCTGAACGCCTCTCCGTCCGGCTGTTCCTCGAGTGCGCGGCGAACAAGGTCAGCGAACTCTTGCAAAAAATGCTCGCAGTCCGGGTCATTCTGTGTCACCTCTGCCTCCCACCCGTCCGCACCGCCGCCCGCCTCCCCCCAGTAACCGAAAAACTCGACCCGCGCGTCGTTGGCGGCCAGCCTTTCCAGCAGGTCGGGCCGGCCTACCAGGACACCGCCGATAATCTCTCTCGCCTGGTTCATCTTCGCATCTGGCGCCTCAGATGGGGCAACGACCGCAATCCCGTCAACATCCACGTACTTCTGAAAGAACAGCTCAAGTCCCAGGGACCGTGGCGGCGGTCGAAACGGCTGCTGGACGACCGCGGCCAGCAACCGCTCCGACCACGCACCCCTTACCCCGCTGCCGTCACGCGCACGTACCTGGTAATAATAGTTCCTGCCGTCAGTCAGAACACTGTGCGCGAAATGTGTCTCCGCAAGCCCTCTCCCAGTCAGGCCCCAACTTCGATCAATGCTGTCCCATACGCGCACATCGTAACTGTCTGCGTTTGTCGCCGCGTCCCACCTGAGCGTCACCGTTCCCTCGCTGGCTATCGCTTGCAGATTCTTGGGCGCGGCCGGCGCTGAAGCCAGATCGGCCGCCGCGCAAGTCGCAAGAGAAAGCGCCGCCAGCTGCGCGTTTACCAAGACACTCGAACCCGACACCCAGGTCCCCGGCGCCAGGCAAAACCGATTGCCCGTGAGATCCGCCAATACTAAGTTGGAAAGTCCGCTAAAATCAGGAAGCGGCCCCGTCAACAGATTCTCGCCTAGAGACAAACGCCTCAATGCCTCCAGACCATCCAGCTCGACGACTGGTCCTATCAGCTGATTGTCACTCAGATTCAGCACCCGCAGACTGCGCAAAAGACTGAGATCCGGGATCTGGCCGGTCAACCCGTTGGAATCCAGCAAGAGCCGCTTCAGCTGTGCAAGAGAGCTCAGGTCCGGAACCATTCCCGTCAACTGGTTGTCCCCCATCGACACCAGCACGAGCCTTTTCAGGTTGCTCAATTCAGGTATGCGACCACTCAGCCTGTTTTCCGACAGGTCCAGAGTCTCGAGCCTGAAGAGCGCGCCCAAGTCCGGGATTCCGCCCGTCAGACCGTTGTCGCTGAGGTCCAGTTCCTTCAGGAATGAAAGACCATTCAGCGACGGAACTGTCCCCGACAGCAAATTGGACTGCAGCTTCAAGTTGGTCAACCTGGAGAGGGCCCCCAGTTCAGGGATTGTACCTTCGAGTCGGTTGCCGCTTAGGTTCAGATCAGTCAGTTTGGGGACGTTTTCCAGGCCGGGGATCGACCCGGCCAATAGGTTTTTCTCAAGGAATACCTGGGTCAGGTTGGTAAGCCCATCGAGTTGGGGCACCGGACCGGTTATCCGGTTTGACTCCAGCGACAGCCTCCACAGCTTGCTGAGAGAGCTTATGTCTGGAACTGTCCCCGTCAGCCTGTTGTTGCCCAGATACAGGACCTCAAGATTGGTAACCGCACTCAGATCGGGAATCGGTCCGGTCAAGCGGTTGCTGCTGAGATTAAGCACTCTCAACGCCTGCAAATCGCACAGTTCCGGAACCGTCCCGGTCAACCGGTTGTCGCCGAGGTCGACCTGTGTCAGCCTCGAAAAAGAACACAGTTCCGGGACCGGACCGGTTAACCGGTTGGCGCCAAGATCCAGCGTTCGCAACTCTGTCAGCGCGCTCAATTCCGGAATCCGACCTGTCAACTGGTTTTCCCTTATATTCAGAGCAACGATGCTGCTCAAACTACTCAGGTCAGGGATCGGTCCCTTCAACTGGTTGCCGTCGAGGTGCAGAGCTCTGAGATCGACAAGCGCGCCCAACTCCGGCACGCCGCCGCTTAACTGATTCTTCCGCAGCCAAACCGCCGTGAGGCCAGGGTGGCGGCTCAGTTCCGGCGCCGGCCCCGACAGCCTGTTTATGCTCAGGTTCAGGTTCACCAAGCTGGCGAGAGCGCTCAGATCGGGTAGAGTTCCCTCCAGCCCGTTGTTTTCGAGAAACAGTGAGGTGACATGCCCCTCTTGGTCCGTATGGACGCCATACCAGTTTGCAATCGATACGTCCGAAAGCCAATGGTCCTGCCGCCTCCAGTTCGCGCCGTCAGTAGCCTCGTAAAGGGCAACCAGAGCCGCCCTCTCCTCAGGGACCTCCGGAACGACCAGAAAACCCGGTACCTTCGCTGACACCTGCTGCGCCCACTCGCTGCTCCGCCCGCTCCCCTCCACCGTTCGAATCGTGTAGAAGTACGTCCTACCCGCCGTCAACCCTGTATGACTGTAGCCTGTAGCCCGCAAACTGCCGTCGTCCAGCCTCTCCCAGCCCTCCCAGCTGGTCCACGTCCACAGTTCATAACTTTCTCCCCCGTCCACCTCCGTCCAGCGCAGCTCCACCCCGCCCTCGACCGCCGCTGCCGAAAGGACCGGCGGCGCAAGCGTCGACTTCGTCTCTTCGATCGTAACCTCAACCCGTTCAGACCACGCTCCCGGTTCCCCAGCTTCGTTCACCGCCCGCAACAAGTAGAAATACGTCGTTCCTGCCGCCAGTTCGGCATGTCTGAAAGTCGTGTCTGCCAGCTCTCCTTCGCCCAACTGCTGCCACCCTATCTCACTGTCCCACCACACCAGCAGCTCATATCTGACCGCGCCTTCGACCGAACTCCAGCTCAGGTCGACCGTATCCGCCCCGGACAACGAAGCGGTCAGCACCGGCGCCTCCAGTTCATCCGGCGTCTCGTCCTGCGCATACGTTTCGATATAGTAGAAAGACGTGAGTGAAAGAAGCGCTGCAAATATGGCGAGCAGTATGGGAATCTGAAGTGTGTGCCTGGGCACTGGACTGACCTCTTTTTTCATTTCGGCACCGAGAATGGATTCGCTATCTGGCCCTCAGGAGTTGGAATGAGAGAGATTCTCCCATAGAAACTGACGACCTGCTAGCTGTGCGAGGAGTACCAGCAGCTGGCTGCCAAAAGAGTCGGCATTGTTTTCAGAAAGAAGAAACTTTGAGGAGTGAAAGGTAAAGGAGATGTGACCGGACCTTAGTGAAATCCTAAAGCTCGCTAACGACTGCCCGAAATGCGAATTGCGGGAGCAAATTGCGGCCTATCCGCGCATGCCCGCAAGGGAAATCCCAGCAGCCTCTGAAGATCTTCGCGGCCCCCTGTGGAAAAAAAGATTTTCTTCGCGACCCTTCGCGTTCCTTCGCGGAAAGAAGGATGTTCTCCGCCCCCCTTCGCGGATCGACACGTGATTTCACCACTTACGACCCGACTCCGCCCGCGAACTCTAGGCCTCGCCCTCCAGATACGGCAACGCTCTTGGCAGATTCTCCCTCCCGAACATCATGTCCGAGTAAACACCGTCCGGAATGTGCAACGGGTCCGCCAGCCGGCACCGCTCAATAACCTCCCAATTCAGCTCAACTCCCAATCCGGGCCGGTCGCCGAGCGCAATCTCACCGTCGACCACCTCAAACGGTCGCCCCAGCAACTCGTCCACAAACGGATTGTTCATCCGGTCGATCTCAACCGTCACCCCGTTCGCCATCGCCCCGACAACATGCGCGTTGGCCACAATCGCAACCGCATCGCTCCAGCTGTGCGTCGCGAACCGCATCCCGTGCTCCAGCGCCAGCTGTCCCACCTTCCACACTTCGCTGATCCCCCCGCAGCGGCACGCGTCCGGCTGCACGATATCGACCGCCCCCGCCCGGATCAACTCCCGGAATCCTTGCAATCCGAACTCATTCTCGCCCGCAGCCAGCGGCACCCCCACTGTCCCTCGCAATGCAACGAAATCGTCGATGTTCTCCGGCGCAAAAGGCTCCTCGTACCAGAACACGTCCTGCTCGGCCAAGAAATCCCCCATCCGCCGCGCCAGGTCCAGGTGATAACGCATCGACGCGTCAACAATGACGTCATTCTCCGCGCCGACCGCGCTTCGCACCGCCTCAACAGCCGCCCTGTCGTACTCTTCGCTTCGCGCCAACCGCATTTTCACCCGGCGAAATCCAGCGTCAACGTACCCCGCCGCCTCCTCCGCAAGCGCCCTGACTTCCTCCTTCCACAGCAGCCCGCTCGCGTACGCCGGGCAGCGATCGTCCTCCCCGCCCAACAACGCCCAAACCGGCCTACCCTCGGCCTGCCCCCGCAGGTCCCAGAGCGCCGTATCCGTGCCTCCAATCGCCGAGAGCGCCGCCCCCTTCCGCCCGTACCAGCGCGTCAGCGCATACATCTTCTCCCACAGTGCCTCGACCTCGGTCGGATCCTCACCCACCAGCACCGAAACCAGCTGCTCCCGCACGACCAGATAAACGAGCGCCGGATAGGAATACACGGAGCCAACGCCCACCGCGCCGCACTCCGTATGCACCAGGATCAGAGTCGTCAATCGTGCGTCGCAGATTCCGCCCCCGTACTGAAAGCGGTGCTCATCCGGATAGCGATACAGCAGGCTTATCGCCTCAACATGCTCAATTCGCACCGTTCTCCCCCGCCTTCTCCTGCATCCACGCCCGCAGCGGCACGTCCTCCGGCTTGGGCGATGAGTACCCATGCCAACCCGAAGGCGCCGCCCCCAGCAGCTGCTGCCTGATCGGGTCTATCCGTCCCATCACATTGTCCACGGTCATATTGTCACGCGGACGCAGCCACCGGTAGCTGTAACCATAGAACAGGACCTTGCGCGTCATCTCCGACGTATTCGGACTCGAAGCATGCCAGATCCGGCGGTCGAAAAACACCGCGTCACCAGGCTTTGCTCGTACCGCGATCCCGCCCTTGGGCTTCTTCTCCGCATCGACCGGCAGCTTGTTCAGCAAATGACTGCCGGGTATCACGTACAGGTTCGCCCGCCCCAGCTCGGTCGTGTCCGTCAGGAAAAACGCCACCTTCAACGAAATCCGCGGCTGCGGGTCCGTCTCCAGCTCGTTGTTCAGCCGCCCGCTGTCCTTGTGCCAGTTCAACCCCTGCTGCCCTGGCCCCGAAACCGCGTTGGGAGGCGTGATAATCGTGTGCGAATGGTAAAGCTGGATGTTCCAGCCCAGAATCCCCCACACCTTGGGAAAAGTTGTCGGGTAGTCCAGCAGCTCCAGGAAAACATCGTCCTTGCCAATGAAATCAAAAATGTTTATCCCGTCTTTCGGACCCAAGCCCTCCTTCGCCTTCTGGTCGGCGGTCAGACGGTCGACAACCTCGGTTGCCCGTTCCACCAGCTCCTGCGGTATGGCGTCCTCAATGACCATATAGCCCTGCTCCGCAAATTCCCGCTCCTCCTCCGCCGTCATCAGGTTCTCCAGCCATGCGTTACTCATTGCACCTCTCCTCTCGCTTCAGATTGCCAATCTCTGCCTGAATCATAGACCCCCCCACCAATTTGTCAAACCCGTCAGCCCCCTACCCCTCCAATCCTCAAATCACCGCCACTGACCACTGACCACTGACCACTGCAGTTGTGCGGTCGGGCCTATTCGGCCCTCCCTTGTGCGGGGGCTCCGCCCCCCCAACGCCCCTTCTCCTACAACATGCCTTGCCGACCTGGTGTCGATATTCGTAACAGGTGCCTAATCGAAGGTATCTAGCCAGACCACGTCCCGCCAGCCCAGTCATATCCCCGTAGGGGCAGGCCTTGTGCCTGCCCATTTTCACCCCAAAACTGTTCCGCCCCCCTCCCAATAACCATCAACTCCCAAAATCCTCCCTCGTACCCCTGTTTCCTGGAGCTATAATGGTGCATACAGATTGTACTGAAACTTTTCCTGTGCTTGTAAACGATAGTCAGCGCTGCGGCTTGCAGGAGCAGAATGTCAGTTAGGCTAGGGCTGCACTTTCACACACAGAAAACTCAATACGCCATTGCAGTTCTTCGCGCCCCTTCGCGTGCCTTCGCGGAAAAGAGAAAGGGGTTTTTCGCTGTCCTGAATGGCCCTTCGAGGATGACCGTGTCTACCAAACGTAGAGACGACAACCCAAAGGGTCCATCGAAAGCCTCTTGACGACAATCGACCGATTAAGTACAATGCCGCTGCCTCTCGCAATTCTCTGTCTACGCAGAACATTGACAAAAGGAGAACCCGTCATGAAGAAACTCGAACCGCGATCCGATGACATCACCCGAAGGCGATTCCTCCAACTGGGGGCAATCGGCACCGCGGGAATTGTTGCCGCCGCCTGTGGCGCAGCCGGCGGTGAACCCGCCGCTCAGGACATGCCGGCAACGGCCGCCGACGCCGAGACCGAAGCCCCCGCAGAGGTCCCGGCCTCTCCCGGCGGCTACAGAGAAGCGCCCATGCTGGCCGAAATGGTCGCCGCCGGAGACCTGCCCCCAATCGATGAGCGCCTGCCCGCCAATCCCCTCGTCCTCGAAGGCATGGAGGGCATCGGCAACTATGGCGGCACCATGCGCCGCGGCTTTAAAGGCGTCTCCGACCGCTGGGGGCCCACCAAGCTCGCCCGCCAGGGACTGACCTGGTATACACCGGAACTTACACTCCGCCCCAACATCGCCGAGTCCTGGGAAAGCAACGACGACGCCACCGTCTGGACCTTCCACCTGCGCCAAGGCATGAAGTGGTCGGATGGCGCCGCCTTCGACTCCGACAACTTCGCCTGGTGGCAGGAAAACGTCATGCTCAATCAGGACGTCACCCCCGCGATCGGCCGCCACTGGGTGACCGGCGCCGAACGGACGCCCATGACCATGGAGTTCCCCGACAAACACACCGTCGTCTTTACCTTCGCCCACCCAAACCCGATGTTCCTCGACCGCGTCGCTCCGATCACGAGAGACCTCTTTGCTCCACATCACTACCTCTCGCAGTTCCATATGGAGACCACCGACGACAGGGAAGCTCTGGAAGCGGCCGTAGAAGATAGTGGTCTCGATACCTGGGTGGCCCTCTTCTCCGACCGCAACTGGTGGTACCTCAACCCCGATCTACCCAGCCTCTACTCCTGGACAGCCAGTAACCCCCTGTCCGAGGAACTCTTTGTCATGGGGCGCAATCCCTACTTCTGGCAGGTGGACCCAGAAGGGAACCAGATGCCCTATATCGACAACATAAGGCACCGGCTCTTCGACACTAACGACGTCTTCGACCTGCGTATCATCAACGGTGAAGTCGACTACCAGCAGCGCCACGTCACCGCCGCCAACTTCACCCTGTACAAGGAAAGTGAGGACAGCGGCGGATATCGCGTACAGCTCGGCGCTGGCGACCAGCACGTCTGCCTCACCCCGAACCAGACGGTCCAGAAGCCCAGGTTGCGCGAGTTCTTCCAGACCCGCGACGTGCGCATCGCCATGTCACTCGCAGTCGACCGCGATACACTCAATGAACTCGCATTCGAGGGGCTCTACACCCCGCGCCAGTACAGCCCGCTTGAACAGTCGCCCCAGTACTATCCCACACAGGCCTACGCCCACATCGAGTACGATCCGGATCGTGCCAATCTGCTTCTCGATGAAGCAGGCTACGCCGAAAAGGACAGCGACGGATTCCGCGTCTACCCCGACGGCAGCGGCGATACAATCAGCTTCGTCGTCGAAGGAACCGCACAGCCCGGCTCGCCCGATGAGGACGCCGTCCAGATCATCATCGGCTACCTGGCAGACGTCGGCATCAAGGCCACCTACAAGGGCATGGAGCGCTCTCTGTACACAGAGCACTGGGCCGCCAACGAGATCGACGCCGCCTTCTGGGGCAGCGGACGCTCTCTACTGCCCCTCGTCGACCCCGCCTTCTTCCTCGGCACCGGCCTCGACCGGCCTTGGGGCGAAGCCTGGGGCCGCTGGCGCCTCGACCCCAACCACGCCGTCGCCGAAGAACCGCCCCAAGGCCACTGGATCCGCACTATGTGGAACCTCTGGGACGAGATTCTGGTTGAACCGGACGAGGCCAGGCGCAACGAGCTGTTCACCCAAATCCTTGACGTCTGGGCTGAAGAGTTGCCGCAGATCGGCTTCCTGGGCCAGATCCCCAATCCGCTGATCGTGCTCAACGGCCTGCGCGGGCTCGACCCCGAGTATGTCTACCCGCTCAGCAACCCGACCTCCCACGGGGGCCTGGTACAGGTACATACCTTCTACTGGGACGATCCGGAGAGCCAAAGTTAGGGTTTCAACTGCCTCTTCGGGTCTCGAAAAAAGTGCCGGAGTCCTGAAGGTCGGCTTTCGGTGAAGGTCAACTCTGATCCAATCGCGGGGCGTTCTCCCATCACGAGAACGCCCCGCCCAATGCACGCCCGGCCCCCGTGCCGCCCTTCAGATCGGGCGTCTGGAAGCACTGTGCCAGTCGCAGTGCCTGCCCACTGCAGCGCTCCAGGATCCACCATAGGACCAATCCAATGAATTCATACCTCAGATGCCTTCCCGAACGCAGCACCTACGAGGACCAGCACACCGGCCGCACCATCGAGCAGCTGACCAGCAGCCCAATGTCCGATGTCCACACCTACTACGACATTTCTCCCTGGTCGCCCGACGGTCGTTACATGGTCTTCTCTGCCGCCAACCCTAACGATGTAACTGACGTCCACCGTGATACCTTTGCCACCAACAACGGCAACGTCTATCTGATGGACCTGGAGACCTACGAGCTGCGCCTCCTCGCCGAAAACGCTTTCTACAACACCCATACCGGCGCCTTCCCCGTCTGGCACCCTACCAAATGTGAAGTCTTCTTCTACACCGCGCCCGAGGAAGTCTCCGTCGTCGACGCCGAGTGGTCGCGCCTCGGTCAGCACGGCGGCAAAATCCTGCGCAAAATGAAAGGCGGCATCCGCCAGATCAGCCCCGACGGCAAGCTCCTCAGCTGGACGACCAACGATATCCGCACCGACCTGCCCAGGGGCGTCTACACCATGCCCTCGGAGTCCGACTCGAACGCTGAAGATGGTGCCGGGCTATCCCTGATCGCCTCCACCGAATCGCTCTACGAAATGACGCCCAACAACGATCTCTTCCACATCGACCAGATGACCGTCGGCAATACAAAGTGGACCCCCGACGCCCAGCACATGCTCGTCGCCATGTGGATCAAGTCAACGCCCGACGACCTCTCCCCCTGGAAGAGCCCTTTCCGCCGCAGCATCTACATCGTCAGCCGCGACGGCAGCGAACGCCGCTGGCTCACCTTCTTCGGCCACCACCACAGCTGGACCGCCAACGGCACAAAGGTGCTCTATTCGGGCTATCTCACCCACACCGATGAGGGACGGCAGGAAGAGCCGCGGCTCCACATGATCGATTTCGACGGCAAAAACAAGGAAGTCGTCATCGACCATCCCTTGGGCGGCCATCCCATCGCCAGCCCCGACGGCAGCAAGATAACCACCTGGGATCGAGAAGGCGTCTTCCTCGTCGACCTGAAAACACAATCTGTCGACCATATCGCCGCCTTCGGCCCCCACTGCGATCATAACTCCCATCGCGGCACCCACCCCCACTGCCTCTGGAGTTTGGACGGCAGCCGCATCCTGTACAACTCTGCCCAGTCAGGTCGCAGCCACCTCTACCGCGTTGAAGCCCAATGACGCATTGGACCCGAAACTTCCTTTCCCTGCTACATGACGTCAATCGGTGGAGCCCTAGATGAAAATTGAGAAGATCACACCCTTCCTGGTAGATAGATTCCTCCTCGTTCGCGTCTACACCGACCAGGGCATCGTCGGCAACGGCGAGGCCGGCCTCTGGGCGCATCATGGCGTGGTCCATCGCGCCATCCTCGAGCTCAGCGACTACTTCGTCGGCAAGGACGCCGCACGCATCGAACACCACTACCAGACCGTCAGCCGCGATGCCCACTTCATGGGCGCCGCCCTAAGCGCCGCCCTCAGCGCCGTCGACATCGCTCTCTGGGACATCGCCGGCCAGGCCGTCGGCCAGCCCGTGCATCAGCTCCTGGGCGGACGCGTGCGCGACAAGATCAAGGTCTTCGCCAACGTCGGCGGCGCCACCGTCCCCGAATGTGCCGCCAGCGCCCAGCAGCAGGTCTCAGCCGGCTATCTCTCCCTCCGAATGTCACCCTTCCTGCCCGGCTTCGAGCGCAAAACGCCCTCCCAGGTCATCGGCGAGGCCGTCGCCATGGTTGCAGCCGTGCGCGACGCCGTCGGCTACAACATCGATCTCGGCCTCGAAATCCACCGCAACCTGCGCCCCGAAGAGGCCATCCTCCTCGCCCGCGAGCTGCAGCCCTTCCGCATCCTCTACTACGAGGACCCGCTCGCCCCCGAAAGCCTGGAGCCAATGGAATACATTGCCCATACAGTACCCCTGCCCATGGCCACCGGCGAACGCTTCTACAACATCTACCAGTTCAAAGACCTCATCGACCGCAAGATCGTCAGCCTTATCCGCCCCGACCTCTCCCTCGCCGGCGGCTTCACTCAGGTCAAAAAGATCGCTGCCGTCGCCGAGGCCGCCTTCGTCGGCATCTTCCCCCACCTCATGGGCAGCCCCGTCAACATCGCCGCCTTCTGTCAGCTCGACGCCGCCATCCCCAACTACGTGCTCATGGAAAGCCATCCAACCGCCGACGCCTTCAACGATATCGTCGACCATCCCGTCGAACGTCAGGGAGGCTACCTCCTCGTCTCAGACCGGCCCGGAATCGGTCTCGAGATCGACGAAAGCAAGTTGGACCGCTTCCCATATCAACCCAAAAAGATCCTTGGCAACTTCCACGCCGACGGTTCAGTGGCCCACTAGCCAGAGCCGTCAGGAGCCAGCTCTATGACCACGACGCGAACCGGCGGCGAAGCGCTTGTACACGCTCTCCTCTCCCACGGCATTGACACCATCTTCGGCCTCCCCGGTGTACAGAACGACTACTTCTACGCCGCCGTCTACGACGCCCGCGACCGCATGCGCGTCATCCACACGCGCCACGAGCAAGGCGCAGCCTACATGGCCCTCGGTTACGCCCTCGCCTCCGGCAATACCGGCGTCTTCGTCGTCGTCCCTGGCCCCGGATTCCTCAACGCCACCGCTGCCCTCTCCACCGCCTACGCCACCAATGCCCCTGTCCTCTGCCTGACCGGCCAACTCCACAGCGACCACATCGGCCGCGGCTACGGCATGCTCCACGAAATCCCCGACCAGCTCGGCATCCTCCGCTCCCTCACCAAGTGGGCCCGTCGCATCGATGACCCAGCAGACGTGCCCCGCCTCGTCTCTGAAGCCCTTGGCGCAATGCATTCGGATCGGCCCCGACCCGTCGGCCTGGAGGTGCCGCTCAACGTCTTCTCCCGCAAAGCCGATTTCGACGACGAGACCCTTTCCGTTGCCCGCAGCCGTCCCGATTTGGATCGCCGCGCCGTGGAAAGTGCCGTCGATCTCTTAAGCGAGGCGCAAAGCCCCGCGATCTTCATAGGCGGGGGCGCAGTTGACGCAGGTGAAGAAATCGGCAGATTGGCCGAAGCGCTGCAGGCGCCGGTCATCGCCAGCGCCTCCGGGCGAGGAATACTTTCCAACCGCAACCCTTACAGCCATTCATACGGTCCCGGTCGCCGCCTCTG
Source organism: Caldilineaceae bacterium (assembly GCA_034428435.1). Lineage (GTDB taxonomy): Bacteria > Chloroflexota > Anaerolineae > Caldilineales > Caldilineaceae > Bin5. The sequence continues at coordinate 10,649 of DAOUHY010000150.1, read as the reverse complement.
GGAACAGGCTGACGTGGTTATCGCCATAGGCACGCGCCTTTCCACCCCCATGATGCGTTGGGGCAAACCGCCCAACCTGCGCATCATTCGCATAGACATCGACACCCAGGAGCACGATCGCCACGAACCACCCGCTGTGTCTCTGGTGGCCGATAGCCGCGAGACGTTGCAGGCGCTGCTGCCTGCCCTTGCAGACCGAAATCGCGACCGGCCCTCCCGTCGCCTTGAAGTGCTGGCCCTGCACGACGAGATGGACGCCATCTATGATTTGGTTCAGCCTCAAATGGGGTTCGTGCGCGCCATCCGCGAGGCCCTGCCGGACGACGGTATCTACGTCGAGGACATTACCCAGGTCGGCTACGTAAGCCGCGAAACCATGCCGGTCTACCGTCCGCGCACCTACCTGACTTCCAATTATCAGGTTACCTTAGGCTGGAGTTTCCCTGCTGCGCTCGGCGCCAAAGTCGCCGCACCCGACCGCCCGGTTCTCTGTGTCACCGGCGACGGCGGATTCCTCTTTGCCGCTACCGAGATGGCGACGGCCGTCCAACACGGCATAAACACTGTCACGGTGGTATTCAACGACTCCGCCTACGGTAACGTGCTCCGCATGCAAAAGCAGAACTACGGCGGCCGCGTCATCGCCAGCGAGCTGCACAATCCCGATTTCGTCACCTTTGCCGAGTCATTCGGCGCACATGGTCTTCGCGTGAATTCCCCTGCCGAACTTCGCCAAGCACTGGTTGGCGCTTTCGCCGCCAGCGCACCGGTCCTGATTGAAGTGCCTGTTGGAGAGATGCCTGCGCCCTGGGAGAAAATGTCCGCCCCCACGGCACGTAGCAAGAGGGACTGATCCTTGCCGGCCGCCATCTGACTCGCTGGGACAGCAACTATCCTGCTGTCAGCCTCCCAACAAATTCCCTGTGTTCCGGCGAAGCAATGCCCTCTTCCACCAGTTCAATCAGGTCCGCCGCCCTACCCTCCCAAAACCAGTCCGCCCGGAACCAGAATCCCGGCAATACCTGGCTTCGCAACACGCCGTCCTCGTCCGATCGGATAAGTTCGTACGCGTCGTCCGCCAGCCGGAAGAGACGTACTTCACGCTCATACGCCAGAATTACGAAATACTCTCCAACACCACTACGCCTGTACAGCTCCAATTTGCTGTGCAGGTCGTAAGCGGCGCTGCTTGCCGCCACCTCCACCTCAAATTCAGGCGCTCCAACATACAATCCCTCTTCAGTTCTTTCAACTCCAACGCTACTTGGCACATCAAATCGCACACAAAGATCAGGCTGAATCTCATTCTGATCGTCGAGTACTACCGACTGATTGTCTGCAACACGCAAACCAGTTGTGTGGGCGCGGTAAAACCCAAGAAGCGTGCTGAAATCTGCGTGGAATTCGCTGTGCTGGGCGTAAACGGGGGAACCAACAATCACGACTCCTTCTACGAGCTCTGCCTTCCTGATCTCGGGGTACAAAGAGTAGCGGCGATGAAACTCGGCGCGGCTGAGCCGGTCGCCGCTCTCCAGCGGCGGCCTCCCCCGCGGCAAAGATTCTCCTGCAGCTGGCTTCGCTGGAGCTTGTGTAACCACAACTACCTCCCTTCCCACTCGCCAACCATACCATATCTGGCGAACAATATCACGCGCACAATCTCACTCTACCCGACTCCAGCCTATCGCTCACCATGCACCAATCTGACGAATCCCCCGTAGGGGCACCCCTTGTGGGTGCCCAAGTACGCGCCACGACTCCCATACCCCGCCATCTTCCGTAGGGGCACCCCTTGTGGGCGCCCACGTACGCGCCACGACTCCCAGACCGCGCCTACCCGCCATCCCCCGTAGGGGCACCCCTTGTGGGTGCCCTCGTACGCGCCACGACTCCCAGACCGCACCTACCCGCCTTCCCCGTAGGGGCACCCCTTGTGGGTGCCCACGTACGCGCCACGACTCCCATACCCCGCCATCCCCCGTAGGGGCACCCCTCGTGGGTGCCCTCGTAGACGGACGACATGATTGAACCGCAGTCTATATCAAACAAGCGTCAACGACTCTTGGAATCCGCGCCGCCCAGGGAAGACAAGAACTCCCCGAAGGGCGCAAATGCCTCTCCCCGCCAGGCTGGGGAATTCTGGAACTGTATTCTCGTTCTTGGGGATGAAACCTAACTTCTCTGCGAAGATTCCTGCGGAGGACGGAACGCCGCCTCGCTCTCCGCCATCTCCCGCGCGGCCGTCGCAGAAGAGGCGCCGGCCCTGTGCCTTGAGTTTGCCTGCCCAACTGCCGACGAAGCCTCCTGCTCAATCTGGTCCGTCCCGCAGTTCACGCAAATGTTCCACTCGTTTCGCATCGCCTTTCCGCAATTTGAGCAGGCATATCGTAACTGACTATGACAGTTGGGGCAGAAGTTCCAGCTATCTTGGACCGGAAATCCGCACCCATCGCATGAGAGCGTCGCCTCCAACTCCCTCAGCAGTGATTCCTCTTCCAAGGCGCGGTCAAACACATCAGCCAGAGTCTCCCTGGGGCGGACCATCATGTAGAGTACCAGCCCAACCAGCGGGAATACCAGTACCAGCAGGCTGGCAAGTACAATCGCCAGCCAGTCCCTCGTCCGGCTGCGAATGTCATTGAATGTCCAAATACCCATCGCAATCCAAAAAGCAAAGAGGAACGCGCCCAGGAGAGCGACGAATATCCCTATCAGAGTTGCTATGGTGTTGGACAGTTCCGCCAGCATTCAGTACTCCAGACCTTTTGGGGGAGGAACCAGCTCGCAATCAGTTGAGTAGGCGTCAAACCGAGAGCTTCAAGAAAAATCTACATTCGACGATTATAGCCCACCCCATCAGTTTACTCAAAAGAATAGAGGGAAATCGATCAAGGTCTATTGCTGCCCTTTCACATCGCTCGGGAAACCTTTTCCCTGCATCTTGCTGCTAGGTGCTTCAACTGTTCTGCCAAACCTATGGGTAGTGATGAGGATTCCATGACAGTGCACACAACCACCTTTCTCTCAACGATGCCTCACTGTAACCGGTTCCAGTCTCCTCCGGCCATCTTGGCCGCTCTCGCAAAACCCACTAAGCTCCAAGTACAGGCCAATCCGTGGAAATCTGACTCTGTTGTGATACATATGGTATTGTATTATACTTGTGTAGGAACTTTCTTTGCGGCAGGTTGCGCAAGTAAGTTCGGCCGAAAAAGGCATCTAACGCGTCTGCGGGGGGCGCCGCCTTGCTTGGCTGGGATCCTTTTACCGACCAGTTTACAACTGGTAAGTCTAGTGTGATACTTCTTCACCACTCACCAAAAGGAGCAATGTATGAACAGCATGAGGAAATTGAACAAAGCCGGAATGATCCTGTCTATGGTGATTGGCATGATCATCGCGGCCTGCATGAGCCCCGCAGCAGGCCCTGAAGTCGTCCAGTCGGACGAGGCGGCAGCACCGGCAATGCAGGAAGTGCAGTCTACGCTTAGCATCGTCCAGGAACGCGGCAAGCTGGTCTGCATCGGCAATTCCCAACTCCCCGGCTTCGGCTTCCTCGACTCCGAAGGCAACTTCTCCGGCTTTGACGTCGACTACTGCCGCGCCATCGCCGCCGCAATCTTCGGCGATGCCAACGCCCTTGAAGTGAGGCCAGCCACGGCAAGAGAGCGTTTCACCATCCTCTCTAGTGGCGAAGGCGACGTCATCATCCGCAACACCACATGGACGATGTCTCGCGACACCGACTTGGGCATGAACTTCGGCCCTACTACCTTCTACGATGGCCAGGGACTCATGGTCCGCAAGGAGAGTGGCGTTGCAACTTTGCAGGACCTGCAGGGCGCATCAGTCTGTGTCGTTACCGGTACCACGACAGAGCTTAACCTTGCCGATCAGTTCGCCGCCGCGGGTGTCAGCTACGAGGCGGTCGTTTTCGAAGACTTTGACCAGTCCTTCACCGCCTACGACGAAGGCCGCTGCGACGCCGTCACCACCGACAAGTCGAGCCTCGTCTCTCGCCAGACTACGCTCACAGTCCCTGGGGATCACGTTATCATCAACGTGACACTCTCCAAGGAGCCTCTTGGTCCGGCCGTCCGCCATGGCGATGACCAGTGGTTCGATATCATCAACTGGGTCGTCTTCGCCACAATGTTGGCGGAAGAGCACGGCATCACCTCCCAGAACGTCGACAGCTACATGGACAGCAACGATCCCAATATTCGCAAACTGTTGGGTCTGGAAGGCGACTTCTGTGCCAAGATCGGCCTCTCCAATGCCGGCTGCTTCGTGGACGTCATTGAGCAACTCGGCAACTACGCCGAGATCTACGATCGCAATCTCGGGCCCGATACGGTCTTTGACCTGCCCCGCGGCCTGAACAGCCTCTACACTGACGGCGGAATCCTCTACGCACCCCCAATCCGCTAGTTCACCTTCATTGCCATGCGGCCAGTCTCGCGGCTGGTCGCATGGCTGCAGCTACCCCTGAGACAGCCTATGCAGGAGATCCACGCCAGTCAGGTTCGCCCGCCCTTCTACCGCGATGAGCGCGTGCTCGGCATCTTCAGCCAACTCCTGGTTGTAATTGTCGTCGTCGGGCTTGGCCTTTTTTTCTACAACAACATGATCACTGGCCTGCGAGAGAAGCACAACATCGCCATCACTTTCAGCTTCCTCACGCAGACCGCAGGTTTCGACATCGGCGAAAGCCTGATCGAATACTCGCGTGAACGGACCTACCTCAGGGCCTTCGTCGTCGGTCTGCTCAATACCTTCCAGGTCGCTGTCCTCGGCATTATCTTTGCTACCGCACTCGGAATCGTCATCGGTGTTATGCGCCTTTCCACCAACTTCCTGGTCAGCAAAATTGCCGCCGTTTATATCGACATTTTTCGCAACATCCCTCTTCTCGTTCTGCTGATCTTTTGGGCGCAGGGCGTCTTCCTTAAGTTGCCGCGAGTGGCCGACGCCATAGTCCTGGCCGACGCAGTCTATCTTAGCAACCGCGGCGTGGCCATCCCCTGGGGTATCCCTACCGAGTCCTGGAGTACCTACCTGATAATCCTGGGCGCAGGCATCGTCGTAGGCGCCGTACTCGCATACTTTCTGCGCGAACAAGGCAAGCGAACTGGGCGCATGCCGCTCGTAACGTTCTGGTTTATCGTGACCGTCGCCGCAGTCGGCCTAATCGGCTGGATCGTTCTGCCGCAACCGATGACGCTCGACGTACCTACCCTGGAAGGCTTCAACACCCAGGGCGGCAAAATCCTCAGCCAGCAGTTCATGGCCCTGCTCTCTGGCCTCATAATCTATACCGCAGCCTTTATCGCCGAAGTCGTTCGCGCAGGAATACAGTCCGTCTCCAAGGGCCAGCGCGAGGCCGCCACTGCATTGGGCCTTACCGCTGCACAGACTTTGCGCCTGATAATCTTCCCTCAAGCCTTGCGCGTCATCATTCCCCCCCTCACCAGCCAGTACCTGAATCTGACCAAGAACTCCTCCCTTGCCATCGCCATTGGCTATCCCGACCTCTTTGCCGTCGCCGGCAACACCATCCTGAATCAGACCGGCCGTGAAATCGAAATGTTTACCTTGATCATGGGTACTTACCTGTCACTCAGCCTGCTGACCTCCTTTCTTATGAACATCTATAACCGCCGCATACGCCTCGTCGAACGTTAGCGGCCGCACAGAATAGAAATCTTCAAACGGGAAACGCAATCATAGAGCGCACTCAACGAGGATCGACCGACAGATGACCACAGCGGCTGGGACCCCAACGGACCGCTCTGTCCTTCCAGTAACCGAACGCTACACCCTTCTCGGGTGGCTGAGGCGCAACCTTTTCAGCGACATCTTCAATTCGCTGCTGACAATCGTCGCCTTGGCCTTCGTCTTTATTGTCGCCCGTCTCCTACTGCGCTGGGCATTTAACACCGCCGAGTGGGGTGTCATCCCTGCTAACTTCAACCTGATCATGCGCGGCCAGTATCCTGCCATCGAAGCCTGGCGCCTCTGGCTTGTCATCTATCTGCTCGGAACTACAGTAGGCCTTGTGTGGCGGCTCATTGTAGGCCAGTTCAACACCACCGCTCGCGTTCTCGTCGCCATTCCTCTCGTCCTCATGCTCATCCCCTTCTTTTCTATGGGGACGCGGCTCTACCTCATGATTACTAGCGTCGCCTCTTTCGCTGGATACTTCATCGCTGGCTACCTGCCCATCCAGCACCGCGGCCGCGCCGCTTCCTACTTCGTCATGGCCTACCTCGTAGTAATGCTCATCCTCTTGCGCGGCGCCGGCGCTGACGACGGCCCCATGCCGCCCGTCCAGCCAATTCTCTGGGGTGGCCTCCTGCTCTCCCTCCTGCTGGCCTTCTTCGGCATCACGCTCTCATTCCCGCTCGGCGTCCTGCTCGCCCTCGGCCGCCAGTCCAAGCTGCCCGCCATCCGCGTCATGAGCGTCATCTACATCGAATTCATCCGCGGGGTTCCACTCATCAGCCTGCTCTTCATGGGTCAGATTATGCTTCAGCTCTTTCTGCCCGACGGCTTCCCGCTCGTGGACCGTGTCCTGCGCGCCCTCGTCGCTATAACACTCTTTTCCGCCGCCTATACCGCCGAAAACGTGCGCGGCGGCCTGCAATCGATTCCCCGCGGACAGTACGAAGCCGCTCAGGCCGTCGGCCTCAGCACCTACCAGTCCACCATACACATTATCCTGCCCCAGGCCCTGCGTGCCGTAATCCCTGTCCTCGTTGGGCAGTTCATCAGCCTGTTCAAAGACACTACCCTGGTTGCACTGGTCGGAATCTTCGACCTGCTCGGAATCGCCCGTACGATCATCGCCAACCCCGACTGGCTCGGGACCCAGCAGGAGGTCTTCGCCGTCATCGCCGTCCTCTTCTGGATTTTCAGCTATACCATGTCCTTCGCCAGCCGTCGCCTCGAGCGGCGCCTGGGCGTCGGTCAACGCTAATCGCACAGAGCAATTGCACAGCAGAGCAGCCTTTACCTTCGCATGTGCCCAAACGAGGTGCCAAAAATGTCAGAAAACGCCTCCGCCGACGAAATCATCATTTGCCAGGACGTCTGCAAATGGTTCGGCGACTTCCAGGCGCTCAAGAACTGTAGCCTGCGCGTCCAGGCCCAGGAAGTGGTCGTCATCATCGGACCTTCCGGTTCCGGCAAGTCCACTTTCATTCGCTGCATTAACCGTCTCGAAGAGCATCAGGCGGGCGAAATAATTGTCGACGGAATCCCCCTCACCCGCGACGTGCGCAACATCGAGCAGATCCGCTCCGAAACCGGCATGGTCTTCCAACAGTTCAACCTCTTTCCTCATCTCACGGTGTTGGAAAACATCACCCTGGCCCCAATCCAGGTTCGTAAGATGAAAAAGGATGAAGCCATGGAGACCGCCATGGGCCTGCTCAACCGGGTCGGTATACCCGAACAGGCCGACAAGTACCCCGGCCAGCTCTCCGGCGGCCAGCAGCAGCGTGTCGCTATCGCCCGCTCGCTCGCCATGTCTCCCAAAATCATGCTCTTCGATGAACCCACGTCAGCTCTCGACCCCGAAATGATTAAAGAGGTGCTCGACGTAATGCAGGAGCTGGCCGAAACTGGTATGACTATGCTCGTCGTTACCCACGAAATGGGTTTCGCTAGAGAAGTCGCTGATCGCATCGTCTTCATGGATGGCGGCGAAATCATGGAAGTCGGCACGCCCGAACACTTTTTCACCAACGCCCAGCACGAACGCACCAAGCTCTTCCTCAGCCAGATCCTTTGAGACCAGCGCAGAATCAATCGCAGCCGGAAAGTTGACGGCAAAGCAACGCTCCGTCACCGCATATTCAGACTTGAGACGTCCAGAGATCGGGAATAAGGATGAAAAAGACACGCCTGGTATTGCTGATAGTGGTAGCTCTCCTTGGCATCACTGTGCCGCTCTACGCACAGGAAGCCGGACTGACCCTCGAAGAGTTGGCGGCCAGAGTAGAAGCAATGGTGGAACTGATCTCCTCCATGTCCGACCGCTTGGCCACCTACGAAGACCGGCTTGCAGCCCTGGAAGCGACGGCCACACCGACGGTAACACCTACGCCTTCGCCTACGCCACTGCCCACGCCGACGCCAACGGCAACTTCCGCGTCGCCAACTGCCAGCATCACGCGTGTCATGAATGTGCGCGCCGGCCCTGGAACCAACTATCCCATCGTGGGGCAGGCCTCGCCAGGAGATCAATACCCCATTTCCGGCAAGAACCCTGCCGGTGGATGGTGGCAGATCATTTACGGCGGCCAGTACGCATGGATATACAGCCCGCTGGTGACAGCAACCTATCCTGAGCTCGTGCAAGTGGCGCCCGTCATTCCCACGCCGCCGCCAACCCCTATCCCGACCGCCACGCCCATCCCGCCCACGCCCGTCCCGCCGACACCTGTGCCGCCACCGGTTACCGACCCGTGTGCAGGCATAGGCGGCGACGGCTGTAAATTCAGGTTGCGAAACACCGATCTGAGGCATAACGGCGGCGGCGAGCTGAAGCTCTACGTCGGCTTCGTCCATGAAGGACGCGGCGACGAGATTCAGGGCATCGGCGGCAACTACTACGTGGAGCTTCACAAAGATGGTGTCCACGTAGGCGCCGTCAACAACTCCACGCGCGGCGGAAACTCCACCCATCGCGGGCCTCAGGGCGACAAGTACAACTACCTCAAAGCCGTCCCCCTGAGTCAGGTTCCGGGCGGTAATGTGGCAGGCAACTACTCCATCTTTGTCAGAGATGGCAACGGCGAACGCGACAGCCAGAACTTTGGCTTTACTATTTCAGGTGGCAACGGCGAAGTCTGGCTCATCTTTGCCCAGAACAATTGAGAATGACCCTTCGCTGGCTTGTCCGGGCCGGCTCGGTGGCGACGACGAGGGGAAGGAACTTGGTAAGTCCTTTTCCCCCCTTGCCCACCGGTATCCCATTCTGTTGTGTGTTTCTATCGCAAATCCCATTTGATACCAGGACTTCTCTCGCGGCCTTCGCCACGGAATGGTGCCTTTCTTGCCCGGCTCTACGCAATACGGGATACAAAAAAAATTGGTTCTCAACTTGAACGCAAACTAGGTTGAGCGATGCCATGACCACCGAAACCTCCCACATAGCCGCCCCCGAACTGTCCGTCGCCCGCTGGTTCAACACCGAGGCCAACCCAACTCTCGCCAACCTCCGCGGCGAGGTCGTCGTAATCGAAGCGTTTCAGATGCTCTGCCCCGGCTGCGTCTCCCACGGCATCCCGCAGGCCAGAAGGATTCAGCAAAATTTCGGCGACGATGTAACGCTCCTCGGACTTCACACCGTCTTCGAACACCACCAGGCCATGACCCCCGTCTCGCTCGAAGCATTCCTTCACGAATACCAGATAACCTTCCCCGTCGGCGTTGATGCCCACACACCAGGCGTCACCACCCCCATAACAATGGGCCGCTACCGCCTGCGCGGCACCCCCAGCCTCGTCGTCATCGACCGCGCCGGCCAGCTCCGCGTCAACGCCTTCGGCCACGTCGAAGACCTCCCCCTCGGCGCCGCCCTCGCCCGCCTGATCGACCAACCCCGCCCCAACTAACCCACGGTGCTGATTTTCGCCCCAAACGCCCCCGCAGGGGCAGGCTTTGCGCCTGCCCACTCCCCACCTGACCATTCTCGCCCAAAAAACGGACTGCACCCGCCTCATCCTCATAGTCTCCCCGCAGATTCACCTGTAGTATAATGCCCTCACCTCAACTGTGACGGGGGAAACGCCATGACTGTAACAACCGAAAACCTGCTCACCGCCGACGACCTGCACCACCTTAGTAGCCAAGGTTTTCGCGGCGAACTGCTAAGAGGAGTGCTTTGCGAGACGATGCCAGCGGGAGTAAGACACGGAAAGACCGTGATAAAATTGTCATTTCGATTGGAAGCTTTTGTCGAACCCCGGCAAATGGGAACAATCCTTGCCTCCGACGTAGGATTCCTGCTCGAACGAGATCCCGACACCGTCAGAGAACCCGACGTCGCCTTCATCTCCACCCGAAGACTGCCACTCGATCAGGATGTCCCTGGATACTTCCACGGCCCCCCGGACCTGGCAGTCGAAATTGCCTCCCCAAGCGACAGCCCTCGACAACTCTTCGACAAAGCCCGCATGTGGAGCAGCTTCGGCGTCCCCCTCGTCTGGACTGTCGATCCCGAAGCGCGCACTCTCGACGTACACCAACCCAGCCAACCCCTGATCAGGCTCTCTACTGACGATACGCTTGACGGCGGCCAGGTTCTGCCCGGCTTCACCTGCACCGTCGCCGCTCTCTTTTGAATGTTTGGGAATATGAAGCAACCGCACGCCAAAGGAAACCAAAAGTGACACCTCCCGAACTCTTCCGCACACCGGCAACCGACCTCACCGCCGCCATCCGCGCCAAACAGCTCTCACCCATTGAGCTGACCGAATCCTTCCTCGCCCGCATCGAGGAAGTCAACCCCGCCATCAACGCCTTCCTCTCCGTTGACGCCGACCTCGCCCTCGACGCCGCCCGCGCCGCCGAAGACGCAGTCATGCGCGGCCAGGAACTCGGCCCCCTTCACGGCCTCCCCGTCCCCATCAAAGACCTCG
>DAOUHY010000149.1:0-9177 GCA_034428435.1 Caldilineaceae bacterium | reverse complement strand
ACAAGCCGGCATGCGCTGGTCCAGAAATGGTGCTCAGGCCATGCTCGCTCTCCGCGCTCGCCTCCTCAGCCAACGATGGCATGAAATCCCTATCTGACCAGCTTCGCCCCAATATTGGGATGCACCCGTGGTTTTTTTGTGCTTGACTGCACCTGAACAGGTGGTTATAATGAAGGGCTATAGTAGACAGGACAGGGCGGAAACCGTGTCCTGCGGTTTTCGGCTGCAATGTCGGCAGACCGGCCGTCTTGCGGACAATTACGCATTTCACAGGTGGACAATTCGATGATGTCAGAGTCTGAGATGATAGGCGACGAGGCCGAGAACTCCGAAGTTGAAATTGCCGGTGAAGAGCAGCAGGTCGACGTAGCGCAGGAGGCCGCCGTAGCGCAGGAGGCTGACATAGCGCAGCAGGCCGATGAAGAGCAACCTGTCGATCCCGAACAACAGACCGACGAAATGCTATTTGAGCAGTACCTTGCGGAAGAGGAGGACCTCAGTTTGCCGGAACGAGGCGATCTTCGGGAAGGCATCGTCGTAGAGGTACGGTCGAATGAGTTGCTGGTCAACATAGGCGCCAAGCGCGACGGGATAGTACCTCAGTCGGACCTGAACCGGCTTGAGGAAGAGTATGTGGACACGCTGCGCGAAGGTGAGACGGTGCCGGTGGTGGTAAGCAAGCTCACGACCAATGAAGGCATGTTGGTTCTGAGTATTGCGGATGCCCTGCAAAAGAAGGACTGGCTCGTTGCGGAGAAGATGCTGGAGAGCGGCGAGATCACGGTGCGGAGGGTGGTTGGCTTCAACAAGGGCGGTCTGCTGGCCGATTTCGACCATTTGCGCGGGTTCATTCCGGCGTCTCATGTGGTGGGGCTGCCCCGCAACATGAACGAAGAACAGCGCAATGAGCGGTTGCAACAGATAGTGGGGCAGGAGCTTCCGGTCAAGGTGATCGAAGTTGAGCGACAGCGGCGGCGTCTTGTTCTTTCGTACCGCCTGGCTGAACGCGAGTACCGCGCCGGTCGCAAGGCCCAACTGTTTGAGGAGCTTGAGGTGGGCACGGTGGTAGACGGCGAGGTACGCAGCCTGCGACCGTTTGGTGCGTTCGTTGACATTGGCGGCGCGGACGGACTGCTGCATGTCAGTGAGATTGGCTGGACGCCTGTCAGCCACCCGCGCGACGTGTTGAAAGTGGGCGATCGCATTCAGGTGGAAGTTTTGCGCCTGGACCCGGAGCGCAGCCGCATCGCGCTGAGCCGCAAGAGATTGCTTTCGAACCCCTGGGAGAGCATTGAAGAGCGCTACAGGGTGAATGACACGATTCTGGTCACGGTTACACGAGTGATCGATTTTGGCGCGTTCGCTCAGCTTGAACCAGGGATCGAAGGGTTGATCCACATCAGCGAACTGGCGGATATTACGGTTGCTGAGCCGTTGAAGATGGTCAGCAGCGGGGATCGCATCCCGGTGAAGATTTTGCGCATTCACCCGGACCGGCAGCGCATTGGTTTGAGCCGCCGGCAGGCCGACGAAATTGTAGGGCAGGCGTTGCTGGAGTCGGAGGCTGAAAACTTTGAGAGCAGTGCGTCTGAGGAGCCCGAGGCGGCCGTTGCTGAAGCGGAGGCTGCTCCTGTTGAGGTAGAGGCGCAGGATTCCGAGTCCGAAGCCGTCACAGCCGGGGCGGAGGCGATAGCTGAATCGCCGGCAACGTATGACGGGTCAGAGGAGACGGCGGGAGCCGGGACTGACGAAGGGGAGGTTGAAGATGCGGCTTCGGAAGGGGAAAGCTCCGCGGATGACGAGCCGGGTGAATCGGAGGAGAGCCTCTAACGTGGCATTTGCGGTCTTTACCTACGGTCGTTTATAATTGCGCTGCCTGCCAGTCTACCGAAGCAAAATGGGCTGGCAGGCTTGTTTTGTCCGATCTGCATTTACAGTCTAAAGGGGGTGAGTTCGATTAGCGTTGAGTTGAGGCCAGGAGAGTCCCAAGAGAGTCTGATGCGGCGGTTCCGTAAGTCAGTAGCCGAGGCGCGTATCCTACCGATTGTGCGCCAGAAGCGCTGGTTTACTTCCAAGAGTGAAGTGCGACGCATCAACAAACAGAAGGCAATTCGGAAAGCACGGCGGAATGCGGCCCGGTCTTTCCGTTAGCGCATTTTCAAAGACCAGGCTGCGAAGCTGCCGGCCACGCGCAAACTGATGGAGAGCTATGGCTGAGGAAATACTCACACTGGAAGGCAAAGTCATCGAAGCCCTGCCGAATGCCCAGTTTCGGGTGGAATTGGAGAATGGGCATGTTGTTCTGGCGTATTTGTCGGGTAAGATGCGGAGGAACTACATTCGGGTCTTTCTCGGTGATAGGGTGAGGGTCGATATGAGTCCCTATGATTTGACACGCGGGCGTATAACGTATCGGCGAAAGTAGGAAGTTAACTGCATCGGAGAAGACCGACTGTGCGCGGGGCACCGGCGCACGGTTGGCGTTTCCGGATGCAGGGGCGTTGTCACTGGCCGAAAAGAATCAAAGACAGCTGAATTTGCAATGAGCCGGGAAAGGGTTCCTTCCCGGTTTTTGTATGGGCGTTTTCAGAAGCGGGGCAGTTTCCTTAGAGCTTCAACTGCGTCGGCCACGAAGAGGCGTTCGGCTTCAAATGTCAGCCGTTCGCCGGCGCGGCCAAGCGGTTCCCAGAGGACCTGGAACTGTTTGGCGTCTTTGGGGGGACGGGTTATCTGGCGGGGTGAGAGGAGTTCCATCAGGAAGTAACGCTCGTCGCGGATGTAGTGGGCGCCCTTGTAGTCAAATTCAACGGTACGGCGGCCCAAGTCTGCGAGGATGCGCAGGTCGCCGTAGCCTGTTTCTTCGCTGGTTTCGCGCAGGGCGGCTTCTTCGGCGCTCTCGCCGGGGTCGATATGCCCTTTGGGCAGGCGCACTTCGTTGCGGCCGGGGCGGTCGAGCAGGAGCAGAAAGGTCTCGGCGTCGGGGAGGTGGTCAAGGACGTCTTTTTGGGCCACGATGCCGCCGGCGGACTTGTATCGAATCGTCTTCACAGTTCAACTCCTGTGCTAGAATACGGGCATGCAGACTCTGATTTCGGGGACGGACAGTTTAGGGATTCCACTATCCAGCGAACAGATTGGGCAGTTTCGCGTCTATGCGGCGCTGCTGGCGGAGTGGAATCAGAAGATGAATCTGACCGCGATCACGGAAAGCGTCGACGTCCAGAAAAAGCATTTTCTGGACTGCCTGGTCGGGCTGCCGCTGGTGGCAGAGGAACTTGGGTCTACTTTGCCGCCGAAACGGGCACTGTCCTGTGTAGATATCGGCACGGGCGCGGGATTTCCGGGTGTACCGATAAAGATTGCATGGCCTAGTCTGAAACTGACGCTGGTGGACGGCACGGCCAAGAAGATACGATTTCTCGAGGAGGTCGTTCGTGCGCTGGCGCTCGAGAATGTAACTCTGGTACAGGGCAGGGCCGAAGAGCTGGGCCGTGATCGACGTTTTCGCGGTCAGTTCGATTTGGCGGCCGCGCGGGCCGTGGCGCGGCTGAATACACTGGCCGAGTACGTGCTGCCGTTTGTGCGTCACGGCGGGCTGGCGGTCATCTATAAGGGGCCGAACGCGGCCGAGGAGTTCATGGAGGCGCGCAATGCGATTGAACTGCTGGGCGGCGAAACGGTGCGGTTTGCGCCTGTGACGGTACCGACGCTGGATGAAGAGCGGCGTGTTCTGCTGATCAAGAAGCTGCGGAAGACCGCCCGACGTTACCCCAGGCAGCAGGGATGGCCTCGCAAAGAGCCTCTGTGACGGTGTGGCGGTGGCGGAAAACAGGGTTTGGGCCGTCGCAGAGATGCCAGGCCGGGCGGTGCTGGCATGTCCTCAACGCAGGTAGTAGGTCATATGCTGGAAGTGGACGACGGGGTCGATGTATTCGACGCGTACGTGCGCGGGGACGGAAAGCGTGATGGGGGCGTAGCAGAGAATGCTGTTGAGCCCTGCCTCGATGAGTTGGGCAGCGACGCGCTGGGCGGCGTGGGCAGGAACGGCCATCACAGCGATTTGCACGCTTGTCTCCTGGACCACCCGGTAGAGATCGGCAAAGTCCTCGATGCGCAGCCCATGGCCGATTGGCTGCCCGATCTTCTGCGGGTCCTCATCCATGACGGCGACAATTCGAAAGCCGCTCGACTCAAATTCCTGATAGTTGGCGATAGCGGTGCCGAGGGAGCCGGCGCCGACGAGAATTACCGGCCAGATCGTGTCGACGTTGAGGATCTTCTGAAGCTGCCGGCAGAGGAATTCGATGTTATATCCCGTGCCCTGCTTGCCGAATTCGCCGAAGTGGCTGAGATCCTTGCGAATCTGAGCGGAGCTGATGCCCAGGTGCTCGCCCAGTTCCTGGCTGGAGGTTACTTCGCGCCCGTCATCCGCCAGGAGGCGGAGGGTGCGCAGGTAGACCGGCAGTCGACCGATAACGATGTCGGGGATAGGGGCTTTCTCTTGCTCTCTTTCGTCCTTCACCGTTTGGCTATCGCTTTCTCAAGATGAGTGGGTTCGAATGGGCAGTGCCTGCAGGATTCTGTCAGGGCCGTCGGGTACGGATGAACTGGTGGAAGTTGGACCGGGCAGGCCGTGGGGCCCGCTTTTGACTGGGAAGTAATTCACCAAAGATAGCACAGACCGTGCTGGAGAGCAATTGAACTGCAGTTTTGAGTTGCTAGTATTTCGTTTCGAGTTTTCAGTTTTTAGTTTTTCATGCTCGGCGTTCGGTGGGGCACGGTGATTGAGGAATTATTTGGTTTGAAGAGACGGGTGATTAGGGGTTTGCTAAGCTCGATGGCTGGGGCGGCGCGGGGTAGGAGGCAGGCTTGTTCACATGCGCATGGTTTCGGTGTGGCCGTCGACAGCGAGGGCCTGGCCGGAGATTCGGGCACCGCTATCGGAACAGAGGAAGAGTATGGTCTCGGCGACATCGTCGGGAGCAATTAACGTACGCAGGGAGCTCTTGTGGCGGAATTCTTCGCGAATCTGTTGGACGCTGACGCCGCGGGCTGCGGCCTTGGCGGCGTAGACGGCATCGATTCGGGGTCCTTCGACGGAGCCGGGGCAGACGGCGTTGACGCGGATTCCGTGTGGGCCCAGTTCCATGGCGAGTGTCTTGGTGAAGCCGATCAGGGCCCATTTGGAGGCGGCGTAGGGGGCGCGCAGGGGGTAGCCGTGCAGGCCGGCGGTGGAGGCGATATTGATGATGGAGCCGCCGCCGCTCGCTTTGAGCAGGGGGATGGCGAGGCGCGAACAGTAGAAGGCGCCGTTCAGGTTCACGTCGATGGTACGCTGCCAGTCCAGCGGGGAGATATCCTCGGTGTTTGCGGTGGGGCCGGAGATGCCGGCGTTATTCACGAGCACGTCGAGCCCGCCGAGATCGCTTGCGACCGTGTGGAAGGCGGACTCCATCTGCCCGGGGTCGGCCACGTCGGCGCGGACGCCGGACAGCCGATCGTGCGTGCCCTTCAACTGGGACAGAGCAGCTTCATCTATATCGCAGAGGCGAACGTGTGCGCCGGCCTGGAGGAAGTGATCGGCTATGGTCCGACCAATTCCGCCGGCTGCGGCGGATATGAAGACGCGCTTGCCGGCGATTCCCGTCAAATGATGTCACTCACAGATTCGGTTGCCCAGTCTGGTGACGGGCCACGGCTGCGCCCGTCGCAGGCTGCTATCCGTAGGCGCCGTGGGGCAGGAATCCAAGAATCCTGCGCAGGCGGTCATCGGCGCCGTCGTAGACGTGTTCGGGCATGGTGTAGTTCATAAACGGGTAGTACTTGTGGCCGACGATGCGGCGGGCGTAGGTGACCTGGGTGATGTAGCGGGTGCGCTGGCTGCGGTTGGGGCCGCCGCGGTGCCAGACCTGGTTGTTGAAGAGGACCACGCTGCCGGCCGGCCCGAGATTGTACTGGATGCGTTCTTCCCACTCGGTGCCGTCGAGCTGGCGGGAGGGGGGACTGGCGCCGAAGAGATGGGAGCCGGGGATGGTTTCGGTGCCGCCGTGCTCGATTTCGATGACGTCGGTGAGGTAGTAGTTGGCGGTGAAGAAGAGGACGGGCAGATGAACGTTGGCCGGGGGGGCGCCGTCCTTGACGATATAGTGGGGACGGTCGTCCTGGTGCCAGCCGTCGAGGCCGCCGCCGGGCGGGGAGATGAAGGAGTTGTTGTGGATGACGTGGCAGTCGGTGCCGATGATGGCTTCGGCGAGGGTGACCATCGGCTCCATGTCGAAGAGGCGCAGGTTGGCGGAGCTGGTCTCGAACATGCGGTGGGCGAGGTGGGCGCGCTGGCTCTTGTTGTTGAGTCCATTGGGGTTGTCGCGCAACGACACGTCGAGGTCGGCGCGCAGCTGGTCGGTCCATTCGGGGGGCAGCATGTTGCGCAGGAAGAGGCAGCCCTGGCGATGGAACTGGTCCACCCAGGCGTCAATCTGCTCGTCGCTGGCTTTTTTGCCTGCGAGATAGTCGGTAGCCATTGTTTTCTTCTCCCCTAGGTTTTCAGTTTCCGGTTCGCGTCCAGCATTCACAACCTGTTGTCCCCGGTAGGCGTGGTCGGTTCAGTCGATCAGAATCCTTGCAGACGGCTGAGGTCGGCGACGGGCGCCGGGAGCCGGGCGATCCGCTGGATCAGAGCCTGGCGAGCATGGCGCAGTTCCTCATTTTCGGCGTTTACAAGCACGGTGTCAAAGTAGATGTTGATGGGTGCGACCAGGTCTGCGAGGACATGACCAAGCGTCGCGGCGACGTCATCGGCGGCGTCCAGTTTTGCGGCGGCGCGCTCGCAGGCGCGGTGCAGGTCGTGTTCCACCTGCTCCTGGTAGGCGGCGGGGTGCAGGGGCAGTTCGCGGTCGATGCTGCGGACGATGCGGGCACAGCGGGCGTAGGCGGTAAGAGTCTCTTCCCAGCCGGGAGAGGCGACGGCGGCGGCGAGATGGTGGACGGCTTCGACGGCTGCGAATGGGTCATCGCCGCGGGCGTCCAGCACAGCGTCGACGACGTCGGGGGGATGGCCGGTGTCGCGGAGCTTCCTTTCGAGACGGCGAATGATGAAATCGCGGGCGCTGGGGACGGCTTCGTCCGACAGGAGAGTCCCGTACTGTGAAGCGGCCTGTTCGAGAGCGGCTGTCAGGTCGAATGGTAGCTTGCCCAGTGTGAGAGCGTTGACGACGCCGAGGGCAGCGCGGCGGAGGCCGAAGGGATCGGCGCTACCGCTGGGGGTTACGCCGACGCCGAAGAGGCCGACGAGGCTGTCCAGTTTGTCGGCGAGGCTGAGGGCAAGGCCGGCTTTGCTCGCGGGGATGGCATCGCCGTCGTAGCGGGGCAGGTAGTGCTCGCGGATGGCCTTGGCGAGGGCGGGCGGTTCGCCGCTGTTGAGGGCGTAGATTTCGCCCATAGTTCCCTGGAGGCTGGTCATTTCGACGACCATGGCTGTGACCAGGTCGGTCTTGCATAGGGCAGCGGCCAGGCGGGCGGTCTTGATTTCGTGCTCTGCGGCGTGGAGCATCCGTGCGATGCGTGGGGCCAGGAAGTGGAGGCGTGCGGCCTTTTCGAGCATGGACCCGAGTTTGGCGTGGAAGGTGAGTGTTTCGAGTCGCTGGGTAAAGGTGTCGAAGGGTCTGGCGGTGTCCTGCTTGTAGAAGAACTCGGCGTCGGCATAGCGGGCGCGGATAACGCCTTCATTGCCGTGACGGACTACGTCTGGATGTTGCAGGTCGTCGGCGTTGGCAACGGTAACGAAGCGGGGCGCCAGTGAAGGCGCGCCTTCGGGGTCGGAGGGCTCGGCCAGGACGGGGAAGTAGCGCTGGTGCTTCTTCATCACGGCGGTCAGGATGGGCTGGGGCAGATCCAGGTAACGCTGTTCGAAGGCACCCAGTATGGCCCGCGGCGCTTCCACGAGGTCGGTGACCTCGTCCAGCAGTTCCTCGTCCGGCTCCCATGCGTATGTGCCTGGTGGGAGGGGGGCGGCGTCTGTGGTTTTGAGTTCGCGGGCGCGGGCGGCTGCTTTTTGCACGGCTGCGGAGATGGTAAGGCGGCGGTCGTGGCGGTTGAGCTGGATGCCGTGGGCGGCGGCGGCGGCGAAGTAGCTGCCGGCGTCGGCGATGCTGAAGGTGGTAAACTCTCCGGCGGGCAGGCGGGCCTGGGCGTCGCGGAAGCGGGGTCCGCGGCTTTGGCGTCCACTACGAACGTTGGCCCAGGTCATGGGAACGATCTCGGCCCCGTAGAGGGCGACGATCCAGCGAAGGGGGCGGGGATAGCTCTTGTTGCTGCTGTTCCAGCGCATGGTCCTGCCCCACTGCATGGCGTTGAGCAGGTCCTGGATGAGCTGGGGCAGGACGGCGGCGGCCGGTTCGCCTTCCAGTTTGGTCACGGCGTAGACGTAGTTGTCGCGCACGATGAGGTCTGCGGGTTGAACGCCCTGACCGCGGGCGAATCCTGTGGCGGCTCTGGTGGGCTGGCCGCCGGCGTCGAAGGCGCGGTCGGCGGGGGGTCCTCTGCGTTCGACGATCTCGTCCTGCTGGCGGGGGCTCAGGTCCTGTACGTGGGCCACGAGGCGGCGGGTCGTGCCGGAGACGGAGAGGTCTGCGTATGTCAGGCGGACCTGATCCAGAAGTTCGGCCAGCCGCAGCTCCATCTGGTTGATGCCGATGGGTACATCGCCGGCGGGCAGTTCTTCGCTGCCCAGCTCGATGAGGAGCGACTGGGGTTTGGTTGCCTGCTCGGATTCCTTTACCGATACGGCATTCTGCGTCCCGTTTTGCATCTCCTTGCCCTTCTGGGCATCCTGGCCGTCATCGAGCCAGGGGTACTCCTCGCGCTGGCGTTGCTCCACGTAGAGTTCGGAGATGCGGCGGGCCTGGTTGCGCATGGCGGCGAAGAATTTGGCGCGTTCGGTGACGCCGATGGCGCCGCGTGTGTCGAGAATGTTGAAGGCCTGGCTCTGGCGCAGCACGTAGTCGTGGGCGGGGGCGACGAGGCCGCGTTCGATGCAGGCTTCGGCCTCGGCGTGGTAGAGATCGCACATGGTGCGCTGCCGCTCGACGTCGGCCAGCTCGAAGTTGTAGATGCAGTGTTCAATCTCCTGCTGGCGGTAGATTTCGCCGTAGGTATGAGTGCCGTCGAAGTCGATGGACC
>DAOUHY010000148.1:0-7224 GCA_034428435.1 Caldilineaceae bacterium | reverse complement strand
TTCGGCCAGATGCAGCACAGGCTGATTGGGACGGTGGACTTCGATGGCACGGTTCTCCGGGTCGACAACCCATACGAGCGGCGCGCCGAAGCTGATCCACATGCGGGCTTTGTGATAGAGCTCCCGGGGACTGTCGCTGGGAGAGATAATCTCGATTGCCAGGTCAGGGGCGCCCTCGTAATATCCAGGGACATCAGCATCCAGGGGGAGCTTATTGGCGGAGACATAGGCGATGTCAGGCGCTCTTACGGTATCAGGGTCGCGTTCGAGCAGGAAACCCACTTGGGAAGCCAAGATCCACCCAAACCGCCGGGGCTTGATGAATCCACCGAGCAGAATCGTCAGATTCACCACAATGTGGCCGCGTCTTACCCCTGTTGGCACCGTCTCGCAAAGCGCCCCCCGTATCAGTTCGCCATGAATGCGTTCGCTATCAAGGCGGAGAAGGTCGTCGGCGGTCAGCAGTTTCTCTTTTGGGCGTGCCATGGCAGTTCCCCCGTTGGTGATGAGGTGAGGGCATTATACTACTGGTCGGGCGGGCCAAGAGCAGTTCGCGGTCCAGACATTCGGGCTCACCATCGGGAACACCTTTTTGTCCACGGAGAGACACGGAGGAACACGGAGAACATCTTTTTGTCCGCGGAGGACGCGGAGGGGCGCGGAGAACACCAAGGGCGTATGGGATTTTCTGTGCGCAACGGGCCCTAGTCGGCCGCCGCGGCGAGACCGGCGTCCGTTCCCCGCGTTGCAAAGTTTGTTCCTATCCATAGTTTGCCAGCCCTTTTGCCTTTGTCCAGGTGCGCCCATTTTTCGCGGAAAAATTCGCGGTGCCCTTCCTCGTGTTTGCGCCTGTTTTCCTCCTCCTCTTTCTTCCACACTGCGTGCGCGGCTCTTTGCTCCTTCTCCCAGCATTCTTTGCACAGCTCGCGGCCGGCCGCCCACTTTTCAGGCGGGATGGCGTTGCCGCATGGACAGAGGATCTCGGACTTGCCGTCGGAAGCGTCAGCGGCGGAGTGGCCGTTGGTGTTGAAGTCAGATTTTATGTTATCCCCGTTTTCTGATGGATGTACCCCTTTTCCATTTCCTTTATCTATTTCAGGTAGTAGATCTATTTTTGTGTCGCGCCCGGTTGACAACCTCCCGCTAAGGGTGTCGCGCTCGCTTGACAACAAGGTGTCGCGGCCGCTTGACACCTTCTGGGCCGGAGGTTGTAAAACGGGGGTTGACACCTTCTGGGCGTTATCCACAATGCGGGCGACGTCGGCGGGGCTCTTTTTGCGCGTAAAGTCGGCCCTGGTTTTGGTGGCGGCGAGGCGGCAAAGGTCCTCGAATTCGGGGACGGCGTAGAAGATGACGGGCTGGGCGCCCTTGCGCCTGTTTTTGGGATGGCCTTTGCCGAGTTTGACGAGGACGCCGTGCTCAACGGCGGCGCCGAGGTAGCTGGACAGGGCCTGGCGCGAGATGCCCAGCTTCTGTGCGGTCCATCCCTGGCGGAAGTAGAAGGACCTGTATCTGCCGTTGCGGTTGTCGCTGTTGGCCAGGCCAGCGCCGAGGAGGACGACCGCTTTCAGATGGGAAGGCAGAACGGAGAGGATGTCGGACTCGAAGAGGTCGAGAACGATGTTCTCGTAGCGGAAATGCTGATGCCGGTTGTGGTCGGGGCAGCTGAAGCCGTTCGGGTGAATCTCAGATGTTGACTTGCAGGCGTGCGCAATGGTATGCTGTGAGGCAGACACGGGACGTACCCTCCTGTTGTCTCTGGTGACGGGAGCTGGTAACTCGCCGTCATCGTCCGTCTTCCTGCCGCTGCTCACCTCTCCCAGGTGGGCAGTTGCATTTTGACGGGCATTTTCAGTTGTGGATCTGGAGGATAACACGGCGGTTGACGATCGCGCAACCGCTTGTCAAGATGGGGGGTGGGCGATGGATGGACAGGGTGACATCTATTGACTCCTTAAAGACCCGCGAGACCCCAGCCGGCGGGTCTTTTTCTGTTTTCAGGCGCTCTGTGACGGCCCCGCGCCCGCCATTGGCCAGCGAATCCATCTTTTTCGCCGCTCGTGGGGGATGCCGATCACCGGCCGGACGTCGTGCTGGCTGCCGGCGTATCGATCCTCCTGGGCGCAAGGGAGGGCATTACGCTGTCAAAAACGACAATTTGTCGTTTTTGCGGGTGTGTCTGTCGCAAATGGATTGTGTGCGGAGCGGTACGAACGGGTTAACCCCATTCCTTGAGGGTGGGGGGACTGGTCCCTTGCGGGAACTGCTTTCTGATCCGCCGCAGCGCGTCATCCGTTGCGGCGAGAAGGTCTTTCCGGTTGCCAAGTGCAGGCAATTCGACCTATGATGCGATTGACGAGAAAGCTGGTTGCGCTGCGGTGACGGGTGTATTCAGACCGGGAGATATTCTTGCGCCGGTCAACGATGGCCTCAGTTGTGAAATGCTTATGCATCAGCGGCTTGTCCTGGAGAAGGACGAGTCGTTAGGGGACTTTTCAAATGCTATCCAGCATAAGGCCCTGTTACAGTCCCCTTTGCAATTGGCGCAAGGCGCGCAGGGGAAGAGAGGGGAGTAGCCGCTAATGTCGCAAGTCACCGACGAATTACGGGTAGTTGAAGAGTTCCTGCTGCTGGTCCTCGATTCCGATAACGGCGATATTCGACACTCATTCCCGCTGCCCTCGCGAGCCGTCGTGTTCAGGAGGCTGAGCGCTCATACAGGATTTCTTGCGATTCAAGGGCCGTGTGAACGAAGGAGTATGGATTCTTGCGCTGCTGGGAAAGGTGTTCAGGCGTGGTTACGATCACGTCAACGGGCAAGACGAATTTCTCGCCAATCGCCAGGCGAATGGGGTTGCCGCGCTTTGGCCAGTCGTCCAGGGATTTGAGGACGACAAGCAGGTCTATGTCGCTGTGCGAGCCGGCGTTGCCGCGGGCATGGCTGCCGAAGAGGATGATCTGTTCGGGATCGAATTTCTGGGCGATCAGTTGGGCTACGGCCTGAATTGTCGCTTTGTCGATCGTGACTTTACTCATGCGGGCCAGATCCCCCCGGCCACGGACTCTTAACCGGGTGTACGAGGACCTACGATAGCTCAGGAGGCAGGGCAGGCGTTTCAGCTGGCGTTTCTTTGTGAAGTCTTGCTTCTTGCCGCGCCCGTACCCTTTGGTTGCGTTTCTGCCAGAAGGCCAGTTGTTCTGCTGGTGACTTCCCAGCCAACTGCTGATAGATTCGCGCCGCGCCGTTTCCAGATCATAAGTTCAGGTTCACGGTTCGTCGTTTTGAACCACCGCCAGAGGAGAATGGATTCCTGTTTGGCCATGGCTTCTGAGAATCTTGCCTGCGCGAACTTATCGCATTTCGGCTACCGCTTTTTCGTATCTTCCTCCTCTCCCACGTCGGCGAAGTTCGTGATTGCCACCTCGCCTTCGGGAAAGGCGGCGACGATTTTCAGTTTGCCTCCGACAGCCTCGATGTAGGAACGGAGACTGGAGATATACACGTCTGTGCGCTGCTCCAGTTTAGAGATGGCGGGTTGGTTCACCTTCAGCATCTGCGCCAGTTCCTTCTGGGTCAGCGTCCGGGCCCGGCGCAACTCGTGCAAGGGCATCTCCGCCAACAACTCCTTTTTGGTCTCGTCAATGCGACGTCGGCGCTCCGGCGAGAACCCCTTGGTCAACTCGCTGAACGAATGGCGTCCGCTCATTCGATCAATCCCTCCTTTCGTAGTTCTTCCAGATGCTCGTCGTAGAGGTCGTCGGCGACCGGCACGTACTCCTCATAGAACCGATCGTTTCCGCGTTTGTCTCCGCCGATAAGCAGTATGGACGTTCGCCTGGGGTCGAAGGCGTAAAAGATTCGTAAGGGCCTGCCTCCGCTCTGCGCACGAAGCTCGCGCATCACCCCGTGACGTGAACCTCTGACGTCCGAGGAGTAGGGATACGGCAACTCAGGTCCATATGTCATCAGCAGTTCGACCCTGGTCGTTACGGCGTCCTGCTGCCTCTCGGAAAGCGTTTGCCACCATAGCCCAAACTCGTCCGTGTACTCGACCTCCCCAGACATGAATGCATTATATTCCGTTTTGGGAATATAGTGCAAGAAGGAGCGAGATACAGCGCCGGCGGGATCACGATTGCCTTGGAGGACGGAGCAATGCAGAGTCGTTTGGCAAAGCACTCGTGGGAATTCGACGCCAAAAACGACAATTTGTCGCTTTTGTGGGGAGGTCTGGCGCTGCCGAATGGGCAGATGGGGGGAACGGCAGTCAGCGCCAGGACGAGCACGACAAGAGATAGTGCTCTAACGCCGCAGCAACAGTCGCTCGGCAGCCAAGCGGTTCATGCTGACGCCAGCTTCAGCGGCGTCCATTGCCAGGGCACGGTGGGTCTCAGGCGGGATGCGAACGGTTATGGCGCCTCGGTAGCGGTGTGTAGACAGCGGCTCAGGGACCGGGGCGCCATCCTCGTCCAGCGCCTTCACGGCGAAAGCGACCACGTCCCGAATGCCTGAGAACGCCTTCTCCGGGGTGTCGTCCAGGTGGCTAAGCAGCCCGAACTCCGCACACAGGCCCACGAACATCTCATCCTCACCGGACCAGGTAATGCGATAGGTATAGCGGTCATGGCAGTTCATTGCAGTTTCTCCAATCGTGGTGCTGGGCCCGACCGTGGATGCAGACGAGGAAGAGCATATGCGGTGTGCGGAGCTGCTGGTGCGGGAAGTGCTGCCGGCATTTTCGGGGTGAGGCCCAAGCCGGCCGGGAGCGTGGTCCAGCAGTTGGGGCCAACCGAACGATTATCGCAGAGCATCTTTCAAGGGACTTCCACAATTCTTCAGAATCACCCTCGTCTTAAGAACGCTTCCTTTCTTTGGATGTCGAAATCTTATGGAGGTCTTTCGGATATGATCGCGTTCAGCGCCGCGCAGGCTTCCGCCGAAAAAGAGGACCGGGCGAAACTGGAGTTCCACATCTTTGGGTAAGACTTTTTCCGCGAATTGCGCCCCTGCTTGTAACTGAGAGGCAACTATAGAGGCTTTTGGTCTGCCCTTAAGTTCCAATACCCCTACCAAACCAGGCATACTTTTGTCTTCCTGACTTACAAACAGAAAGTCACAGCGACTGGACCCCTCTTCAATGTCTAGGCAGTCGCAGTCCAAATCTATCAGGACGAACGGAGACGGAGCCTGCTTCAGATCTACCGTACACTTTTCTTTGCGACACCTTTTCACACAACATGGGGGAGGAATTTTCCTTTTGATATGTTCAATAAGGTCGGTCATTGCAGCTGGCTTTCCTCGATGCGATTGGTGATTTCAGCCCACTTGTTGTACAGGGCTTCTGACACTTGGCTGAATCCTGAAGGAAAGGTGCCGGATTCCTGGTCAAGTCTTATCTCCTCCACTTTCGAGCCTTTAGGGCGGTTGGAAGGATTGAACAGCCACGCACCTACATCTGACTCAGGAAGGGATATATTGGCGTTATCGATTCCTTTGCGCTTATTCCCTGGGAGGTTCGAAATTGACACCAGGTTGGCTACCTCCTCCAGCACCAATTCGCTGTGCGTGGTGATGATCACCCGGATACCGGCCTGGACGGCCGCTGCCAGATTTCGGACAAATTCCACCTGCTTGGCTGGATGCAGATGTGATTCAGGCTCTTCGATAATTAGAAGATCGCCTGGATTCACAACATGGCGAAGGTACAGGACTACAGGAGCAAGTTCGGAGACCATTGAGGAAGCGTTCATCAGCGGAAGCGTCTCCTCTTTTTTCCAGCCTTGCGGCGTATAGAAGAAGCGAGGGTATTCGACTTCCGACTTTTCCATGTGCACCGACCCTGTCAAGACCTCCTTTTCCAGTTTGTTCACCAGATCCTGGTTGCGATTGTGTCTTCCGCGTGGCTCGTCACCGAAACTTATCAGCTGTTCAAGGAAGTCGGCCATGATGCCTGAAAGCGCCGGCATGGGCGAGGCGGGACGAAGACCGGAGGCCGTGGCCCGTTCGATCAGTGAGCGGATAACAACCCTGTGCGCGTGCATGACGCCAGTCCGATCCGCGGGCAGATAATGAGCAGGCCTGTAGGCGTCGCCGACAGAAGATGTAAAGACGGCTTCAAAGAGGTTGAGTAGGAGCGACAGCTTCAACGTTTCATCTTCAGTTGCCTGTTCCCTGTCGGAAAGCATTCCTGCCGTACGCTGCACCGGCCAAAAAAAGGGGTCGAAAATAGTTGTGGCGCATAGGGGTGTGCGCGGAGGAATTGATGCAGAGAAACTGGGCGTTGCTCCTCGCGTAGTAAAGGTGAAAGCGAGGGGCTTTGCGTCTTCAGACTCCGGATCAACATGACTCTTTAGCGTCACCTTTATTCCTTTGGTGCTGGGTCTGCGAATCAACTGCTTTATTTCGTCAACGCCAAAACATCTCCTGATTTCGGTATCGAAATGTATTGCGTGGTTGTCCATGTTTTCGAATACAGGCCGAACGAGCGCGGCAATTTCGTCTGGAACCAGTATGTTCCTTCGGTCCGGCGTTTCCCTTTCTCCGGGTATCGATGCATTGTCGCGCACCCAATGAAACAGAGTGTCCCACTTTTCGTCGGACAGGACAGGAACGCCTCTCCGGTTCGGTGGAGATAATGAAGAAGGAACTATGAATCTCCGTCCGATTCCCAAACCTGGCGTTCCTGGACCCAGAAACCTGTGCAAAGCGTAGATTAGAATCGCCAGATAGGATTTCCCAGTATTGCTGGGGCCCACAAAAACGGTCAGTGGCCGTAGTTCTATTTTCGCCTCAGTGATGGGGCCGAAATCGGACACTTCCAGTTCCAGAGGCTTCGTATTTGGTGCATTTTGCATTTTGCATGGTCTCCTCTCGGCATATGGAGCCGCCACCTACCTGCATCATCATACACTTCATTGCTTTCGAGGGGGAAGCGAGTCCAATATGGCCTGACTCTGACCCGGTTCCTATGGCTGGCCCCTATCGCCAGACCACGAAGAGGGGAAAATCAAGGTAGATCTACCTGGCAAATGCGACAATTTGTCGTTTTTGCGGAGAGGTTTGGCGCATATCTCAGGAATAACAGTTGTTTCAATGTAACTACTAAGCCTTAAGTAACGAGAAAGAGCTAATGTGCGATTGCTCTTGGATGATGTAGAGTAAGAAACATGAGCAAACTGGAACAGCTGGACCGAGAGCAATTGAAGCAATTAGACCAGGAGAGC
>DAOUHY010000147.1:0-8467 GCA_034428435.1 Caldilineaceae bacterium | reverse complement strand
GCGGGAATCAGATGCTGGATAATAGACCACTGGCTGTCAGTCAAATCTGTTGGGTATCGTTTTGTTTTCACAAAAACTACGTATACCACAATTTGGCCGACAGCCTTTACTTTCCAAACAGCCTCTAAGGAGAGGGGGCGTTGCGGGGGCGGAGCCCCCGCACAAGGGAGGGCCGACTAGGCCCGACCGCCCGGAACTGCAGTAACTGCAGTAGTCAGCAGTTAGTAGTCAGTGGTCAGAGACGGCGGTTATTCTGGGGGAAACTGGAATGGGAACTAAGGGTGGCTTTGGCGCCTACCGAGGTATGCAAGTGTTCACGCCCTTTATGGGATGCACCGGCGCTGAAGATCGCTTGGGGCATGTACATTCGTTGATGACATTTGTCCTGTGGGCAGACGCCTGATCCCTTAGTTACGGGCTCGAAATCTGGCGGCGCCCAGGACTGCGGCTGCGGATTTTCCAGAGCTCTACGACCAGATCGGGGGGGAATAGGGCGGGATCAAAGTCATCGGTTTCCCAGGCATCGCAGCCTACGCGGGCGAACAGTTCCTCGATGGTCCTGGATGAATGATGTTGCGCTTCTCCCATTATGTGGTGGAGATAGACCGCGGACGGCAGGATTACGGGATGGCCCATTTCATACAAGGCATAGGCAGTGCCATCGCCAGCCAGCGCGGGCAAGACTTCGAGGTATTTCTGTTCGATCATGGCACCGGCATGTGAGGCGCTTACATTGAAGTGAAAGGCGAAATGGCTGCGGAGATATCCGTTTTCCTGGAGGAACTCGCCAACGCACTGGATGACGGATTTCACTTGAGCCAGATCTGCATCACTTTGGAGAGTTTGGGGCAGTTCGAGGGTCAGATGCTCGGAAAGAAGGGAGAAGAATCGCGCTCCTACCCGTTCGGCGAATTCACGGCGCGAACGATTGAGTTCAAGGCCATCGGACTGGGAAGCGAGTTGGCGGTAGGCGGAATGAAAGAATGCAAAGGAGAGCGCGTCAAACTCGCCTGATTGGATAGTATCGAGTTCTTCCGACGCGGCGAATCTTGCTGCCAGCCCTGGACGGGCTTGCCGACCATAGACCAAAGATATGTACTCGGCGACTGTTTTTTGAACCGAGTCAAAATCGTCAGCAGGGGACGACAGGGCATGCCACTGGCTTGTAATGGCGTCCGCCATCATGGCCAGGAAGGTTTCGCCTATCGGCCACCAGTCCTGAAAATCGGGGTATGGGTGCTGAGCGACTACGGTTGAGAGAGTGGCCGACATGGGTTGTATTCCCTGGTGGACGGTCGCGTTACATGATCTGCTCTGACTTGTAATATCATATTGTCAGGGAGACTTACAGTTCCAATACACGCATTTTACTTCAAAACAAAGGCGGAATAAGAATGAAGCTACTCATGCCAGTCTTGATCACAGCGCTGTTACTTGCAGGCGCCTGCGTGGCACCGGTTGCTCCGCAGGGCGCTCCCGGCAGTGCGGGCGGGGGCGCGGCTGAGGCTGTAGACGACCTACTCGCGGAGATTATGTCACGCGGCACGATTCGAATTTCCACAGACCCCAACTATGCTCCCCAGAGCTTTCTGGATGAGGACGGCAACTTTGTGGGTTTCGACGTGGACGTAGCCAAGGAGATCGCCAGCCGCCTTGGCGTCGAAGTGGAGTTCGTGACTCCGGACTGGGACCTGATCACGGCGGGGAATTGGGGCGACCAGTGGGATATGAGCGTCGGGTCGATGACCATTACCACGGCGAGACAGGAGATCCTGAGTTTTGCAACGCCACCTTACTACTATACACCCGCCCAATTTGCGGCTGTGGACGGCTCCGGGGTTGAGAAGCTGGAGGACCTGAATGGGGCGACCATCTGCGTCGGCGTGTCGACAACTTACGAGAGCTGGCTGATGGGCGATATGGAAGGGCTGGGGCTGCCGGCTGCCAGCTTCTATGTCGACGCTCCTCCCGCCGACGTAAGCATCGTGCCGTTAACGGTCGACAATGACTGTGTACAGCAGATTCAGGCGGGTCGACAGGAGTTTCAGGCGTTTCTGACGTCGAATACGGTCGTGGAGGCGGCCATCGCTGAAGGTGTTGCGGTCCACAAGGTAGGAACGCCCGTCTTCTCGGAAAACCTTGCGGTGGCATTTGACAGGAACGCGTCAAAGGACGTAACCGGCCTTGTTGAGAAAGTCGGTGAGATTATCGCCAATATGCACGAAGACGGCACGTTAAGCGCCCTGTCGATTGAGTGGTTTGGCGAGGACCTGACGACTGATCCGACCAAGTAGGCGGGATCCAGAATTGAGGAAGGAATTGCGCTCGCCGGCTGCTTTAACAGTGCGTAGACGCGGGCACCGTCGGCCGCCACAGGTGTTGAAATGTCGGTAGCGTCAACAGAAGACCGGTTTGCAGCTCAGGCTGAGCAGATCGTGGCGTCACAACGACGTGACGCCCGTCGATTTGCCATTGGCGTGCGGGTATCGTACGCGGTCCTTTTGCTCGTCCTCGTATACGCGTTCAGTGGGTCCCAGTTTACGGTCGGCGGTCTGCGGTTCACGACGATTACTCTGGACTGGGCGTTCATTGGCAGCCACTGGTGGTTTATTTTTAACGGTGTCTGGCTGACGATTCTGCTCTCGGTTTTGTCGATAGTACTGGCGACAGTGCTATCGCTATTGGGGGCTTTGGGAAGGCTGTCGAAGTCGCCGCCTGCGTACGCGCTGGCGACATTCTACATTTCGCTGATCCGGGGCACGCCGCTGCTGCTGCAGGTGGTGTTTTTCTTCCTGGCACTGCCGCAGCTTGGCATTCGGTTGTCCGGGTTGTCGGCTGGCGTGCTGGCACTGGGGTTGAATTACGGCGCGTATATGACGGAGATCATGCGGGCCGGCATCCAATCGGTGGACGCGGGACAGCGGGAAGCTGCCGAGTCGATGGGCATGACGCAGTTTCAGATTATGCGGTTTATCGTCCTGCCGCAGGCTCTGCGCCTGGTCATACCCCCGATCGGCAACCAGTTCATTGCGATGCTGAAGGACACGTCGCTGATCTCGGTGACGGGCTTTGTGTGGGAGCTGCTGTGGAGGGCGCAGAAGCAGGGACGCGCGAATTTTCGCAGTCTAGAAGCGCTGCTGATTGCGGCGGTCTTTTACTGGATCATTACGATCATCTTTTCGGCATTTCAGGCGCAGATCGAGTTGCGGCTCTCGCGGGGTTACCGGTCTGCGTTGTAGACATCGTAGCGGGACGGCTGGCCGGCAGGTTGCGGCGATACAGGAAGCACTTTGGGTTGGCCTTGTTCGGTCTCCTGGAGCAACTCAAGGCCAATATCGGCAGGTAACGCGCTTGGCAAGTAGAACGGAGAAAGGATTTCATGACACATCGGTTCAGCATATGTTCCTATAGCTTTCGCAGGTCGTTCGAGAGCGGTGACATGGATTATCAGGGCTACGTGGCTTTCAACCAGCGGCACGGGTTTTCGCAGCTTGATCCGTGGATGAAGCATTTGGAGCAAGCGCTGGAGGACGGGTCATGGCTGGCGGACGCCAAGAGAATGGCGGAAGATGCGGGCCTGCCCTATGGCTGCATTGCGGTGGACGGCGGTCACATGTACGAGGAGGATGCCGCACGACGAAGTGAGTGCAGGGAGATGGCTCTGCGCTGGCTGGACGTGGCGGCGTCACTTGGCGCTACGCAGATGCGCATTGATTCGGGTGGGCCGGAAGCGTTGACCGACGAGGTTTTCGAGATTATCGTAGAAGGCTACAACGAAATGATTCCGCGAGCCCAAGCGGCCAATGTGGAAATCCTGGTGGAGAACCATTGGGGGCCAACGAAGTACGCGGAGAATACGGTCAGGTTGCTGGAGGAGGTAGAGGGGCTCGGGCTGCTCTTCGATACGAATAACTGGGCGGAGGGCACGCATGAACGGGCCTGGCAGCTGTGCGCGCCGTATGCGCGCCTGACGCATTTCAAGACATTTTCTTTTGACAGCCGGGGCGATGATCCTTCGGTTGATTTGCAGAAGGCCTGCAGCATTTTGCTGGAGGGTGGGTATAAAGGCGTTTGGGGGATTGAGTCAACGCCGGAGGACGGCGACGAGGAAGGTGCGGCGGTGAAGACGATGGCGCTGCTGCAGCGGGTGCTGGGCGCGTAGGTTTTGGCGATGGTTTCCTGGACTGGAGTCTGCGGGCCCGTCATGTTGTCGATCCACGAGGGCACCCACAAGGGGTGCCCGTACGGGGGACGGCGGGTAGGCGGGGTCTGGGAGTCGCGGCGCGTACGAGGGCACCCACAAGGGGTGCCCCTACGGGGGAAGACCGGGTGGAAGGAAGTGTCAACGGGCACTAGAGAATTAGCGGAAGGGCCATAATTGGGCTGGGCAGATTCGACAGAATGTGCTTTTTTGTACCAGTTCATCATTACTCACTTAACAAGAAGAGCAGGAGAAAATGACAGACGAGAAGACTCGAATCGGGATCATCGGCGTAGGCCAGATCGGCAAGGGCCACGTACGCAAGTATATGATGATGCCGCACGTGGAGATCGCGGCGATTGCCGATATAGACGAGGCCGAGGCAAAGAGGGTGGCTGCAGAGAACGGAATCGCCAGCGTGTACACGGATTTCCGTCAGTTGCTGGCGCGCGAGGACATCAAGGCAGTCGATGTCTGCTTGCACAACAATTTCCATATGCCGGCGACGGTGGCAGCGCTGGAGGCGGGCAAGCACGTGTTTTGCGAGAAGCCGATGGCCGGCGCCTACGTAGATGCGGAAAGGATGTTGGAAGCGTCGAGAGAGCACGGCAAGATGCTCAGCATCCAGAACCGTGTTTACTTTACGAACGAAACCAAGGCGGCCAAGGCGCTGATCGACGGCGGGCATCTGGGGCGGTTGTATCACGCACGCTCGACGGGGTATCGACGGCGGGGGCGACCGTTTGTGGACGGCTACGGTTCGCCCTTTTTCGTGAACAAGGAGACCGCCAGCGGGGGCGCGCTGTATGATATGGGCGTCTATCACATTTCGACGATGCTCTATCTGCTGGGCAACCCGGATGTGCTGCGAATCTCAGGCAAGACGTACCAGGAGATTGCAATGAACGCGGCGCGGCGGGAAAGCAGCGGTTACAATGTGGAGGAGCTGGGTCTGGGATTCGTGCGGCTGGCCGACAACATTACGCTGGATATAATCGAGGCGTGGGCCATCAATCTGGACGCATTTGAGGGTTCGTACGTTGTAGGCAGCGAAGGAGGGGTGCGTCTTGAACCGTTCGGCTACTTCCACAGCGCCGGCGACCTGGACCTGGACTCGACGGCGAATCTGCAGATGTTCAATTTCCGAATGCACAACGTACACGGGCAGGGAGACGTGTACGACAGTGAGCAGGAGCATTGGATTGCCGCGGTGGAGGGCAGGGTAGAGCTGCTGCCGACGGCTGAGATCGCGTTGAATTGCATGTTGATCTCAGAGGGCATTTATTTGTCGAATCAGTTGGGCAGGGAGGTGAGCGCGGAGGAGGTGCGGGAGGCTTCGGTGTCGACGGCGGTGGCTATCTGATTTTGTCCGCGACTGGCCGCGAAGAGCATGTTTTTTTTATCCGCGAAGGCACGCGAAAGGGCGCGAAGAACACCTAAGGGGAATGGGGTTTTCCTTGCGCTAATGCGCGGATTGGCCAGACGTTTACTGGTCCTAGTCAGTCTTTGAGAGACAAACAAGGGCACCAAGGAGTCACTTTGTGATCCTTGGCGCCCTTTACAGTTGTAGCTGAATTGTCAATGGAGTGCAGGACCTTCTAGATGGACTGGCAGCGGATTAGGCGGGCGGTTTCGTGTCGGTCGTTGCGGACGGTTTGGGCTTCGCCGGGGGGGATGAATGCGCCTTCGTGACGTGATGCGCGTAGGGTATCTCCGCCGGCTGTGATCGATACCTCGCCACCCCAGACAAACCAGACGGCCTCCTTGTCATTGGGCGCTGCCTCCAATTGTCCTCCTTGCCCCAGTTCATAATAGTCAAGCCGCATCTCCGGTGTTCCCGTGGCGGGGGAGGCCGGGGCCCACGAAGATGTCTTTCCTTCTTGCGTAGCGTCACCTGACGCGAGATTGTCGATGCGTACGGTTGTCTGATGGTTGTCAGGCGGGCGGGGGGTGGTGCCTGTCATAGAGGGGTCGCGTTCTCCCCGGTACAGGGCCTGGTCGGGGGGCGCCTGGAAGCTGATCAGGGTGGCCTCGGCGCCGCTGGTGTTGACGGTGCCGTGTACTTCGGGGGAAGGAACGTAGGCAAACTGGCCTGCCGTGATTGGCGTGTAGACATCTCCCTGCCGTACTGAGACGCCTCCTTCGAGCACTATGAAGATGTCGGCGGACTCTTCGTGGAAGTGCTGGGGGAACTCCTCGTCAGCCTGGAAAACGGAATAGTTGAGGGTAATGTCCTGCGCGCCGGTCGAGGGCCCGACCAGGTTGCGGGAATCGCCTTTGCCCATTTGGAAGGCAGCGGCCTTGCCGGCAGAGAGAAGGGTTGCCATGGACTGGGCTCCTGCTGTAGCTGTGGATGTTCAGGACCGACAGCGAAAACCTACGAGTTGATGTGATGTTGTGACCGGCGAGCACGAGACCGATTAGGAATCAAGCCGCCCCGGGAATCGTTCCTTCCAAAGTCGACAGTTTCCCTCACGTCTTGCCTAGACGCTGTAATGCGAGCCGTCGCCCAGATTGTTGGCGGCGCGCACGGGGCGAAAAAGGGTCCGGCGCAGGGGCGGCATCGAGGCCACGAGTTCGGGATTGGGATCCCAGTCGTGCCACTTGCTGTCGGGGGTATTGTAGCAACTGAAAATGGCCACGCGCGGGGTCTCGCGGTTGGTCCAGGGGCGAGCGCTATGGGTCAGCGATTCGGTGAAGAAGAGAACGGAGCCGGCAGGACAGGTGTAATCGTCCCAGATAGGTGAGTGCTGGTCGTGGATCGAGTCGGGTGCGGGATAGGCGGTTTTGTGGCTTCCGGTCACAAGGAGGGTGCCGTCGCCTTCGCGGACGGGATTCAACTCCCAGACGACGCGAGTGAGGCCGGCGTGCGACTTGCCGGGGACGCTGTGATAGAAGTGGGTGTCGCCGGGAAAGCGAAAGAAGCCGCTGCCGTTGTGGGGTCCAAACTTACCGTCGCCGGCTTCGCGGTAGAACAGGCTGCACGACTCCATGCGGAAGCCGTAACAGTTCTTTCGTGAAAGAGGCGGGAAGGCGACGAATTCGTTCATGAAGCCGACGACAACGGGGTGGTCGGAGAGCTTTGTCATCGGCCCTCCAAGAGGCGAGCGCTCGTGCTCGGGGATCGATTCGGGGTCGTGCTGAAGCTGCAGACCAAAGTCACGCATCTCCCTGGCTTCCTCTGCGGACAAGACGCCGGGGATGAGTAGCCAGCCATTCTTGTCAAAGCAGTACTTCTGTTCCGAGGTGAGGTCTACGACGGGCAGGCCGTCTGCGTTGACCGTGGGAAACTCCTGGGCGCTCAAGTCGAGCTGCTGTCCGAGACTGTGTGCAAAAATGTAGGGTGTATTGTCGCCAAGCTGTTGATCGGGCATTGGAACTCAAGTCCTTTCGGTGGTCCAGGCGGCCAGTGCCTTCGTCGTAGGGTTGGCCATGTATTGGGATTGCATACAGTTGGAATCATACACCAGGAGCAGAGTAATCTAAAGCGCGGGAATCCGATTGGGTGCATCACAGAATTCTTGTGTGGTCGTTGTCTGAATCAGGATTTTCAGGATTGAAAGGGATTTTCCGGATGGCAGGCGACCGGTTGTTGGCTGTCGGATGAAAGATTCTGCGCGGGATGAGAGGGCGGGCTGCAGGGGGACAAGGGTACGGGATGCACAGATCCGATGGGTGCATCCCAGAATTGGGGTGGGAGTGGGCATGCACAAGGCCGGCACTTACGGGGATCCGATGGGGCCGGCGGGACGCGGTCTGGCTGGACACCTTCGATTAGGCACCTGTCACCAATGTCGACACACTGTCGGCGAGGGATGTTGTAGGAGAGGGGGCGTTGCGGGGGCGGAGCCCCCGCACAAGGGAGGGCCGAATAGGCCCGACCGCCCAGAACTGCAGTAGACAGTAGTCAGTAGTTAGTAGTCAGTGACGGCGCTTTTTCTGGTGGAAACTGGAGTGGGAACTGACCGCGGCTTGGGTGCCTCCTGAGAGATACGAAAGTTCGCCCCAATATTGGGATGCAGCAATCCGATTCGAAAATACCTGCGCTCTGGAGCGAACGATCCGGAGTCATGGTTCCTATGCAAAGGAGGTTGGGGCAGAATTCCTAAATATGGAAGGGAAACGTCGCGTAGAGCCTTAGTTCGACCTACGAGGACCGACTCAGTCTGAACATGGCGGCGGGCGGTTTTTCCAGGAAATTCGAAGCGTTTGCCCCTGCTTCATCGTGCATGGTACACTCCCTCTCGATTGCAGGTCCCCAGGACG
>DAOUHY010000146.1:0-1668 GCA_034428435.1 Caldilineaceae bacterium | reverse complement strand
GCCATCGACGCCGAAACCTTCCCCTGCGACATCCTCAGCCCCTTCTTCTACGACACCGACCTCCTCCAGGACCCCCTCCCCATCCGCGCCGGCGAAGCCCGCCCCCCAACCGCCCCCGGCCTCGGCATCCAACTCGACGAAGACCAGGTCGCCTTCTACCGCACCGACAAAACCTGACCCGGGCCCATCTCTCAAATCCCCCACTTCCCTGTTCAGACAACCTCCTCCAACAACCACTTTCCCAGCAACAGACAACAAAAAAACCCCGCCCAAAAGCGAGGCCACCAAAGTCCTTAGACTGAATTCATCCCTCACTGCGCCACGCTAGTGAGGTCAGGAACTAGCCGCTAACCACTGACTACTGACTACTGCAGTTCTACTCCAACCGTATACGCGGATCCACCACTGCCAGCAGAATATCCGACAGCAGCGTGCCGATCACCGTCAGCGTGCTCAGCAGAAACAGAAAACTGCCCGCCAGATACATATCCTGCGAAGTCAGCGAACGCAGCAGCAGCGGCCCCGTCGTTTGCAGGCTCAACACCATCGCCACCAGCGTCGTGCCCGAAACCAGGCTCGCCAGCGACCAGCCCACCGTGCTGAAAAACGGGTTGAGCGCCACCCGCACCGGATACTTCCAGATCAACGACCTTTCTCGTACGCCTTTCGCCCGCGCCGTCTCCACGTACGGCTTGTTGAGCTCGTCCAGCAGGTTGGCGCGCGTGATGCGGATGTTGCCCGCCGTGCCGTTCACCGCCACGATCAACATCGGCACCCAGATGTGCTTCAACATATCCACGATCTTCGGCCAGCTCCACGGCTCCAGAACGTACTCATCCGAAAACAGGCCGCCCACATTCATGCCCAGCCAGGACTGGGCCAGAAAAAGCACGATCAACGCCAGCAGAAAACCCGGCGTCCCCAGGCCGATAAAGCTGAACGTCGTCATCAGATAATCCAGCCACGAGTATTGATGGGTCGCCGAATAGACCCCCACCGGTATTGCGATAAACCAGCCGACAAGCAGCGCCCCCATCGATAGCGCCATCGTCAGCCCCAGGCGTTCCCAGATTAACTCACTGACAGGCTTCTGCCACTCAAACGACTGTCCCCAGTCGCCCTTCACCAGTACGCCATAAATCCACTTGAAATACTGGACATACGCAGGCTGGCCCAGCCCGTAACGCTGTCGCAGCGACTCCAACTCCGCCTCGTCAACCTCATCCCCCTCCTGCCGCAGCTGGGCAACATACGAAGTCAGAAAATCGCCCGGCGGCAGCTGAATTACGGCGAACGACAGAATCGAAATCGCAATCAGCATCGGTATGATCAACAGAACACGTTGAACAATATAGGCCAGCATGAAAACCCCCGAAAAACAGCAGCGAGTTGACAGGAGTGAGGAGAGAAAAGCTGGGAGTGAGTAGTGAGAAGAGAGGAATGAGTAAACTCCAGCCCGCCTGGCTAGCTAGGCGGTGTTACTCTCTTCTCTCTCCTCTTCACTCTCTTCTCGCCGTTCTACGTACTCATCGATTCCGCGTCTTCCCAGAAATACGTCTCGGTGTGCAGCAGGTGCTCGTCACCGGTCGTATCGTCCAGCGGGAAGCCGGGCAGGTAGTTCCTGACACCGTTCTTGACGATAATCGGCGCCGGGCGCTCGCCCAGGTA
>DAOUHY010000145.1:0-3949 GCA_034428435.1 Caldilineaceae bacterium | reverse complement strand
CGTCCAATATCGGCACCAGGTCGGCGAGGCATGTTGTAGGAGAGGGGGCGTTGCGGGGGCGGAGCCCCCGCACAAGGGAGGGCCGAATAGGCCCGACCGCCCAACTGCAGTAGTCAGTGGTCAGTGGTCAGTGGTCAGTGGTCAGTGGTCAGTGGTCAGTGACTGCGGCGATAAATTGAGGGGAGAGGAAACTTCGCTCGCCTCTTTCAGTGTCGCGGACTGGGTTGTGGCTGGGTGGTCGCCGCTATTTAGCCGAAGGAGAGGTATTCGAGGGCGTCTTCTTCGGATTCGGCGCCGGCGCGGCCTCTGACGATGAGCTCGACGACGTCGTCCAGCCCGACTTCGGAGACGTTGAGGATGCCCTGGCGGCGGCCGCCTTTGAGGACCATGACGCGGTCGCCGATGGCGAGGATGTCGGGGACGCGCTGGGTGATGAGGACGACGGAGTGGCCGCCGTCGCGCAGGTCTTTGATGAGGCGGAGGAGGGTGTTGGCCTCGCGGACGCCGAGGGCGGCGGTGGGCTCGTCCATGAGGAGGATTTTGGCGTCGAAGGCGATGGCTTTGGCGGCGGCAACCATCTGGCGCTGACCGCCGGACATGCGCTCGACTTTGAGCCGGGGGGAGCTGATGTTGATGTTCAGCCTTTTGAGCAACTCGGCGGATTCGGCATACATCTTCTTTTTGTCGAGGATGCTGAGGAAGGGCAGGCCTCTCGTGTATTCGCGGCCGAGGAAGATGTTGCGGGCGACGTCGAGGTTGTTGCAGAGGGCCAGGTCCTGGTAGATCATTTCAATGCCGCAGCTGCGGGCGTCGCGGGGGTCGCGGATCGTGACTTCCTCGCCGTTGATGATGATCTGGCCGCTGTCGGCGACGTGGGCGCCGCTGAGGATCTTCATGAGGGTGGACTTACCGGCGGCGTTGTCGCCGACCAACCCCAGAATTTCCCCCTCACGCAGTTCCAAGTCGACCTGGTTCAGCGCCTGGACGCTGCCAAATCGCTTGGATATGCCCTTCATTTCGACAATGTAGTTGCTTTCCAAGGTGATCCTCCTCCGGACCGGAGAGAACATAGAGGAGTGGGAGAAAAGAGAATCTCCCACTCCTCTTTCAGTTGATTACCAGAGATTGGGGAAGAGATCCACGTTTTCCTTGGTGATCAGGACGGCGGGCGAGGTCTGCCAGAAGATTACCGGGCGGTTCTCGGCCAGGTCCCTGGCGGACTGGATGATCTTGACGGCGATGAAGGAGGCGTCGTTGAGGACGGTGCCCCACATGGTGCCGTCGCGAATGGCATCGTAGACCTCCTTGGCGCCGCCATCAACGCCGAGCACTTTGATGGTGTCCTGGAGGCCGGCCTCTGCGATCGCCCTGACTGCGCCGAGGCACATATCGTCGTTATGGCAGTAGACCATGTGGATCTGGTCGGGGTAGGCGGTCAGGTAGTTCTCCATCACGGTGCGCGCCTCTTCGCGGTTCCACATGCCGGTGTCGACGGCGACGAGCTCTCTGCCGGGGCAGTTCTCGGCGACGTATTCACGGGCGGAGGAGCGCTGCGGCACGAGGCCATGACCGGTGGCGCCTTCGATGATGACCCAGCCCTGGCCGTCTTCGAGGGCCTGGCAGACGGCCTTGCCGGCGGTCTCGCCCTCAGCCCAACCGGACGAGCCGATCATGGTATTGACGTAGCCGAGGCCCTCTTCGTCAAGGTCGGCGCCTTCGGCGATCACGGGGATGCCGGCTTCCTGTGCTTCGCGGAGGGCATCGTTGAGCGCGGAGGTGTCATAGGGAACGAGGGCGATCACGTCGTACCGCTTGGTGATGCAGTCCTCGATGAGGCGGATCTCGTTGGGTATATCGCCCTGGGTGTCGTAGACATCATAGGTGAAGCCGAATACGTTGGCTTCCTTTTCCGCCAGCGTAACTTTGGCGGTCGAGTAGGGATGGCCGAGCTCGATGATGTGGCAGATGCGCAGGTCTTGCACCAGAGGCCAGTCTTCGGCTTCGGTCTGCACGGGCGCGGCGCCGTCTGCCGTCATCACCTGTCCGTCCGGCATCACGCAGGCCGACAACATGAGCGCGAGGACCATAACAGCGATCCAGACTCCGAAATGCTTCCTCATCTTTTTTCTCCTTTGTTTCGATAAGATTGCCCTGCGGGTCGTACTCAGATCGGCTTCGCGGGCGTAGTTTCTTCCTCCGGTCCCGAACTCCATCTGTCCAATAGGCTCTCCTTTCACCAGGAGGCTGACGAAGGCTTTCGCGGCCCCTTTGCCGGGCCTTGGCGAGAGCCGGCGCCTCAGTGGTCAGGCCGTGCGGCGTCTGCGATTCATGTAGACGTCGGAGACGACAACGGAGACCAGGATGACGCCCTGGATTACCCATTGCCAGTATGCGCTGACGCCGAGAAGGTTGAGCGAGTTGCGGACGACGCCCAGGAACATGACGCCGGCGACGGCGCCGAGGACGTTGCCGACGCCTCCGAAGAGGGATGTGCCGCCGATAACGGTGGCGGAAATGGCGAAGAGGGCGGTGTCTCTGCCGACGCCGGGATTGGCGCTGACGGCGCGGGAGGCAAGCAGGACGCCGGCGATGCCGCTACAGAGACCGGCGACGACGAAGGAGAGCGCAAAGAGACGATTGACGTTGAGGCCGGCGCGGTGCGAGGCGTCGGCGTTGCCGCCGATGGCATACCAGTAGGTGCCGAGACTGGTCTGCGTCATGATGAGATGGGCGATGATGCCGATGGCGAAGAAGGCGAGGGCGGGAAACTCGAAGAGCCCCAATTTGGCCGACCCCATCCAGCCGAACCCGTCAGCATGGCCGTAGATGGTGGTCTCGTCGGAGATGATGAATGTCAGTCCCTTGACGGCGACCATGGTGGAAAGGGTGGCGATGAAGAAGTTGACCTTCATCCTGGTCACGACAAAGCCGTTGACGATGCCGACACCGGCTCCGGCGAGAACGCCGAGCAGGGCCGCCGTGGGAACGCCCAGGTCCTGGGAGAGGGCGAAGACGACGCCGGCCAGGGCGAGGGTGGCGCCGACGCCGAGGTCGATTCCCCAGGCGATCATGAGGATGGTCAGGCCGATGGAGATGATGCCGTCGATCGAGAACTGGGTCGTCATCTGGGTGATATTGCGTTCGGTGGCGAAGAAGGGGACGAAGAGGACGGCGTAGGTGAGTGCGAGCCCGAGGAGGATGAAGGCGCGGTACTCGATGAGCCATTGGAGGAGCTCACCCCATCTTCGGGGCGGCGGTCCTGGCGGCTGCGCGGTTCCGGCTGTGGGTTGTTTTTGCGGCGTTGGGTTACCGGCCATGAACGACCTCGTGAATTCGCTGCTGACTGGCTAAAGTGGCACGCTTACGTGGAACATCTATCCGCGAAGGGCCATGAAGAACACCTTTTTTATCCGCGAAGGGGCGCGAAGGGTCGCGAAGAACACCTTTCTTTGATCCACGAAGGGCCGCTAAGGACCACGAAGAACACCTTTCTTTGATCCGCGAAGGGACGCGAAGGGTCGCGAAAAACTTCAGAGGCGTTTCGGGTTCTCTTTGCTTGACTCCTTGCGGATCAGGCGCACTTTGCCCTCGTATGGCGCTGTACGGACTAACGTCAGCGAGCCCCAGTTTCTTGTTATTCACCGTTCGGGCCTGATGACTGAA
Source organism: Caldilineaceae bacterium (assembly GCA_034428435.1). GTDB lineage: Bacteria > Chloroflexota > Anaerolineae > Caldilineales > Caldilineaceae > Bin5. Next base: position 286 of record DAOUHY010000145.1, on the reverse strand, counting down.
GTTCGGGTTCGGTCTTCTGTTCTCTGCCCATTACCTGGATGGCGACGAGGCTGGCGGTTACGACGCCCTGGACCACGAGCTGTGTTTCGGGTTCGAATCCGAGGATGGTAAGCGAATTGTTGAGCAGGGCGACGAGGATTGCGCCCCAGACGCCGCGGGCGACGCTGCCTCTGCCGCCGAAGATGTAGTTGCCGCCGAGAACGGATGCGGTGATGGCGTGAAATTCGTAGTTGAGGCCGATGAAGTAGTGGCCGGAGCCGGCGCGGGCGCTGACGACCATGGCGGC
>DAOUHY010000144.1:0-13994 GCA_034428435.1 Caldilineaceae bacterium | reverse complement strand
TCTCTCTTCTCTCCCCTCTCCGCTCACTTCTCGACATAAGGAGTGGAGAGTGAGAGCAGCGCTCTCCTCTCCACTCTCTCCTCGACCCTACGGTTCCAAGCCCAGTTCGCGCACGTCGCTCACATACTCTTGGTACTGAGCCTCGCAACGAGTCTGGATCAACTCCACAGCTTCCTCGCTGCCGATGTTCCCCTGCCGCACCTCTGACGCGCCTTCTGTGATCGCGGAACCGATTTCGGCAATCGAGCCGAATCCCACGCCCTCGAAAGTCGTTAGTGGCTGCAGATGCTCCTGCAGGATCTTTGCCATACCCACCTGGGGACCTTCAGGATCCGGGTGGGTGAAGTGATCGTAAACGCCGACCAAATCCTTCCAGGATGTATGGACTGCGCCACCATAGATCTTCGCGTATTCAAGCTGCCCTTCGTGCGTCACCAACATGCGTAAGAACTCGATTGCCATGTCGGGGTTATGCGACTGCTTCAGCGAGATGAAGCCCCATCCGCCCTCTCCGGCGAACAGCGGCAGCTCGCCTTCAAAGACCATCGGCGCTCCGCACATCACGTACGTGTAGCCCAGCTCCCAGGACATCGGCAGCGATGGCGTGCCGTTGCCCCGTGCCAGTGCCACCTTTCCGGCCAGGGCCGCGTCGACATGCGACTGGTCCAGCTGCGTCTCAATACCCATCTCCACCGGCGTCTCGACGTAGAGCTGCATAGCCTTGATGCCCTCTTCCGTATTGATATTGAACTGCTTGTTCTCCAGGTCCCACCAGTCCATGCCCTTCTTGTCGAGCAGGGTCCGCAGGATGCCGAGATAGCTCATGTCATCCCAGCCCTGGCTGCTCAGGCCCCACTTGACTACCTTGCCGTCCTCTTCCACCTGCAGCGCCTGCGCCAGCTCCCACATGCTCGGATAGCTCTCGAAGAAGACTTCCCCGTTCAACGGCGGGTACTGGTCCTCCAATCCAAGAGCAATCACATCTTCGCTGGGAACGTTCACCATGTTGCCGACGCCATTGGCCTCGGTCGGCACGCCCCAGATCTCGCCCTGCCATGTGTACGCGCCGATCGCGTCACCCACAAAGGACTCGTCAGGGTCCACACCCATGTGGTTGTAGACCTGCTCCGTGCAGGGCACAAGCGCCTGGTGCAGATGCAGGCTGGTCAACTGCTCACCCATGATGCAGGCTACGTCCGGCTGCGTACCTGCCGCCAGCGCGGCAATCACCTTGGGCGGAATTGGCCACGCCTGCGGCTGTACTTCGAACGTCCCCCCGCCCTGCGACTCGAACAGATCGGCAAGTCGCTGGTACGCTTCCACGTGGGGATCATACTGCAATCCCCACAGCACGCCCTGCCGCTGATCACTGGGTATCGCCGCCTCCCCGCCTGCAGGCGCCATCGGCGCCGCGCACGCCGCCAGCAGGCCAACGCCCGCCGCGCCCGCTGTAGTCCTCAATACTTCTCTGCGACTGTACAACTTTCTGGACATCTTGTCCCTCCTGAATGAAAGTGAGTTTGAACACAGTTGATGCGTTCGTTTGAGGAGATACCTATCGCAATTGCGGCCATGTACAATGCAGCCAGTTTGTCGGTATGGCTGCAACCGCACCGGCCGTCGAAGGGGCTGCGTTCCAATGCGCTGCAGTTTGGCCTGAGAGCCACTCGATTACACGCAGGTAATTTTCGTTTCAGAACTGTGACCAGTGGTTGAGGACTATGAGAGATACTACAGCCGGCTCCGGTTACGGCTGTCCTGATTCGGGTTTAGGTCATGTGGAACCGGGCATGGAAGGCTAAATCGTGAATTGACGGGTCTGCCGGATGTACTATACAATCGTCCCAGAATTTAGCCAACTGTCAAAAAATTGCGTTTTATCGACCCCAGAATGGCGGCGCCGCTATCTTAACACCGTCGTCAGCAATATTACAACAGAAAAAATTCAGGCCGGTTGCCGCCGGTGGCGTTGCACTCGCCCGTCTGATCCACCGACTTTCCCACGATCCCCAAATGTAGCATTGGACATCTCAGGGCGTGGGAGGCGACTTATTGCTGACACAAAAAATCCCAGGAGGGTTGCTATGGCTCGGAGAACGAATTGGACATGGATGGTGCTGGTCCTTGTTTTGGCCCTTGTACTGTCAGGCTGTCAACCTGTACAACCGGCTGCCCCAGGCGACGATGGCGCAATGGCCGGCGAAGAAGTGGTCATCGCCGTCGGCATCGAGCCGGTCAGCCTCGACGCCTGGCGCTCCTTCGCCGGCACCGGCGGACCCGGCTTCCGCAACGCTATCGAACAGCTGATCAACCGTGATTTCACCACCGGTGAGTTCGTCCCTATCCTGGCCACCTCCTGGGAGCGGCTTAACGACACCACAATCCGCTTCACGCTACGCGAGGGCGTCACCTTCCACGACGGTTCGCCCTTTAACGCTGAAGCCGCCGCCGTCAGCATCAACCACACCTTCGACGCCGAAAACGCATTCGACCTGCTTGACTTCTTGGGCACGATGAGCGCCGAAGCCGTTGACGAATACACCCTTGATATTTCAACCCCGGAGCCCGACCCTATCCTGCTCGGAAAGGTCGAGTGGGTAGGAATCTCCTCAGCAAAGCAACTGGCCGAGGATCCCGACTCCTACCATACCGAACTCATCGGCACCGGCCCCTACAAGTATGTCGAGTGGCGCAAGGGCGAGTCGATCACCTACGAGGCCAACCCTGACTGGTGGGGCCTGTCCCATCCCGATGACGCCCGCGGTGCCCAGACATTCAAGAATATCACCGTCAGATTCCTGCAGGAAGACCAGGTACGGGTCGCCGCCGTGCAGGCCGGAGAGGTCGATCTGGCCGCGTTTATCACGCCCGAACAGTGCCAGCTGCTCGACGAAGAGGCTGACGCCAGCTGCGTGTCCGCCCCCAGCGTCGAGACGATCTTTATCCGCATGGACACCAATAGCCCGCTATTGTCCGACCAGCGCGTTCGCCTCGCCTTCCAGCTGGCCATCGACAAAGAAGCCATCGTCGATAGCATCCTTGGCGGCGCGGCCACCGTCGCCAGCCAGATCGTCAACTCCTCCGCCACCGGCCACGACCCCAGCCTGGAGCCGTATCCCTACGATCCCGACCAGGCTCGTGAACTCCTGGCCGCCGCGGCCGCGGACGGCGTACCCGTCGATATGGAGATCACGCTCGGCGCCCGCCATGCAGTCTTCCCCAGAATCGACGAGGTCATACAGGCCGTTGCCTCCATGCTCACCGATGTCGGCTTCAGCGTAACCACCACCTTCTACGATCCCGAAGGCTTCGGCCAGGTGATGCTGATCAACATCAAGGACGTTCCCGAAGATCGGAACTTCGTCGCCATTCATCTGCATGGCAACGAGATCATGGACTACGCCTCCTCCTACCGCTTCTACTACTCCTGCGAGGGCATCCTCTCTGTCTACTGTAACGAGGAAGCTGACGCCGTCTGGACGAAGGCGCTTCCCCTCACTGGTGACGAGCGTGAAATGACGCTGCAGGAACTCAGTCGGATCGTGCACGAGGACGTCGCTATTGGTTACATAGGCCACCTCGATCTCGCTTACGGCCTCGGCGGCCGGATCGAATGGGCGCCCCAGCTTGATCACCGCATTCTCGTCAAGGAGATGACCCTGAAGTAAGACGATTCAGATCGATGTCGTCTGCTGCATGTGACAAGAGCGGCTTCTGCCGCTACAATGTCCGCACCAATTGACCGCGGCGCTGCCGCCAGCGTCGCGGTCGATTTTCGCAACAAACCGTTCCGCGCCCCTTGAAACTGTTATCCTGGATGTAAAATGTACAAGCGCTTACGCGCCAAATGGGTGGTGCCGGATATAGTGGAGACTGACGATGAAGGAAAGCGGCCGGACAGGAATCATTTTAGCAGGCATGATCGGAGGCGCGCTGCTGGGCGGCGTCTTTGCCTGGCTATCCAGCGCGCGTAAAGACGAGGACGGCGAGACAGCACTCGAAACCATCGGCCCCGCCGAATACTTCCAGCTCGGAATCGGCGTTCTCACCCTGGCCCGGCAGTTTCAGTCTCTGCTCCAGCGAAAATTGTGATTTTCGCTGCCGTATTGTAGTTTTAACGCAGAATCGAACTCTAAGAGGAAATTGCGTTGACCTTCACAGGAAGACTAGGCAGCAGCAGCAGACCCGTACGTATCGCCATCATCGGCGCCGGCCCTTCCGGATTCTACGCCGCCGGCGCCCTGCTGCAACAAAAAGATGCCCACGTCTCAATCGATATCTTCGACCGGCTTCCTACTCCCTACGGACTAGTGCGCTACGGCGTCGCCCCAGACCACCAGAAGATCAAGTCCGTAACCCGCATCTACGAGCGCACGATGAAGGACAGCCGCGTCCGCTACTTTGGCAATGTGGACCTGGGCGCCGATATCACGCACCCCGAACTCAAGTCCCACTATGACCAGATCGTCTACGCGGTCGGAGCCCAGTCCGACAAAAGGCTCGGCATCCCCGGCGAAGACCTGGAGGGCAGCTTCTCCGCCACTGAGTTTGTCGCCTGGTACAACGGCCATCCCGACTTCCGACATTTTGACTTCGATCTGAGCGTCGAAAGTGTCGCTGTCATCGGCGTGGGCAATGTGGCTATGGATGTAACCCGCATCCTCGCCAAATCGGTCTCCGAACTGGAGACAACCGATATTACCGACTACGCCCTCGAGGAGCTGCGCGATAGCAACGTCAAGCGCATTCACATCTTCGCCCGCCGCGGGCCGGTACAAGCCAAGTTCACCAACCCGGAGATCAAGGAGCTGGGCGAGCTGGAAATCGCCGATGTGATCGTTAATCCGGCCGACCTTGTTCTCGACGAAGCCAGCCAGGCCGAAATGGAAGGCGACCGCACCGCACGCCGCAACCTCGAAACGCTTCAAGAGCTGGCGGAGCGGGGCGCCACCGGCAAGCACAAACAGATCATCTTCCACTTCCTGCGCTCACCAACCGAAATCAATGGTGATGCCGGCACAGTCAGCGCCATCACCACCGAGAAAAACGCGCTGCAAGCTACCGAAACGGGCTATGTTGCCTGCCGCGGCATCGGCACGTTCACAGAATATGATGTCGGGCTGGTGTTCCGCTCCATCGGCTACCGCGGCGTCCCGATTCCAGGCGTACCCTTCTATGACCGCTGGGGTATCATTCCCAACGAAAAAGGGCGCGTGACAGCCGAACACGGCGGCCCGGTCGTCCCCGGCGAATACACCGTCGGCTGGGCCAAACGCGGTCCCACTGGCGTGATCGGCACGAACAAGCCCGATGCCGTCGAAACGGTCAAGATGATGATGGAAGATGTGAAAATCGCCGCCGAACTGCTACCCGGCGCCACTGTCGCGGTCAACAGTTCCGGCCCGCACACTGACGGGCACGGCCGGCCGGATGACATCATTCCTCTTCTGAAGCAAAAGGGGGTGGACTTCGTTTCCTTTGCCGACTGGCAGATCCTGGAACAGATTGAGAACCAACGGGGAGAACTGCGGGGGCAGCCGCGGGTGAAAATCACCGACGTCGAAGAGATGCTTCGCCTGATTCAATCCGCCAAAGAAGAGCCCGTTCTCCCTTAGCGCTCAACTCGCGGCGCTATCTGACTTCTGGCCGGCAACCCAGAATTGGAAAGTCAGAACTCAGCCGGTATATCTGCGGTCGTCTTCAGCCCTTGGCTCGAGAAGAGCATCCATCTCCTGCGTCTCCTCTTCACTTTCACCGTCCTCGGCCTGAGCCTCATCTGACTGACCGGCGACCACAGGTTGCGTATCTTCGCCCTGAGCTTTCACATCTTCTGCAGTGCCCGCCTCCGCCTCTGGTGTAGCTAACGCCTGCGACTCAAACGCCTCTGACGATTCGTCCAATTCCCAATCATATGTCTCGGGGGTCAAACTGACCGGAACATGGGCAGGCAAGGATTCCTTGATCTCTGTATCTGACGCATCTCCCCAGTAGGAAGTGACCGACGCAAGTACAGGCAGATCATCCAGACTGAGTATTGACTTTGTCCTTTTTGGCACTGTCACCCTCTCTTCCATCACTACGGGCCGTTCTTTGGTCTCAGGTTCCTGTACTTCGGGCGCTGCCAGGAGTGCCTCGGGCCCTGCTGGCAACTGGTTCATCTTTCGATAGAGTTGTGCCAGCGCCGGGCCGACCGCATCCAGGGGAAGTTGGCTCCTCACCGGCGTGTCCGATGTCTCCCACAGCTCGGCCAGCTCCTCGAAGTCCCATTGTGCCGACAGCACGCTCTCGCTGCGAAAGTTGGACGACTCTACCAGGATTCCGCTTGCTCGCGGTGTAAGCTCCTGCGGCGCCATCACCGACGATCGACCCACAAAAGGGTCTCGCTGACGGCGGCTGAACTCATTGTGGCCGACCAGAAAGCTGATGGCCGCGAACAACTGATTGTCTTGCATTCGCGCCAGCATCCCGGCCCGCAACTTCTCATACAACACTCGCTCTGTAGCCGCGCCCTGGCCGATCAACAACTCCGCGCCCTGGTATGCCAGCAGACGACCCACCTCCGGGTACAGGAGGTCGCCGCCCAGCATCAACCCAATCCTGCCGACCGGCGTCTGAATTACGTTCCATTCGTGGCCCGGCTGGGCCAGGTCCTCGTCCTCAGGATGCAGCACCCGCTTGGCTTGGTACCCTAAACGCTCACCGCTGGGGCCGTAAACTACAGTTAGGTTCCGCAACACACCGTCCAGCGGGTCCGGCAAATATGCACTCGGCGCCACCAACGTCACGTCAAACTCCTGCGCCAGCCCCCCGAAGACCTCGTCGTACGCCTCCCAAACCCTCTCCGGCTGTGTCGTCAACAGCGCGCCCGCCATCTGGCGGAAATCGGTGTTTAGCCATCCAGCCAGCGCACCGGAAAAGCCGCCGCTGAACTTCTGCCACAGGCTTGATTGCCGCCGCCGCGCCAGATCCGACCGCTTCAACAGGTTCGCCTGGAATCCGCTCAATAGTGGCGGGATCACCATTACCCCGGCCAGTTCCGGAAAAATCACCAGCCGCGCCCGTTTATTCTCCGCTGCCCGCAAAAACCTGCGCAGGTCTTCCCTGTACTCCTCCAGCGTCTGGGGCAACCGCATCTTCTGTTGGATACACGCGACGATCAGCGTCTTCATTTGAGGCAGTCTGGCCGTTTCCGAGTCTCAGCGCTTGTCCGAATCGCAGCAAACTACCGCAATCCAGATAACGTTATCCAATTTGCGACAGGTTCCATAATACCATTGAAGGCAATTGAACCTTGAATCAAGCGGGGGGACCCACGGTAGACATTCGAGGGGGAGTTAAGACTTCAAACAACAGCTCTGTTTCTCAGACAAGTTCTACTTTTCTAGTGACCCTCTTTGCACGCCCGCCTAGCTGTCAATGAGGCTCGCTTTCGCTACAGGTCAACTTCCCAGGCTTCCGACTCTGACAGGCCCGAACCGTTCAGGCCTTCCCTCCCGGGGAGCCATAGCCCTTCGCCAAGACTTTCCCATGCCACAGACTCTCATCCCAGCAATTAGCCTTCCTATCCCGGAACGCCCAGCCTGTGCTGCCCCGAAAAAGCCCCGACGGCACTCCAGAGGCGCCATACGCAATACGAACCAAAACTAAGTCGCTAACCTTTGTACGCCCCAATAATGTCAATAATCAGCTTGACATCCTTGCGCGCATGCTCCAGCGAGGTCCGCGACGCCTTGCCGTCGACAATGCAACTGTGGAAATGCTGCAGCTCCCTAACAAATGCGCTGTCCCAATCAATATAAGGCTCGGTCCGGTAGGTCCTGCCCTCGCTGTCAATACCCTGGATCGACACCGTCGACAGAATGCCCCGCGAAAAACCGGTCGGGTACGCCACAATGACCCGTTTGTCGTCTCCGTAGATCTCCAGCGTCTCCTTGAAGTCCCACAAATCGGGCAGATCGATCCACGTTCCCACGCACCGCGCGCCGTTCTCATAGACCAACGTGAATGTAACGGCCCGGCCCTCTTGCCAGATCTCCGTATGCGACACCTCGACGGGCAGGCCCATGATCTCTCGCAAACCGTACAGATCGTGAATCATGCTTCCCGACAGCAGATGAAACGCCCGCTCTACGTGCGGCGGCACCTCCCCGATCGCCTGCTCTCGTGCCGCCTGCCGCCCTGTCATCGCACTCTCGATCGCCCCCTCCGGCAGATCACCGAAGCTGCGTACGTCGAACTGCTGCAGATGCAACGCATTGTTCGGGTGCAGATGATTGATCTGCACAAAACGCACATCCATATCGGCCGCTTCCTGCTTGGCCCGCTCAAACGCCGGGTCATAGACCTTCATATAGCCCGCCTGCCCCACCGTACCCGCGCGCTGGCACGCCTCGATCATCTCGTCGCACTCCTGCAATGAGAAGCACACCGGCTTCTCCACGAAGGCGTGCTTGCCCGCGTCAAAAGCGTCAACCGCCACACCCTTTTTCGGGTCCGTCTGACACAGGATCACCGCCTCCACGTCAGAGGCCAGCAGATCGCGGTAGTCCGTAAAGTACTGGGGCACGTGAAAGCGGTTGGCCACGTACTGGGCCGCACCGACCGACACGTCGCAGACAGCCGTCACCTCGAACTCGTCCTGCAGCTCCTTCAAATTGGGCATATGATGCACCTGGGCGATCGCCCCGCATCCGATGATGCCGATCTTAACTCGTCTCACTTTCTTTTCTCCGGTCGGTTGTCAGTGGAAATAGGTGAGTAAATCGTTTCAACCTAACTACGGACCAGTGTATTCCGTGTCCACCGTGCGCGATGTAAAGCTGTTCCATGCGTCTGCCAGGGCAAAGGCGCTTCGAAAAGCCGGGTAAAGAGACGCCCACATCGCGTCGCGGGCCGCCAAAGCAGCTTCCTCATCCCCTGCCTCCCGCGCCGCTCTGTAGGCCGCGATCTGCTCCCTCTGCGTCTGCGTATTCGTCTCGACTGCGGCCAACCATGCCTCGGCCGCGGCCAGCTGCTGCTCCAGCAACTCATCGGTCGCCGTTTCGCGGTCCGGCTCAACGTCGTAGGCGGTATTCAACACGAAGCGTGGCGGCTTCTTCGTGCCGTCCTCATTCCACATTGTATGCGTCGGCTGAATGTGAGGCGTGACCGACAGATACATGATGACCGGCTCATCCCCCACATTGCGCACCTGGTGCATCTCATCCGTCAGCGCAATGCAAAGCTGACCCGGCCCCAACACCTCGGCATGATCCTCAATCGTGAACTCTGCCTGCCCCTGCAAAATCAGAAAGATCTCATGGCCCAAATCATGCGTATGACTCTGCGCCGTATGGCCCACGTCCACCTGCAAAAAGCGGGCGCGGATCTCCGGCGTTGTCAGTACATTGCGGATGTCCTTTTGGAAGTCCAGAACCTGGAAGGGCACGGCGTTCTCCTTATTCGCTTGTGACTATAGGAGGTGAAATCCTGGTAAGTCGAGGGTGCTCTTGAGAAGAAAATACCAACTACGGCACGGCAGCCTCAATCAATCCGCCGCCGCAGCTTGGGATCGAGGAAGTCCCTGAAAGCGTCGCCAAAGAGGTTGGCAGCCATAATCGCAACTGTGATTGCCACGCCCGGAAAGATCACCAGCCACCACGGCGGCCGAAACGCCGCGGCCAGCACACCGCCCAGCATATTGCCCCAACTCGGCGCCGGTGGCGGAATCCCCATCCCCAGAAAACTCAATGCCGACTCCGCGAAAATCGCGCCGCCCAGATGCAGCGTCGCCACCACCAATATCGGCGCAACCGCCTGCGGCGCAACATGACGCACCATGATCCGCACATTCGACGCCCCGATCATCTTGGCCGCTTCGACGTAGGAGGTCTCCTTGATCGAAAGTACCACCGCACGCGTAATCCGCGTGGCCGAGGGAATCCGCGTTACCGAGATGGCGACGATAACTGTCACCAGCCCCGCTCCCAGGACCACCAGCAGCAGCAGCGCCAGGATTAGACCGGGAAAGGACATCAGCACGTCCACAACCCGCTGGCTGATCAGATCGAATCGCTGCCCCAGGTACCCGCTCGCAATGCCCCACACAAAACCGATCAAATCGCCAACGAATACCGCCGTGATACTCACGATCAGCGTGATGCGCGCACCGTAAATGATGCGGCTCAACAGGTCGCGCCCCAACTGATCGGTGCCCAGAATGTGCTCTGCGGTCGGCGCCGCGCGTATCGCGCCGTAGTCGGCCTCCAGCGGATCGTAAGGCGAAAGAATAGGCGCAAAAACAGCCATTACGAACATCAGCAGCCAGATGCCCACCGCCACCATCCCGATAGGCGAGGACTGCGCAAAGCGTCCCACCGCACTGCTGAATCGGAGCAAGACATGCGGGCGCTGGCCCTCTATATCGAGAACGATACCTTCGGAATCGGCAGGCGCCGCGCTAGTTGTAGCCATGTAGGCTCCCTCAGTGTGTGGATAGTAGCCGTTTTTCAGAGGGTGGCGGCTTTAGTACACCGGACCGCCGGCCGCAGCCCACTATCCACTATTCGTAGCGAATGCGGGGATCCAAAAACGCGTAACTGAGATCGACAAGAAGATTGATAATGACGTATATCAAGCCATACAGTAGAACGAGGTTCTGGATCATCATCCAGTCCCGCTCGGTCATCCCCTGCACCAGCAGCTTGCCAAGGCCGGGCACCGCAAACGCTGTCTCCACCGAAACCGCGCCGCCCAGCAAGCCGCCCAAAGCCAGCCCCGTCGTCGTGACGACCGGCAGCATCGCGTTTTTAAAGACATGACGCCACACCACCAGCGTCTCCCGCAGGCCCTTGGCCCGCGCCGTCCGGATATAATCCTCAAACAGCACCTCCAGCGCCGCCGAACGCGCCATGCGCGCCGTCGCCGCCGAAAGACCCAGCCCCAGCGCCATGGCTGGAAGCACTGTCATCGATAGATTGCCTAATGGATCCTCCCACAACTGGATTATCGTAATCGGAGGTCGCCAGGTAAAGACCAGAACTGAAAAAAGAATGATCAGCAGGCCCAGCCAGTAGCTTGGCACCGCGATAAAGACCGTAATGCCGACTCGCGACAGATGGTCCATCAGTGAATTGCGCCACATCGCACTCAGCATCCCAATCGGCACCCCGATCAGCCATGACAGCAGCACTGCCATGATCGCTATCTGTGCCGAGATCGGCCCCCGCCGCAGGATCATGCCGCTGATCGGCTCCTTGTTCCAGAAAGACGAACCCATATCTCCGCTGATCACCTGCCGCATCCAATCGTAATACTGAATGTAATAAGGCTGATCCAACCCCAGACTGGCGCGCACAGCCTGCAACTCCTCTTCACTCAGAACATATATCCCGTCCGACTCAGACACGATCAACTGCAGCGGATCGCCTGGAATCACTCGCATCGCCAGGAAAATCAATACAGTTACGCCAAATATGGTCGGGATGGCGATCAGCAGGCGGTTGAGAAGGTACTTTGACATGAGCGTCTGCAGGAATTCCGCTTTGCTTCATCGAATGGGCGGCGCAACAGCCCGGCGACCGGGCATCGTCGCGCCGCCCATTTGGTTTTCAATTGTTCGCAACCACCTCGGCTGACGAATTCAGCGTACAGTTGCCGTAATCCGCATCTTCACAGACTACGGATCACGGGCAACAGTCGCCTCTCTATGCATCAGGGTCGATCCAGACCGTCTCCATGCGGCCCCACTCGGCGAAGATTCGCCTGTCCAGAGCTAAGCCATGAACGCGATTGTTCCACATAGGTAGGTGGTAAGTGTATCCCACCAGGTACTCCGGCGGGTTCTCGTCCAGCATATTCTGCGCATCGGCAATCTGACCTGTGCGAGTCTCGACGTCCAGTTCTACGTCGATCGTGGCCAGCAGTGCGTCGAAGTCCGGGTTGCTGTAGCCGCCGAAATTCTGCGAACCGCCAGTGGCCCACCACAGGTTGCCGCGCGGCGAGATGTCGGAAACACTGTGACCGCGCGTGTGCACCATCAACTGGTAGTTGCCCGACTGCTGTTCAGAGCCAAGCAGCGCACGTTCGACAATGCGGATCTCTGTCTCGATGTTCAGATGACGCTTGAGCATGTCCTGGAAGGCGGGGGCCAGCAGTTCGCCCTGAGGCCCGGCTGCCGCCAGCAGTTCAACACCCGACAGGCCGTCACCGTATCCGGCGTCGGCCATCAACTGCTGCGCCGTCGCGATATCCTCTTCCTTGTCCGCCCTGTAGCCGGGCATCGTCGACAGCTCTTCTGGCGTTGTGGCGTAGGGATCACCCTGGGGTACCCAGCGCGTAATGTTGATCAACTCCTGCGTGCCGAACGCAGCCGCCAGATTCTGCTTGCTGACTGCCAGATGGATCGCCTTGCGCACTCGGGGGTCGTCAAAAGGTGACTCGCGGTTATTGATGAAAACCCAATACGCGCCGAAGTTGGCGAGTTGGTTGGCCTGCACAGATTCGGGGCGATTCTTGCCCTCGTCCCAAGTCTCTTTGGCGACGTTCCACGACATGTCAGCCTGGTCCGTAAGCACCGCCGTGCCGCGGTCAGACCACGCCGGCACGTGCAGCAACTCGATCCCGTCCACATAGGGAAGCTCCGGATCCCAGTAGTCCGGATTGGCCTCAAGTATCCACTTCTCCGCCGGCAGATGGTCGACAAAGCGGAACGCGCCCGTCCCCGGGGCGATGACCTCGCGCAGATCGTAGTTGTGCTCCTCCAGCGACTTCTTCGAGTAGATCAACGCATTTGTCGGCGTCAGCAGGTTGAGGAAGAACGGTCGCGGCGAGCTCAGATTGAACCGCACCGTCATGTCATCCTCCGCCTCGACCGAGTCCACAAAGGTGAAGTTGGCCTTCAACGGGCTGACAATGCCCTCCGGCGGATCAAGGATGCGGTTGAATGTCGCCACCACATCTTGGGCAGAGAATGCTTCGCCGTCATGGTAGGTAACACCCTCACGCAGCGCAAAGGTGTAGGACAGGCCGCCTTCACCTACTTCCCAGCTCTCGGCCAGGTCGGGGATGATCGTGCGGAGTCCGTCTACCAGGTTGTTGCGTACCAGGTTGTTGTACATGTGGCTAAGAACATGGGTACCGCCGCCCTGGTGGGCGTCAAAGTGCGACATCGTCACACCGAAAGCAGTCCGCAGCGTGCCGCCGCGTACCGGGTTGCCTTCCGGCCGCATCATGCCGGCCCCGGCAACAGCCTCGGGTGTCGGTACTGCCGTCGGCGCAGCGGCGGGAGCAGCCACCTCAGCCGGCGCGCCGGCCGCACACGCGGCCAGTGCCGATGCGGCAGCGCCAGCTGCCATCATCTTCAGAAAAGTACGGCGGCCAACATTGCGAGCTTCGTTGTCCGCCTGCTGGGGCGTGTTCAACTTACTTGTCATTGCTTTGGCTCCTGTTCTCGTGGTGATTTGACCGATGTTCCGAACCGAGCGTCTCATGTTCGGATTTCTGTACTCTGATTGCGCCACCATCCAGGCTACAGCAACTGTCAATGAGCCTGGCGGGTTCGGCAATTCAAGAATTCAGATTTCCAGCGGGATTCACTCCGGTTCAGAGATCGTGGTACATTATAGGGGATGAGAAGATCAGCGTCAAAAAACCTCTGTTCATTTTCTGCGGAACCACTCCAGACTTGAGACGAAAAACTGGTCCCGCAACCATTACGACCCTTACTATCTCCGGAACACCTTCTCACTGCCAAACTCTCAACCACCTTGCCACGGAGCACCAGACCCATGCTGGCAGATATCTCAACCATCACCAACGCGCGCACCGGCCGCGTCTCTTCCTGGGACATCACCGGCCGCAACCAGGATCGCTGGACCATCCCGGCCGGCGAGTCTCGCGTCCTCGCCGACATCCACGGCCCCGGCCTCCTCACCCACATCTGGATGACGCAGCGCAACCACTACCGCGACTGCCTCCTCAAAATCACCTGGGACAACGCCGACCACCCCAGCGTC
>DAOUHY010000143.1:0-2743 GCA_034428435.1 Caldilineaceae bacterium | reverse complement strand
CTACGCGTCTCGCCAGGCCGAGCGCCACGGCCACTCACTTGCCGCCGAGATGCAACTCCTGGTTGTCCACGGTACGCTGCACCTGCTTGGTTACGACCATGACACGCCAGCGCGGCAGGCAGAAATGTGTCGGAAACAGACAGAGATCCTCAGTTCACTTATCGAAGAGGATCTTACGCCTCGCATGACCTCGCCGGACTGGTAGATGAATCCGCCCGCCCGCGCCGGGAGTTTCTGGCAGAGCCTCGCCTTCGCCCTTGCCGGAGTGCGCCACGCCATCCGCAGCCAGCGCAATCTACGCATTCACATCATGATCGCTGTCGAAGTCGTCCTTGCTGGGTTAGTTCTCCGTATAAGCCGGACAGAGTGGGCCGTAGTCGTCACCCTGATCGCGCTGGTCATCGGCCTGGAGCTACTCAACACCGCCATCGAGGCGTTGGTGGATCTGGCCTCTCCTGAAACGCATTCACTCGCTAAGGTTGCGAAGGACACGGCCGCTGGCGCCATCCTGGTCGCGGCTTTGGGCAGCGTCGCTGCCGGCCTGGTCATCTTCCTACCCCGCCTCTGGCAGATCTTTTCCTGAATTCGGCGCCCAAGATTGGAACGCCACCGCAGTCAACAAGCCGTTATTCCCCATTTTCCCTGCGGCGCTCTGGCAGCCTCAGTATCGCTGGCACGCCAACAAAGGCGATCAATCCGCTCATCAGGAATGCGCTTTCAAGCCCGAACCTGTCCGCTACACTGCCCAGCAACCACAGCGCAGGCGACCGGATTACGAAATTGGCCATAAGGAAGAGGCCGTTGGCCAAGGCCCGATTCTGTTGAAAGCTGTCCTGCACTACTGCCAACAGCACGGCAGATGGCGATAGCATCGTAAATCCAAGTGGCAACAGAAATGCGAACAGCAACCAACCTGAACTGTTCAGGAATCCCAGAAAAAGGATCGGCGAAACCAGAAAGAGAACAATAAGGATCCGTCTCCGCCCCAACCAGTCGCTGGCTGTCCCCATGGTCAGGGCGCCCAATACACCCGCCCCTTCCAATAGCGTTAACGAAAGACCCGCAATCTCGAACTCATACCCTTTTACGTCCTGCATGAAAATCGGCAAATAGGTTGTCATCGAAATCGACATGAAGACTCGTGCTGCCATGATCCAGAGTAAAGGAGGATAGACTTTTCGCGCAGCCGGCAACATCTGCTGCAGGGAAAGCAACCTGTCCGGTGCAGGCCGCGCCGAGACCCCGCGCAGTCGCCAGAAAAGAAAGACCGACGCCATCCAGCCAAACACCGCCACCCGCCATATCCCTTCAAGCCCAAACCAGCTGACGGCTGCAATGACCAACAGGGGGCCCACAGTGCGCCCCAGTTCTCCGGCCGCCATGAAGAAGCTCATGCCAGTGCCCACCCGGTTGCCTGAAATGCGCCCTATCATGGCCGGTGCCGGCGCATGAAAGACAGCAGAGCTCAGACCTGCCACAAACAGTAACAGGGCCAGGAGCATATAACTGTTAGCCAGCCCCAGCAAACTACACACGGTGGCCGTCACTGCCGGAGCCAGGATGATGAAGTAACGCAAACTGATCCTGTCGGCCGCGTGGCCTATGAACGGCTGCAGCAGGCTGGGAACCTGCATAAAGACCGCCAGGCCACCGATCGCCGCGTAATCGGCTGCCAACCTCTCGCGAATCAACGGAAGTAAAGGCGGCACAAACGCGGTGAAAATGTCATGGACGAAGTGGCCCGATACAATCGTCAGCACCTCTCGGGTCTGAAACTCCTTGCTTTCCGATGGCTCGACTTGGTCGGTTGCTGGATCGGCGGGCCGGTCTACTGTAGCTGACATGGAAAAATCTTTTCCTGTGTGGTCTCTGCTGTTACTGCCTCAGGGCAAGTAGACAACCTGCGGAGCGAAAGTAATGTGGGTATCGGCTGATTGTAACATCAGTCCTGAAGAAGACAAGCAACCGCGAAAAGTCAATGGGCCAGAAGTCCCCGACGGAACATGAAACGCTTTGTCGCCAACAACCCTTCCCATCCCGATCTCACAACATCAGATGCCAGTCCAGTAAACTTCAGATCAGGCACTACTGCGACGGAAATTGCGCACTTGACACGTCCAATCCCTTATTCTATATTGTTGTCTGTCTTCCCCACGGCAGGAACTGACTGCGTATACTTCGAACTTTGACCAAACGGACCTCTTTCGCTTGTCACCCACAGGAGATCAACATGATCAAGCGCACCGTAAGCCGACGTGACTTCCTGGCCCTGTCCGGCGTCACGACTGCCGGAGCCTTCCTGGCCGCCTGCGGGCCGGCGGCCGCACCCGGCGCAGAGTCCGACAGCGGCGACATGCCCGCCGCCGAAGGCTATTCGATCGTTTATACCTATCCGCACCCGGACACAAACATGCTCGGCGGCAACCAGCGACTGATCCTCGAACGCTACGACTCGATGGTTCCGGGCACGGACGTTCAGGTGGAACTCAAGACTGGCTATGAGATGTCCCGTGTGCAGGCTGACCTCGCCGCCGGCACGGCGCCCGATCTGTTCTGGGCCGGCTACACCTCTGTCATCCAGGCCATTGACGAGGGCCTCATCGTCAACCAGCAAGAGTACATGGAGGCCGCCGGGGTCGACTTCGACGACTTTGTCGATGGTATTGAAGCAATCTACGCCCCGCCGACCGTGGGCGGCTACTTCTGGGGCATGCCCTACGAACAGGTCGTCGTGCTCTTCGCC
>DAOUHY010000142.1:0-18804 GCA_034428435.1 Caldilineaceae bacterium | reverse complement strand
TCTCCAGAGTATCCAGTCGGGCTTCGGTTCGAGCCTGATCGCGGGTGAGACGGGCATCCTGCTCAACAACCGCATGACCTACTGGCACCTGGAGGAGGGGCACGCGAACTGCCTGATGCCGGGCAAACGGGTACGGCATACGATGAATCCTGTCATCATAACCAAGGACGGGAAACCGCTGATTACATGCGGTACGCCGGGTGCGGATACGCAGGTGCAGACGAATCTGCAGCTTGTTACGCATATGCTCGATTTCGGTATGACGCCGCAGGAGGCGGTTGCCGCGCCGCGGTGGCGGAGTTTGCAGAACCCGATGGAATCAACGATCCCGCACGTGTGCTCCAACAACCTGCAGGTGGAGAACCGCTTTCCGGAGGCGGTGCGGAAGGAGCTGGCGAGGAGAGGGCACGAACTGGAGATGGTGGGGGATTGGGGCGGCCCGGGCAGTGCGCAGGCGATCATGGTGCATCCGGAGTCCGGGGCGTTGATTGGGGGTTCTGATCCGCGGCGGGACGGGTACGCGGTCGGGTATTAGGATCCGCGTAAATTTTGGGAAGGGCGCCAGGAATTTAAGGAGAACGGGAAGCCTGCAGGCCTGTTTGGGATGTTTCTCGCGTGCGTGTTGCAAAAAACAATTGGTCCGCGAAATCACGCGAAGGGGCGCGAAGAACACCTACAGCGTTTCGGATTCAATTTGCGTAGCTGCGCGGCCCTGCGGAGATAGGTAGTTTGCTACTGGAAGGCAGACTTTGGTTGAAGTTGCCTTGTAAATCCTGAGGGGTGGAGTTCATTCCACGCGAGATTTTCAGTTTTTCCCTTTACATTTCAGTTCTCAGGTAAACAGGGAAGGCTCCTTGGTTTCGCTTTCGGGGGCCTAACAGTTTCTGCAAGAGAGGAATTATGGCTGTGTCTACTCCCAATATTCTGTTTCTGATGACCGACCAGATGCAGGGGCGGGTGCTTGAGCCGGACAATCCGTGCCAGACACCGCATCTGGACAGACTGGCGGCGAGAGGCGTGCGATTTCGCCGGGCGTATACGCCGAACGCGGTGTGCTCGCCGGCGCGTGCCAGCCTGATGACCGGTCTACTGCCGCATAATCACGGTGTCCTCTATGTCGTGCACACGGTTGACGACGATCAGGCGGTGCTGCGCACGCAACATCCGCACTGGGCGGAGCGGCTGACGGAGGCCGGTTACCGCACCGGTTACTTCGGCAAATGGCACGTGGAGCGTTCGAACGAGCTTTCCCAATTCGGCTGGCAGGAACAGGGAGGGCTGGCTATGGGCCAAGACTGGGACTCGGTCAATTTTTCGCTGGAGCGATATCTGGAGAGCCCGCCTGGTTATGAGCCGAACCGCTTTTACGGCGTCTGTGACCGGCCGGCCGGTGAGCGCGGCATGGGCAAAAAGACGGACGCGGCGCTGGGATTCCTCGACGCAGCAATGGAGGAAGACGCGCCCTGGTGCTGTTTTGTCAGTTTTACCGAACCGCATGACCCCTTTTTCTGCCACGAGGAGACGTTCGCGCAGTATGACGTGGACTCGATTCCGCTGCAGCCGAACGTCCACAACGATTTGGGCGGGCAGCCGAATCTGTACAAGCGGTCGGCGCAGGTGTGGAGCGACTGGACGGACCGGCAACATCGGGAGGCGGCGGCCTGTTACTATGCCTCGATCAGCGAGATCGACGAGCAGTTCGGGCGTCTGCTGGAGCGGGTGGAACGCGCTGGGCAGCCTGACAACACGATCGTGGTGCTGACATCGGACCACGGGGATTTTCTGGGCGCGCACGGGTTGTATTGCAAGAATATCGGCGCGTTTGAAGAGGCGTACAATATCCCCCTGGTGGTGGCGGGGCCGGGCGTAGCAGAGGCGGAGGTGAGCGACGCCCGCGTCGGTCTGCAGGATGTGGGCCAGACGCTGCTGGAGCTGGTGGGGGCGCAGCCGCTAGGGGAGATCGACGGACGCTCTTTTACACCTGTGCTGGCCAGCCCGCAGGACACATCGGATTATCAGCAGGGTTTTGCCGAATACTTTGGCGGGCGATATATTGTCAGCCAGCGGTTGCTTTGGGACGGGGACTGGAAGTTCGTCCACAACGGCTTCGATTATGACGAGCTCTACAATCTGGCCGCAGATCCCTTTGAGATGAACAATCTGGCGCAAGATCCGGCACATGCCGAGAGATTGGCGGCGATGACGCGTCGGATGTGGGAGATTGTGGTTGAGTCGGGGGACCACAGTCTCTTCAACACACACTATGCGTCGATGCGGATGGCAGCCGTAGGGCCGGGTCGTTCTGATTTTTCATTTTTAGGGTAGTCACCAAGCCAGGTTCTGTGTGTACTGTGGCGGCCTGTCTGGGCGGAATGTACCGTCAGTATTTCTGTAGCGGGCTCACGACGGTCATAGCGGTGAACGTTGGGGATATGTGGGAGTTGCCTTGCCTGCGCTGGCACATATTCGGAACTAGCCACCAGGCGGGGGAGGCGCTGGTCGCAGCGGGTCGTCAAGGTCGGATTGCCCACACACTCTCTGCGGCGGGGGGTTTTAGGAGAGGGGGCGTTGCGGGGGCGGAGCCCCCGCACAAGGGAGGGCCGACTAGGCCCGACCGCCCAAATGCGAGGGGAGAGGAGTGAGGAGAGAGAAGTTTGCGCGCCTTGTCTGTCGTCGCGAACTGAATAGGGCTTAGTCGTTGTGTGTTTGGTCACTGCGGCGTTCGCCAACGGTGGCCAAGGCTGAGGGTTGTCATTTAGAGAAATGGGAGAGAAGGTAAGAGTCGATATGAAACAGCCACTGAGTGCCGATCAGGTTGATTTTTTTCGGGACAACGGTTACCTGGTCCTGCGAGGGGTGCTGGACCCGGAGTTGATGGCGCAGACGCGGGACGCGTGGTGGGATGCGGCGCCGAAGGAACTGAAGCGGGACGACCCGAATTCGTGGGTGGGGGCGTTTGCGGACTCACGCTTTACGTGGAAATATCGCGACCGCAGCTTTGAGCCGTGGATGGTCGAGCTTCTTTACGGCAATCCGGAGCTGCAGGCGGTGGCGAAGCAGCTACCCGGCCCGCAATTGAAGGTGCCAGAGCGGATCCGGGGCATCTACTGCGTCTTCCCGGATACGGACAAACAGGCGCGGAAGGCCCACTTTCAAGTTGACGCGCACGCGTTTCATCTGGGTGTGGTGGGGTACGTTGACGACGTGCCGCCGGACGGCGGCGGGTTCACGGTATGGCCCGGCAGCCACAAGCAATTCTATCGTTTGTTCAAGACGGCCTACACGTTCAACCCGGTGCACGGGAAGGAGGAGATGTGGGACTCGGACGAGTCTCGCAAAGTGCAGCAGATCGACCCTGTTCACACATTTGGGTCGGCGGGGGATGTGGTGCTGTGGCACCACCGCATGGGGCACGGAGCCGGCCACAACCGGTCGAGCCAGGTGCGGCAGGCGGTGCTGTACGACTTCTGCCGGGCCGATCTGGATGCTGTTCAGGACGAGCCGCCGCCGGAGGACATGTGGCGGGACTGGCCCGGGATCAGTGGAGGATAGGGCCGACAGACAATGAAAATCACGGACATCAAGACATATCTGATGCAGGCCGGTGTACCAGGCGGCGGCTGGACGAAGCGGAACTGGCTGTTCGTCAAAGTCTTCACCGATGAGGGCATTTACGGTGTCGGCGAGGCGTCGGGGTGGCCGCGGGTGGTGGAGACGGCGATCCAGGACCTGCGCGAGATTGTTATCGGCGAAGATCCGTTTCTGATTGAGCGCATCTGGCAGAAGATCTACCTGGCGATGATGGGGCACGGCATGACCGGGATCGTCGGCGGCGGTGCGCTCACCGGCATCGAGATGGCCCTGTGGGATATCAAGGGGAAAGCGCTGGGCGTGCCGGTGTGGAATCTGCTGGGGGGCAAGATCCGGGACCGTATCCGGTTATATGCGCACGCGCAGACAGCGGAAAGGGCGGAGGAACTGGTTGCGCGGGGCTTCAGCGGGCTCAAGACCGGGGGCGTGGTAAACCCGATCGAGAAGATACGAACATTGCGGGAGGCGGTCGGACCGGAGATTGACCTGATGGCCGACGTGCATGGTCCGCCCTGGTTCAGTGTACGGGATGCGATTCGGGTCGGGCAGGCGCTGGAGGAGTTCGACCTGCTCTTCTACGAGGACCCGGTGCCGCCCGAGCATGTTGAAAACCTGGCCAAGGTTGCGCGGCACGTTAATCTGCCAATTGCGGCGGGAGAACGGCACACGCAGATCTACGGGGTGCGCGAGCTGATCGAGCGGGAGATCGTGGATGTGATCCAGCCGGATACGGGCCGGGCGGGCGGACTGATGCAGATGAAGAAGATGGCGGCGATGGCGGAGGCCCACGGGATTGGCTTTGCTCCGCATGACGGCTCTCTGGGGCCGGTGGCGGAGATGGCCGCGGTGCATCTACTGGCTACGCTGCCCAACTTCCTGATCCTGGAGCATCTGGAGGATGACGCGCCGCAGCGGTACGAAGTGATGCAGCCGCAGCCGGAGATCGTCGACGGGTCGATCGTCGTGCCGGATACGCCGGGGCTGGGCGTGGATATTGTCGAAGATGCGATCGCCCGCTATCCTTCCACTGGCAACGTCTCGACGCCGCGGCAGGATGAGTACGTCTACTTCCAGGCGAAGTATGGCCGGGCAAAGTGGCTGGAACAGTAGCTGTTGACGGCCACTGGATGCCCCAGAGCGGTTCACCCTACGGGCCCGGCTACCCTCTAAAGAAACATTTGACGTAAGGAGTAGAATGGCAGCCATGTCAGTCCGAACCCACGAGCTTTCGGCGGATGCCAAGAGGAAGCTGCGGTCAGTTTCGACGGCAACGCTCACCAGCCAGTTGCAGAAACATGGCCTGCGCAACACATTTCTAGCCGGGCTGTATCCTTTGCGGCCCGATTTGCGAATGGTGGGTTATGCTTTCACGCTGCGCTATATTCCGGCGCGGGAAGATCTGGCGGACGAGCGTTACGACAATACCAAGAACGTGCAGAGGCTGGCGGTAGAGGCGGTGGGAGAGGAAGACGTTCTGATCGTGGACGCGCGGGGCGACATCAGCGCGGCCTCGCTGGGCCACATCCTGGGGACGCGCATCACGCAGCGCGGCGCGGCCGGCTTCGTCACCGACGGTGCGTTGCGGGATACGCCCGGCTTTCGGGAGCTGGAGTTGCCGACCTATATCCGGGCGCCGCACGCCACCACCTCATTTGTGGCCCACCACCCGGTTGAGATGCAGGTTCCCATTGGCTGCGCGGGTGTGGCGGTGACTCCGGGCGACGTGGTCGTGGGTGATGCGGAGGGCGTGGTGATAGTACCGGCCCATCTGGCGGAGGAGGTTGCCCAAGGCGGGTACGAGCAGGAGATCAGAGAAGAGTTCTTCCAGGAGAAGGTTGCGGGCGGCGCCAGCATTGTCGGCGTCTATCCGCCCAATGACGAGACCCTGGCTGAGTTCGAGCAGTGGCGTCGCGAGAGAGGCGTTTAGCGAGCCTCATGCGGGCGACGGTCTCTTGTGATCGATGACGGGGTTAATCAAGTACCGCAGACAGCCGCGCGTGTCAGGTATTGGGAAACCGGTTCTGAGGCGCTAATCCCCTCTTAGTCCGCGCAGTTCTTCCTCCAACTCATGAATTCTGGCGGTGTTTGCTTTTTGCCTACCGCGGCCAAAAAAGTTCGCGGCGACGTTGGCCAGAATCGCGGTCAGCATAACCACGATGATTTCGTTGAACAGTCCCCGTCTTTGCTCCTGATCGGCTACAAAAGATGAAATTAAGGCTTCGTCGACCAGTTCACTCTCCTGAGCGAGTTCCTGTAGCGTCATTGTGATCCCGGTTGTCGTGGCACGGAGCCTCGGCCCATCAGTGATTATCTGACTCAGAGCATATAACATCGCCACAATCGTAATTGCATTGAAGATCACCGGCGGCAGCAACTTGCCTTCCATTTCCTGTCCTCTTTGTCCAAGCAGTTCGTTTGAATTTCAGGTTTCAGAGTACTGCATATAACTATTATGTGACAACATCCATGTGCCTGGCGCCGGCAAGACGTACGCCAGGAGCTCGCGCTGTCCTGTGTGGCCAGCACATTCAAAAGGTTACGAGGTTTTACGGAAAAACTCCGAGAGGAACAGTCAATCGCGTTTTGATTGTCGGACTCAAATTGGGGTTGGGGGTATTCATAGCTGACCCAAGATCATGTCAGCTGGAGAGCTCTCAGGTTGAGCTGCGTAATTCGAGGTTAACCGCTACCAGGGTATCTGTCCTCCCGGGAGCGAGAGGCGGGCGCCTCAGCCATGGCTGTAGTGTGCCGTCTCCGGCACCGGCGGCCTCGGTTCAGTCTGTGCCGATCTGCAGTATGGGCGACCGCTCCGCTGTTCGGGTCACGGGCTTCTCATGGGGTGCGGCGTTGCCGGGCGTCGTTGACGATTGCCTGACCTGGAATCTGCGGGCCCACAATGTTGTCGATCCACGAGGGCACCCACAAGGGGTGCCCCTACGGGGGATTGGGTTGGGTGGCGCGTTTGGGGTGCGGGCTTGGGCACCCACAAGGGGTGCCCCTACAGATGGATTGGGTTGGGTGGCGCGTTTGGGGTGCAGGCTTGGGCACCCACGAGGGGTGCCCCTACGGAAGGATTGGATAGGGTGGCGCTCTTTGGGTGCAGGCTTGGGCACCCACAAGGGGTGCCCCTACGGGGGATTGGATAGGGTGGTGCGTTTGGGGCTGCGGGCTTGGGCACCCACAAGGGGTGCCCCTACGGGGGGTTGGCCGGGTGGAAGGAAGATTCAGCGGGCCTTAGTCCCCTCGCAGTACGCGCAGCTCCGTCTCCAATTCACGAATCCTTGCGATATTCGTGTGCTGCCTTCCACGGCCCAGATAGTTGGCGATGAAGTTTGCCACAATTGCAACAACCATCACCGCAATGATTTCGTTAAACAGATTTCTCCGCTGCGCCTGATCTGCCGCAAAGGTTGAAACCAGAGAGTCATCCACCGTATCACTCTCTTGGGCGAGCTTCTCAATTTCAATCATGATTGCGGTCGAACTGGAGAGGAGCCTCGGCGCTTCAATGACCATCTGGCTCAGGGCATACAACATCGCCACAATCGTAATTGCATTGAAGACCACGGGTTGCAACAGTATGCCAGTCATTTCCAATCCTCTTTTTTCATGCAGTTCGAATTGAAGAGCCGTTTCAAAGTGCCGCCAGCGACTGCCCCATGTAAACATGCAGGCGCTGCTTGCCTGATCAATGTACTACCAGGGCAAGTGAAGCCTTGGATGTGGTGCCAGTATGGCAGGTCAAGGCATAAGCTCTTCTCAGGTTTATGGCCTCGCAGAGTCAAGAGACAAGCCGGGTTAGAATACTGTTGTCGTGAGTATTGCGAAAAGAAAGCCGCCTTTTAACACCGGTTTTCGGGACCCATCAGGATCCCGATGAATTGTCAGCGTCGCGGGGGCCTCGCGGCGCGTTCGTGCGATGAGCCGAAACTTTGACAAGTTTGACGGGTCCGGTTTTGCCGGGGCGGGTGCCCTGGTCGACAAGAAGAGATGAGGTCATGGCCGGAGCGACACGTCAAAAGGCGACCAACTGAACCGGAAGAGCTAATCCTCTCGCAGCCCGCGCAGTTCTGCCTCAAGTTCGCGAATCCTGGAAGTATTGGCGTGGTGCCTGCCCCTGCCAAGGTAGTTGGCGACGACATTGGCGAGGATCGCGATTATCATCGTCACGATCAGATAGTTGTCAAGACGCGTGCGCTGGTCGCGGTTGGTGGAGAGGCCAGAGACTATCGAGTCGTCCTCGAGGACGCCGTCTGCGGCGAGCTCTTCGAGGGCATGAATGGCATCGGCCGTTCTGATCAAGCGCCCTGAAGTCCCGGTAACAATCTGGAAAAGAGAAAACAGCAACGCCACGATGGTAATTACATTGAATATCACAGGTTGGAGCCATTCGTTCTTCACTTTTGAACCTCCCAGTCAAGGTGTTACTTCCAGCTCGTGTCAGACTCAGAATTCAGGGTAATTTGAAGACATTGTATCACCAGAGTACGTTAGCGTGTCCAGTGGCGTTAGGTTGCGTTGGGTCGGAATTCAGCCAAAGTTGTTCCCTACGCGGTTCAAATGCGAACTCACATTGGTTGGACCTCTCTTTTGAGAAGGAAGAATGGCTCTGGGATTTCAACTGGAGATAGGGGGCGAGGCATGCCACTAGTTTTCCAGCAGGACTTTCAGCAACTCCTTGGCGCGCCGCGATGCCCGCCCCCGATGGCTGATTTCGTTCTTGACCGATGTTGGCAGCTCTGCCAGGGTTCGGCCGCGGTCGGGCAGGAAGAAGACCGGATCGTAGCCAAAGCCATGTGACCCTCGCGGCGACCTGGTGATGATTCCCTGCAGCGTTCCCGTACAGGTTTGGGGCCCGGCTGCCGGACGCGCAATGGCAACCACACATTGGAAGCGGGCCGTCCATGGGCGGGGATGTGAATGCAGGTCCCTCAGGAGCATTTCGTATCTGTCCTGATCGGTTGCACCGGGGCCGGCATAGCGGGCGGAGTGCACGCCTGGGGCTCCCTGCAGGGCATCTACCTCCAGGCCGCTGTCGTCGGCCCACGTCCACAGTCCGGTCATGCTGGCGTACTCCTGCGCCTTCAGCAGGGCATTGGCGGCAAAGGTGTTCCCGGTCTCGGCTACCTCTTCATGGATGCCGATTTCGTCCAGATAGGTGAAGGTCAGCGGCAGGTCCTGCAAGAGATTGCTGTACTCCAGGAGTTTTCCCTGATTGTGCGTCGCGACTAACAGTTTTTGTTCCATTTCAGTTCCCCGGGGATCGCGGGTGTTGGAGATGCCCTGATGTATTTCCATTGTGCTGCAGTTCACACACCCACATATAACACAGCGGGCCCGGTTTGGTTAAAGGAGCCCCCGTCTCTTGCCATTTCGCTGGTATGGGGCTATGATACACGCCGTCGGCAGAGATACCTTCAAGTGACTCTTCAGCACCCCAAGACAGGAGAGGTTTTTCGTGTCGTATCACCCGTTACGCATTTTCAGCGGTTCTGCCCACAAGGAGCTGGCCCTGGAGATTGCCGATACTCTTGGGGTGGAACTCGGTCAATCGACGACTCGCCGTCTGCCGGACAGCGAGATACACGTGATGATCGATGAGGTCGTGCGCGACCAGGACATCTTTCTGGTCCAGTCCTGCTGCCAACCGGTGAATGATCATGTGATGGAGTTGATGCTGTATCTGGACGCATTCCGGCGAGCCAGCGCCCACAGTGTCAGCGTGGTCGTGCCCTATTTTCCGTATGCCCGTCAGGAGCGGATGGCGCATGGCCGTGAGTCGGTCAGCGCGCGGGTAATCGCGAATATGCTGGAGATGATGGGGGCGCATCGCGTGATATTTGTAGATATCCATGCGAGGGCGATCCAGGGCTTTTTCAACATTCCTGTGGACCCGCTTTCTGCGCTGCCGATCCTGGCAGTCTATTTTCGTCAACCGGAGTGGGAGATCTCGGCCTTTGTGAGCCCGGATGTGGGTCGAGCGTGTTTGGCGGGCCGTTATGCGCAGCTCCTGAATCTGCCGCTGGTGGTGATGCACAAGCGGCGCACGAGCGTCAGCGTGACGGAAACGACGCACGTTGTTGGTGAGATCGCGGGGATCCGCCCGATCATCATCGACGACATAATGGCCGGCGGCAGCGTTCTCAAGCAGATCGACGCACTGTATGAAGCGGGCGCGGAGGGTACCGCGGCGTTTGCGGTTACGCACCCTGTCTTGTTGCCCTCTGCATTGGAGCATCTTCAGTCTGACGATCGTATCGCCAAGCTGGTCGTTTCCAACACGCTTCCCGTCCCTCCTGAAAAACGGTCCGACAAGGTGGTCGTTCGGTCGATTGCGCCGATGCTGGCCGATATTATCAATCGCATTCACCAGGGTCGAAGTATCTCAAAGAAGCTTATACTCATGTAGAATAGCCTGTTCAGGGTTGCCCGCGTGCCCGACCAATCGGTACGGGGAGGGTCGGGTAGGCTGAGAGCGGCTGACTGAAGTTGGTCACGGCTGGTGAATCTCTGGCGTCGCAGGTCGGGCCGGACACACATCACAGATTAGGGGTACCTTGAACTTCAGGGGGAACGGAGTAACGGATACCCGGAGGACCGTAAATGGAGAGACTGCAACGTTCCTGGATTGACAGGTCTGATGAAGAAGAGAGCCAAACCTATGACGACGCGAGTCTCGATCCTGACATAGTCGAAGATGAAGATATTTATGTAGCGTCATACTCGCAGTTGATGTGGTGGCGATTTCGCAAGCACCGGATGGCGGTACTCTCCGGATTTCTGGTTATCATCCTGTATGGGATCGCGGCATTTGCCGAGTTCGTGGCGCCGTACGACCCGGAGCAGTCGTTTGTGCAGTACAAGTTTGTACCGCCGATGAATATCCGGATTATCGATGCGGAAGGAAATCTACGCAGGCCGTTTGTATACAAGATAATCCGTGAGCGGGACCCCGTGACTTTGCGCAACATTTACAAAGAGGACGAGACGGTAATTCATCCGATTCGATTCTTTGTGCGCGGAACGGAATATGAGCTGTGGGGCCAATTTCCCACGAATTGGCATCTCTACGGGTTGGACGTTCCGCATGAGGAGCAGGGGCTCTTTTTGATGGGTGCCGACCGGCTGGGGCGGGACCTGTTCTCGCGTCTGTGTTACGGTGCGCGCATTTCGCTGACGATTGGTCTGGTGAGCGTGGTAATCAGCCTGGTAATCGGCATTCTGCTCGGGGGCATTTCCGGCTTCTACGGCGGCGCGATTGACAATGCCATTCAACGGCTGATCGAGTTCATTCGCTCGATTCCGGAGATTCCGCTGATTATGGCGCTGGCTGCGGCTCTGCCGGCGGACTGGCCGGTGGTGCGGTTATACTTTGGCGTAACGATATTGCTTTCGTTCGTGGGCTGGACGGGACTGGCGCGGGTGGTGCGCGGGCGTTTTCTGAGCATGAGAGAAGAGGATTTTGTGATGGCGGCCCGTTTCTGCGGCTCGGGAGAGATGCGCATCATACTGCGTCACATGGTCCCTTCGTTCCTCAGCCACATTATTGCCTCCTTGACATTGGCGATTCCGGGCATTATTCTGTCGGAAACTGGTCTGAGTTTCATTGGGCTGGGCTTAAGGGCGCCGGCAATCAGTTGGGGCGTGCTGTTGCAGGAGGCCCAGAATCTCCGTTCCGTCGCTCTTGCGCCATGGGTATTGACCCCTGGTTTGGCGGTGGTGCTGGCAGTTCTGGCCTTCAATTTTCTCGGTGACGGCATCCGTGATGCCGCCGATCCATATGCCAAGTAGCTTGGTGACCAGAGATTGTTCCATCCGGAGACAGGAAAGCCCTGGAATACAGTTGGGGAGTCCTGGAAGTCGGAACTGAATGACGACTGCTGAAACAAAAACAGAACGGATTTCACCCATGACAATTTCATCTTCGCAGATAGACAGAGTGGCCGACGCCAGCGGGTCCGCAGAATCCCGGGAGATGCTGCTGGAGGTAAAGGGACTGAAGACGCACTTTTTCCTGGCGCAGGGAATCGTGCGGGCATTGGAGGGCGTAGATTTCACGGTACGTCGCGGCCAGACGGTCGGTCTGGTGGGTGAAAGCGGGTGCGGCAAATCGATCACGGCGCGCTCGATCATGGCAATTGTGCCCTCACCGGGACGGGTGGTCGAGGGCGAGGTGCTCTTCCATCTGCAGAATCAGGAGAACGGGAGCGTCACCGATCAGGTTGTAGATATGACCAAGATCGACGCCATGGGCGCGCAGGCGCGTTCGATTCGCGGCGGTGAGATCTCGATGGTATTTCAGGAGCCGATGACTTCGCTCAGCCCTGTTCATACGATTGGGAATCAGATCATCGAGGCGATCCTGCTGCACCAGGACGTGGACAAGGAGGAGGCACGGGCGCAGGCGATCGACGTGCTGAACAAGGTGGGCATGCCGCAGCCGGAACGCACGATCGACCGCTATCCGCATCAGTTGAGCGGCGGCATGCGGCAGCGGGCGATGATTGCGATGGCGCTTTCGTGCCGGCCCAGCTTGCTGATTGCGGACGAGCCGACAACGGCGCTGGACGTGACGACTCAGGCCCAGATTCTGACGCTGATGCGGGAGCTGCAGGATGAGCTAGGGATGGCGATCATCTTTATCACGCACGACCTGGGCGTGATTGCGCAGATGGTCGACTATGTGGTGGTCATGTATCTGGGTGAAGTGGTGGAGATGGCCGACGTCGACACCATATTCTACGATCCCAAGCATCCGTACACGCAGGCGCTGCTGCGTTCGATCCCGCTGTTGGGACGCAAGTCGGCGCAGGGGATTACCAGCCAGTTGACTGCGATTCGGGGCTCGGTACCGGACCCATATTCGATTCCGGAAGGTTGTCCGTTCCACCCCCGCTGCCGCAAGGCGATTGCCGGCGTGTGCGATACGCGTAATCCACCTTTGCTGGAGCTGGAGGGCGGCCATATGGTCCGCTGTGTGCTGTACGAATAGCTGGCCAAATCCGACTATAGACTGGAATCTTTCCTGGAGGTCGCGCGTCGCGACCTCTTTGCATTGCGCCACATCCAACCAAGCAAAGAAGACAATTGGAGTAATCGATTTATGAGTACAGAGTTGGACGCTCAGCAGGCCGGGGAATCGAACGAGCCGGAGGCTGAGGGTCAGATTGCCTTGACGCCGGTCTGGCAGGAGTCCGCCCTGCAGGCCGGCTTTGTGCATGACTGGCTGGTGGCGGGGCCGGTGGCAACGCCGATTGTGGAGGTTGGCGGTTACACTGGCCCGGACTACAAGAGCCGGATCGTCGCAGATGTAAGAGCCGCAGCCGCGGGAGACGGAGATGGGCAGGCGGGGGCGATCCCGGCGTCTGCTGAGAACTTTGCGGGCGCGTTGGAGCGTCACAACTTCGAGGCCGACCGGGATGAAACGAGGTGGCGCGTTGTACGCTGCCTTGACGACCACTTTGTGGACGTGTCCACTTTTCAGCATACGCCCCATTATCTGCAGACGTGGGCCTACTGTGTGCTGGAGGTTCCCCGTGCATGTGATTTGATCTTTGCCCTGACGACAAACGGCCCGGCGGACATCTGGGTGAACGGGGAACTGTGTCACCGGGTGGAGCATTTTCATCACCAGCTGCCGGAAACGGTCTCCTTCCCGGTGAAGCTGAAGGCGGGGCGGAACGAGGTTGGGGTCTGTTACGAGGGGGTGGCGCTACGAGAGTGTCCTTATGTGATGGCCTTACGGTTGACGGACCAAAGGGATGAGGGGAAGTCACTCGATAATTTCCGTGTGCTGCTGCCGACGTCGGTGCGGCCGGCGAGCCGGAGGCAGGCGCTGGAAGAGATCTTCGACCAGGCTTACCTGGACCGGGACGTATACAGCCGCCATGCGAAGGTGACGGTAAGCTGGCCGGATGGGCAAGGGGTAACCGATGACTTTGCGCTGCGGTTGATGCGCAAGGGCGGACGCATCTACAGCGAACACCACACGAAGGGTGAAAAGCGGGAGGAGGTGGTCCTGGGGACGGCGTTTCAGTTCCCGCAGGACGACTACGAGGTCTTTCTCTTCCCCAATCCCGAGCACTACTATGTCAACGACCTGCGAGTTGAACGCCGGCTGGACGTTCACATCGTCGGCAACACCGAATATTCCACGGAGCGCTACGGCACCTATCCGCAGCGGCGGCGGGAGGCATTGCTCAATGCCGCGAGGCGCGGTGCGGAAGGCAACGTCTTTTCGGAGATCGCGGCGATGGAACTGGGCATGTGGGACAATCTCAATGAGCAGGTGGTCTTGGACTGTATCGCTTCGATAGACGAGCGGGCCGATTGCAGTGACTTCGACCTGGTGGGTCTGCTGGGCATGGCGGGGCGCCATATTGAGGAGCCGGGGTTTCCGCAGGCGCTGGTCGAGCCGCTGCAGGACTGTTTTCTCAACTTCCGATATTGGATGGACCAGCCGGGCGCGGATGCGATGTGCTTCTGGTCGGAGAACCATCAGATCCTCTTTCATACCTGTGAGATCCTGGCGGGTCAACTGTTGCCGGACGAGCTTTTCGCGAATGCCGGTCTGACGGGCAGTGAGCACCGCGCCTTGGGAGAGGAAAGGGCGCTTTCGTGGCTGCGCAAGCGGGCCGCGGGCGGTTTCCGGGAGTGGGACTCCAACACGTACTTCGAAGAGGACGTGCTGGCCCTCAGTCACCTGGTCGACCTGGCCGACAACGACGACGTGCGGGAACTGGCGGCGGTTGTTCTGGACAAGATGTTTTTCGGGCTGGCGGTCAACTCCTTCAAGGGGGTGTTCGGCTCCAGCCACGGGCGCACATATTCACGCTTCATCAAGGATGGTTTTCGGGAGCCAACGTCGGGCATCACGCGTCTGCTGTGGGGCAAGGGGATCTTCAACCGGAGTATCCGGGGGATCGTGAGCCTGGCGTGCGCGGTGAACTATCAGCTGCCACCGGTAATCGAGGCAATTGCGATCGACCCGGCTGACGAAATCTGGAGCCGGGAACGGCACGCGGGTCAGCTGGAGACGTGGTGCGACCGGGAAGAGGGCAGTTGGGAGGTGAACAAGGTCACCTATAAGACGCCGGACTTTATGCTGTGCTCGGCGCAGGACTACCGGCCGGGCGAATCCGGATATCAGCAGCATATCTGGCAGGCGACCTTTTCGCCGGAGGCTGTTGTATTCGTTACCCACCCGCCGTGTCTCAGCGAGGACGGATCTCACCGGCCGAACTTCTGGCATGGGAACGTCGTGCTGCCGCGGGCGGCCCAGTGGAAGGATCTGCTGGTTGCGGTCCACCGGCTGCCGGAGGATGACTGGCTGGGCTTTACGCACGCCTATTTCCCGATGTATGCCTTTGACGAGCACGAGATCCGGGAGGGTTGGGCGTGTGCCCGCGTCGGGGACGGCTATCTGGCGATGACGGCTTCAGCGGGGCTGACGCTCACCGAAACGGGCAGGAACGCGTTTCGGGAGTTGCGGTCCTACGGGCAGAACAACATCTGGGTGGTGCAGATGGGGCGGGAGGAAGCGGACGGCAGCTTTGCCGAGTTCGTGGAGAAGGTGACGGCGCTGGATGTCACGTTCGGGGAGGACAGCGTACACTTGACCAGCCTGCGGGGCGAGAGCATCGATTTTGGCTGGGAAGGGCCTCTGCTCGTCAACGAAAATGAGGAACCGACCAGCGGGTTCCTGCATTTCGACAACCCCTATTCCAGTACGGAACTGGGCTCGGAAAAGATGAGCATCCAGTTCATGGATCTGCTGATGCAGCTTGATTTTTCGTAAGACGAAAAAGACGCAAAGGAATGTTCCTTTGCGTCTCACATTCTACACATGCTCCTGCTGAAGTGCCGGTGCCTTCGCCCCGGCAGATTGACCGGCAATGTCGCTCTAAGATGGGCGCAGTAGTTTCAGATCCTGGCGCAGTTCGTCGAGAGTATAGCTTGGCGGGGCGCCCCTACGACGCACTTCATCCATGATATCGTAAACCGACATACTTGCCAGTTCAGCGGCGCGTGCCTTTGTGATGTCGCCGCGTATGCGGGCTGCAATTGCGTCGTCCACTTTCCACCGCTGAATCGCCTCCGAAAGCATCTTTCTCGCAAGCGCAGTCCGATCGATTTGCTCTTTGTTGGCAATTTCATCCAGTTCTTGAACAATATTTTCCGGGACTCGCAGATTCAGTTGCCGCACTTTTTCGCTCATAGTGCCTGGATTCTACACCGACTGACGCTTTGGTGCCCAAAGACCGACGACATCGTCAATCGCTTTCTTCGGGGCGGATGATGACCATGTAGCGCATGGGGGCCTGGCTGGTGTTGATGAGGCCGTGCAGCTTGTGCGGGTCGAAGACGACTGCTTCGTTGGCGCGCAGAGGATGGCTTTCGCCGTCGATTTCCAGCGTCCCCTCTCCTTCAATCATATAGAAGGCCTCAAAGCCGCCATGCTTGTGAGGTGGATGTGAGCGTTGTCCGGCATCCACCTCCGAGATGTGGACGCGCAAGGGTTCGCCTTCCACGTCGGCGTCGAGAAGATAGCGGGAGATTCCCTTTTTTTCAAGATCCAGGAACTGCACGGTTCACTTCCTTTCCGCGAGGGCGGTTGCTAACTGTAGCTGCTCAGCGGCGGGGGTAGAAGACATCGAGCAGCGGTTCGATGTCGGTGTAGTCGTAGCCGTGGGTCTCTTTGAAGCGCTGCTGGATCCGCTCTTCGGCTTCTGAGGGGGAGCGCAGGGGGAAGTCCAGCGGCTGCTTGTTCATGAGGGCGGATTCTGAGGCGGCCAGGGTCATTTCCTGGTCGAGGCGGGCTTCCTGCACGCCGTAGGTAGGTTCGATGTCGTGAAGGACGGCGTTGGCGATGCTCATGAACTGGTCGGCCATGTCGACGCCGCGGCCGTTATTTTCGCCGACGCCGAGATGGGCGTAGGGG
Organism: Caldilineaceae bacterium; assembly: GCA_034428435.1. Lineage (GTDB taxonomy): Bacteria > Chloroflexota > Anaerolineae > Caldilineales > Caldilineaceae > Bin5. The sequence goes on along the minus strand of DAOUHY010000142.1, from coordinate 2,273 downwards.
TTCTGCCAGACGATCTCCTGGTCGGGCAGTTGCAGACTGATACCTTCAAGGATCTGGCGGCCTTCGACTTCGATGAAGGAGCGCTGGGGTTCGTAGGGGACGCCGCTGGCGCCGTCCTGGTAGGTTTCGGGGTCGGTGAAGTAGACGGTTTCGCCAACGATGGCGCCGCGGGTGCCGTCGATCTGGGAGATGCCGACCATTTTTCGGCCCAGAGAGCGGGCGTGGATGACGTTTGAGTAAATCATGGTGGCGGCGGCGCCGTTCTCGAATTCCAGGAAGCTGGTGGTGCAGTTTTCCTGGGCATGGTGGCGCTTCATGCGGTCGATGATGGGCACGACGTCGGTTACGTGGGTGATGCCGAGGATCGACTTGGGGGGGCTGTTGGCGAGGAGACGCAGCATACTCATGCCGTGGTAGCCGCCCTCGTAGAAGATGCGGTAGATGCGTCCGACTTCGCCGATGATACCGGAGTCGATCACTTTGGCCTGGAAGCGGGCCATGGGTACGCGGTGGTAGTTCTCGGCGACCTCCAGTTTGACGTTGTTGCGTTCGGCGGCCTCGATCATCATGTCGGTCATGGGGCGGGTGACGGCGACGGGGGTTTCGACGATGATGTTGATGCCGTTTTCGGCGAGGAAGCAGCAGATGGGATGGTGGGCTTCGCCGGGGACGACGACGTCGACGACGTCCAGATCTTCGCCGGCCACCAGGTCGCGCACGCTTGTGTAGGCGTTGACGCCGTACTCGGCGGCGACTTCGCGCAGGACCTCCTCCTCCTTGTCGCAGACGGCGACGAATTCGAATACGTCATTCAGCTTTGGATAGATTGGCAGGTGCCCACCGCGGCCGCGGCGGCCCAGACCGATGAGGGCCAACTTCAATTTGCGTGGCATCGTTTGCGATTCCTTTGTCGGTGTGGGGATTGTGCGTTCCGGGTAGGCGAGGTTAGCCGAAGCAGATCCAGCGGACCCAGTTGTCGGCGTGCAGGCTGTGGTCTGTCCAGGGGGCGAGGAGGATGAGGTCGGTGGGGCCGACGGTGGTGCTTTCGCCGTCGATGGTGACGGTGGCCTCGCCCTCGAGGATGTACCAGAAGCGGCGCTCCCCGTGTTTCTCCGGTTCGAATGGGTTGGCGGGTGTTGTGATACGGACGGCGAAGTGGTCGATCTGGTCCTGGACTTCGCGGATCTCGTAGCCCTTGCGGTTGTTGAGTTCGGGGATGGCGCTGCCTTTGATGATCATGAGTTTGTCAGTTTTTAGTAGGTAGTTTTGAGTTTTTAGTGAATGCCGCGGGCGTCGATTCTTGTCGAAACGCCTGGAATTACGTTTAGAGGCTGGCGTAGGGGTCGGCGGCGTCGCGCATGCCGTCGCCCATGAAGTTGAAGGCGGTTACGGCGATGACGACCATGAGGGCGGGGGCGACCATGGTCCAGGGAGCGATGGCGACGGCGCTGATGTTCTGGGCCTCCTGCAGGAGGACGCCCCAGCTGATGGCGGGCGGGCGCAGGCCGAGACCGAGGAAGCTGAGCGCTGTTTCGGCGAGAATCATCGAAGGAATTGCCAGCGTCATGGTGGCGATGATGTGGCTGAGAAAGGAGGGGAGCATGTGACGGAGGATGATGCGCAGTTCGCCGCTGCCGGAGAAACGGGCCGCCATGACGAACTCCTCCTCACGCAGTTGCAGGAACTTGCCGCGCACGACGCGAGCCATGCCGGTCCAGCCAATAAAGGAGAGAATTACAGTAATGCTGAAGTAGACGTAGAGAATCGGCCAGCCGGGCGGCAGGGCCGCGCTCAGGCCCATCCAGAGCGGAATAGACGGGATCGAGCGCAGAAACTCGATGACGCGCTGGATAATATTGTCGACGGTGCCGCCGTAGTAGCCTGAGAGGCCGCCCAGCAGGATGCCGAGGACCAGACTGATGACAACGCCGATGAGGCCGATGGAGAGGGAGAGGCGCGCACCGTAGGCGACGCGCGAGAACATATCGCGGCCAAGGCGGTCGGTGCCCAGCAGGAAGAAGCCCTGCTCTTCGTGGGGCACGTCCAGACCGAAGAGTTTGGTGGTCGCAGCAACTTCACCCCATAACTTATACTCTTCCCCTTTGGGGAAGAAGCGGATGGGATGGATAATCTCGGTGTCCTCGTGGTAGTTATTGCGGAAGGTCTCCGGATCCCGTTCGCGAATGGTCTGGTAGATAAAGGGCATGCGCCAGTTGCCGTCGGCATCGACGATATGAATCGGCGTCGGCGGGTGCAATTTGTATTTGACGAAT
>DAOUHY010000141.1:0-8054 GCA_034428435.1 Caldilineaceae bacterium | reverse complement strand
GTCAGGTTTCCGCCGCTGGGCAACCGCGGCATGGACGGAGCCGGCCTGGACGCTGATTTCGGTATCGGGGCCTGGGACCCTCAGAGCAACTACAACGCCGACTCCAACCGCGAGACCTTCCTCATTACGCAGGTCGAAACACTCCAGGCAGTGGCCAACGCCGAGGAGATCGCCTCCATAGACGGCATCGACGGCCTGTTCATCGGGCCCGCCGACCTGTCGCTGCGTATTGCAACGCAGGGAAAAGGTGACTTGACCATGGAGAAAGCGATTGACACCGTAGCCGCCGCCGCCGAAAAGCATGGAAAAGTCTGGGGCATTACAGCCGCATCAGTGGACGAAATCAAGCGCTACCGCGATCAGGGTGCGCAGATGGTCCCATGGGGCGGAGACTTCAGTCTGATGAATGTACTCAAAGATTGTAGTGAAGACTTGGACGGCGTACCCGGCGCATGACACCTCCCTGCAAGCGCACCCGGTGATAATCGTGAAAGGCAAACGAGCATGAAAATAGCAGTCCTGCATGGCCCTCGCGATCTGCGAATCGAAGAAGAGGAGTTGGACGCCAGCCAGCTCGCCGACGACGAAATTTGGGTGAAAACACGCATCTCCGCGCTCAAAATCGGCACCGACCGCGGCAACTACGAGGGCGCCGACCGCGTGCCCGGCGCACCCGGCTACCCGCGCTGGGTCGGCGACAGCAACCTGGGAGTCGTTCAGGCCGCCGGCAGTAAGGTCACCCGCGTGAAAGTCGGCGACCGTGTCGTCACTCGCGCCCCCCATCAGTCCGAATACATCATGGCGGAATCGCAGAGTCTGGTCGCCATCCCCGAAGGCGTCGCCGACGAAGATGCCGTCTATGCCCACCTCTACGCGCTTAGCGCCCACTGCTACCACAAGGCCCAGTTCCGCCCGGGCGAAAATGTGGCCGTGGTAGGGGTCGGTGTTCTCGGCCTCGGTGCAATCGCCCTCGGCCCGCTCTTCGGTGGTCGCGTAGTCGGCATCGCCAACAGCCCCGTCCGCATGGAGATGTCGGACCGCATGGGCGCACACGCCAACTTCCTCTACAACGATCCTGACCTCGAGGCCAAACTCGACGAATTCACCCGCGGCCAGGGCATCGATCTCGTCATCCTCACCGCCAATCCCTGGCCCGCCTTCCGCACCTCCATGGAGATCGTCCGCCCCGGCGGCCGCGTCTCCGTCGTCAGCCTGCTCGGCCGTGGAGAACCGCCGCTCGACTTCAACCCGCTCGCCATGGAACTCTTCTACAACAAAGGCACCTCGGTAATCGCGGTCTCCGAGCGGACCGGCTATCTCTATCCCCACGGCGGCTCCGATCCCTACAACACGGCCGACCGCTACGCATGGGACAATATCGCCGACCACGTCGTTTCGCTCATGGCCGGCGGACTGCTCGAACCGAGCCGCCTGATCACCCACCGCTATCACTACAGCGAGATGGTCGAAGCTTACGAAATGGCCTACCATCGCGAGAAGAACATGCTCGGCGTGATCTTCAACTGGCAGGAGTAGAATCTGACCTCGTGTCGCGGGCACAGCGTCCGCCCACGCGAAAAACGGAGGGCAAAATGACCTCGTTCCCAAATTCGGCGCAACACGATGTTTCCCGCTCGCTCGATCTCTACAACCAGGCCGGCGAGCTGATCCCCGGCTGGACGCAGCTGATAAGCCGTCGCGCCGACCAGTTCGCGCACGGCGCCAGCCCCATTTACGCCCAGCGCGCCAAGGGCTCCCGTTTCATCGACGTCGACGAAAACGAATATATCGACTGGATGAGCGCGGTCGGCGCCATCATCCTGGGCCACGCCGATGATGTCGTTGACGCGGCCGTGAAGGAGCAGATCGACCGCAGCAGCCTCTTCTCCACCAACAGCCCCCTCGAAATTGAACTGGCCGAGGAGCTCAATGACACGATTCCCAGTTCGCAAATGGTGCGCTACTGCAAGGGCGGCGGCGATGCCTGCGCCATGGCCGTGCGCATCGCCCGCGGCACCATCGGCAAAGACAAGATCCTTTTCTGCGGCTACCACGGCTGGCACGACTGGTACCAGGCCGCCAACTACGGCGTCAACCCCGAGAGCGGCGAATACCCCTTTGCCGGCATCGAGCCCATCGGCGTACCCAAAGCCCTCGAAGGCACCGTCATCCCCTTCATCTACGGCGACCTGGAGATGCTGACCGCGCTTCTCGACGAACATGCCGGCGAGGTCGCCGCCATCATGATGGAGCCGGCCCGCTCAGAGCTGCCGCCTCCTGGCTATCTGGAAGCGGTAAAGCAGCTGGCTGCCGATCACGGCGTCGTCCTCATCTTCGACGAGGTCTCCTGCGGCTGGCGCATCGCTGTCGGCGGCGTGCAGGAAGCCGTCGGTGTAACACCCGATATGACTGTGGTCGCCAAGTCGATGTCCAATGGCTATCCCATGGGCGCCGTCGTCGGTTCGCGCGAAGTGATGGAACCGGCCAGGCACATGTTCATCTCCAGTTCGTACTGGAGCGACAACATCGGGCTGGCAGCCTCGCTCGCAACCATTCGCGAACTGAAACGACGTGAATCTCCCCTTCGCTTCAAAGAGATCGGCGAAAAGCTGCGTAGCGCTCTCAACCAGGCAATCGCGGATTCCGGGTTGGACGGTGCCTGTACCGGCCTGCACACCGGCCCGACCGTCACAATCAACACGCCCGACGACGTCGATCCCCGCAAGGTCTCTACCCTGTTCATCCAGGAGATGGCCAAACGTGGTGTGCACTCCTACATGAGTTTCAAGGCCACCCTCGCCCACACCGATGAAGATATCCGCCTGACCGGCGAAGCGGCAGCCGAGTCCCTTCAGGTCGTTCGCGCCGGTTTGGAAAACGGCAATATCGACGACCTGCTCACCGTCAGTCTCAAAAAGGAACCCTTCCGCCGCCAGGTCCGCTAGGACAACATCCTGCGAGGAACCCTCCCACAGAAAGTAGGCTACTGGATAACTGCCATGTTTTCGCACGAGTTCAAAGAGGAAGATCAGCAATTTTTCGAAAGGGAGATCCTCCCCTTCCTGCCTGACCGCATCATCGACGCCCACGCGCATCTCTTCTGCCACGAGCACTATCCGGACGGCGTTCCCCGCGCCGGTCTGGAAACGACGCCGCCCCGCTTGGGCTTGGCCGAATTCGCGCACTATTCCGAGTGGCTGCATCCGGGAGGGCGCGTCGTTGGTGGCCTCTTCTTTGGGCTCGCCTTTCTCGGCGACCGCCAGGCCAACAATGAATTCATCGCCGCAGAAATACAAGGCACCTCACCCCTGGCGGTCAACTCGCGCGGCCAGCTGATCATCTCCCCCGACATGGACGCCGAGACCATTCTTGACGACGTGCGGCGCTTGGGCATGACCGGCCTGAAATGCTACCACACCATGGCCCCGCTGAATCCGCGCCTCGGCACCCCCGAGTCCGGCGCCGGCTCCTACACTGCCGGCGATCCAACTTGGACGGCGCCCATCGAAGCCTATCTGCCCGAAGAGCACGTCGCCGCGGCAAACACGCTGGGGCTGACCATCACCCTGCACATGGTACGCGATCGCGCCCTCGCCGACCCGGTCAACCAAACCGCGATCCGCCGCTACTGCGAGTCCTATCCCAACATGCGGCTGATCCTCGCCCACGCCGCCCGCGGCTTCAACCCCTGGCATACCATTGAGGGCATCGAGAGCTTGCGCGGCCTCGACAACGTCTGGTTCGACACATCCGCGGTAACCGAGGCCGGCGCCTTCGAAGCCATAGTAGAGACAATGGGCCACGAAAAGCTCATGTATGGGACCGACTTCCATGTCAGCCACACGCGCGGCCGCTGCATTGCCATCGGCGACTCTTTCCACTGGCTCTATGCAGACGAGATGGACGTCGAAGAGAAGCACATCTCGCTAAAGCCCGTCCTGATCGGCCTCGAGTCGCTGCGCAGCATCCGCCTCGCCTGCGACCGGCTGAAGCTGACCGAGCGCCAGGTCGAGGACATCTTCTACGGCAATGCAGCCGCGCTCCTGGATATCCAGTAAGGAGGAGGATAATGCAGGTACTGTCCCCGCCGGAGCAGATCGACTTCGCTCACAACAAGCAACTGCTCAACCGCTACCGCTTTATCGAATACGAGACGCTCCGCATACTGGCCGCCTGGCTGCCCGGTACGGCCAACATGGACTGGAAACTGGCCATGGGCCGCCTGCTCTGGGAAGATGCCCAGCACGTGCAGCATCTCTACCAGCGCCTGCGTGAGATCCAGACGCCCGCCTTCCGCCCGCCCGGCGACGACGCACTCGAACACCTGATGGCCGAAGCCCTCCACGCGCCCAACGAAGCCGACCTGCGGGCCGGCCTCTTTCGCGTCATCAAACCGGCTCTCGTCGACACCTACCGCTGGCACTGCGATCAGACCTTCGCCAATCCCGACGCCCCGACCCTGTACGCCTTCAAGCACATCCTGATCGATGAAGAACTGCAACTCACCTGGGCAGAAGAGGCGCTGGCAGACCATGCGCCCGGCGAATGGGAAACCTACATCGCCGACCTGCTTGCGGCAGCCGGAGGCGTCTCCGGCCGCGAAGACCGCCAGCAAAAGCCGGCGCCACCCGTGTGCCGCAAGACATTCGACTGCCCCCGCGACGCCGCCCGCGACAGCCGCTTCAGCCTGGTCAATCGCGACGCCGGCAAACGGATCACCGACGTCGATCATGCAACCCAGCGTCTGCGCGATTTCGAAAGCTACAGCCAGGAGATGCTCGCCGCCGAAACCGTCGCACTCATCATCCACCTGTCGCCCGACATGCCCTGGGCCTTCACCTACGACAGCGCCCGCCACTGCTACGACGAGACCCGGCACTGCAAGCTCGGAATCGAATGGCTGGCTCAGCACGGGCGCGACTATACCAAGGTCCCCCAGAACACGCGTATCTACACCTGGCGCAGCCAGTATGACGCCGCCACCCAATACTGCCTCCTCACAATGGGCAACGAGACACACGCCTTCCCCCACCGCCATGTGCAGATGGCCGCTTACGCCGAAACCGGCGACCGTCTCTCGGCCCAGTTCGTCAGCTACGACATGGCCGACGAACGCCAGCACGTCGCTTTCGGCCACAAATGGCTGCCGCAGCTGATGAGCCAGCACGGAATCGACAGGCCGGTGGACGAATTTGTCAAGGAGACGGTTGCCCTGTGGGAACGGGAGTACATGTCGGGCACACTGCCCATCCACGAACAGCCGGAGACCTCAGTTCAGTAGGCAGTTGTCATACCAGCCGCCTGCCAACAACCGCTGGAATCAGCCAATGGACCGCAGTCACTATCGCACTCTTGGACGAACCGGATTATCGGTCTCTCCGATCGCACTGGGCACTGTTGAACTGGGGATGGACTACGGAATACCGGTTCCCGGTCAATACGGCCGCCCCTCCTCTTCCGCCGCCGAACGCCTGGTGGGCGCGGCGCTGAACGGTGGCATCAATTTCATCGACACCGCCCAGGCCTATGGAAACAGCGAAGCGGTCCTGGGCCGTGCCCTGCGCGGCCGCCGCAAACGGGTCGTGCTGGCCACCAAAGCCACCGTGCAAGCCGATGGCAGAACGTTGCGCGGCCAGGCACTGCGCCGCGCCATGCTGTCCGGCCTCGAGAACAGTCTCCGCTCGCTGAGAACCGACTACGTTGACATCTGGCAGATCCATAACGTCGACGCCGACCTGCTCGACCAAGCCGACCTCGTAGCCGAGATATTCTCTGAAGCACGCGCCAGCGGCATGATTCTCTGGCGCGGCGGCTCCTTCTATGGCCCCGATCTGCCCCTCGCCGCACTCGGTCTGGATCTGTTTGACGCGATTCAGGTCACCTATTCGCTCTTCGACCAGCGCCTGGCCACCAGAGTCTTTCCCGCCGCCAGAAGGAAAGGTGTAGGCATAATGGTGCGCTCGGTACTGCTCCAGGGCGTCCTGACCGAACGCGCCGACTACCTGCCCGACTGGCTTGAACCCTTAAAAGCGCGCTCCAGGCGGTTTCGCCAGATCGTTGCCAATGCAGGTAGCAATCGCCGCCACGCAACCGGCCGTGGCTTCACGCCGGCACAGGCGGCCATCGCCTTTGCACTGGCCGAACCGCTAATCGGGTCGGTGCTCGTCGGCATGCGCACCGAGGCAGAGCTCGAAGAGAATCTGGAGGCAGCAAGCGCGACGCTCTCCCCCGACCTGCTCCACGAACTGCGCCAGCTACGAATCGACGACCCCGAGTTGCTTAATCCGAGTTACTGGCAAGCCGACCTTGAGGCCGCTGCCAAGAGGATGCGACAGATTTGAACTCGGGAAGCTTCATGGTCAATGGCAGCCAGTTCGGGCGGCGGGCGCGCCAGTCCGGGACCGGCAGCAAGCGAATCCGAGACAGAACGTAACCACTCAGGAATGTAGGGAGGTATAGAAGATGGAATTTCGCCAGTTGGGTAACTCCGAACTCAACGTCAGTTCAATCGGCTTGGGCAGCGTGACCTTCGGCCGCGAAATCGACGCCGAAACGTCCTTTTCGATTCTCGACTACGCCATGGACAAGGATATCAACCTGATCGACACCGCCGAAGTCTATTCCGCAGGCGGATCCGAAAAGGTACTGGGCCAGTGGCTCTCCCGCGGCAGTAACCGCCAGAAAGTCGTGTTGGCGACCAAAATCGCGCCGCCACTGGACCGGGAACGCGTCCTGCAGTTCGCCGACGATAGCCTGCGCCGGCTGCAGACCGACGTCATCGATCTCTATCAGCTCCACGCCTACGACGACGGCACGCCTTTCGAGGAAACACTGGATGCTCTCAATACGCTTGTGGAGCAGGGAAAGGTACGCTACGTCGGCAGCAGCAATTTCGCCTCGTGGCAGCTTTGCAAGGCGCTCTGGATTGCCGATGTGAACGGCTGGGCGCCCATGGTATCTGTTCAGCCCAACTACAACGTCGCCATCCGTGATATTGAGGCCGAAGTGCTGCCACTCTGTGCTGACCAGAATATCGGCGTGATCTCATACAGCCCGCTGGGCGCCGGCTTTCTCACCGGCAAGTACACCAAGACCTGGACCGCACCCGAGGGGACCCGCTTCGACGTCATGCCCGACCACTGGGACATCTACGAAAACGACGCCTCCATGCGCCGCATGGAGGGCCTGCGTAAAGTGGCTGCTGATACCGGCATCTCAATGGTACAGCTTGCGCTGGCCTGGGTAATCGGTCAACCCGGAATCACCTCAGTCCTGATCGGATGCCGCAGCAAGTCCCACGTTGATCAGGCGTTCCAGGCCGAAGAAATGGGGCTGACGCAGGAGCTGCGTGACAGGATTAATGCGCTGGGCTGACAACACGGGCCTTTCGGACCGCATAGAAGGTCCCTACTAAGCGACATCCCACAGGGAGAAGGAAACAATGAAAACTTACCGCGCCGCTGTAATCGGTTGCAGCCGCATGGGCGGCTTCATCGACAACGAAGTGGTCGGCTATGCCAGGATCGCGCTGCCTTACTCACACGCCGCCGGCTACACAACCTGCGACCGCACAGACCTCGTCGCCTGCGCCGACCTGCGTCCCGACGTAATGGCCGAGTTTGGCAAACTGCACGGCGTGCCCGCCGCAGGCCAGTACACCGACTACCGCGAGATGCTCGCCAAAGAGGACTTGGACATCGTCAGCGTGGCCACGCAGCCGGAGCCGCGCGCCGCGATCGTGGTGAACGTTGCCAATCACGGCGTCAAAGCGATCTATGCTGAAAAAGCAATGGCCGCCTCTATGGCCGACGCCGACGCCATGGTCGAAGCGGTCGAGAGAAACGGCGCCATTCTCAATCTCGGGACCAACCGGCGCTATGATACCAAGTACGACCGCATGAAGGAGATCATCGACAGCGGAGAACTGGGCGACCTGCAGCACATTATCATCTATAACGTCGGCCCGTTGTTCAATTCAGGCAGCCACTTTCTCGACCTGGTCCTGAGGCTCAACAACGATGAGCCTGCCGAATGGGTGCAGGGTCACCTTCCCG
>DAOUHY010000140.1:0-14721 GCA_034428435.1 Caldilineaceae bacterium | reverse complement strand
GTAGGAGAGGGGGCGTTGCGGGGGCGGAGCCCCCGCACAAGGGAGGGCCGAATAGGCCCGGCCGCCCAAAACTGCAGTAGTCAGTGATCAGTGGCCAGTGGTCAGTGAAGGCGGCGAATAGAGGAGGATAGGTGTAGAGGGGAGAAAGGAGAGGGACACCTTCGTCGAATGGAATCATGAGTGTCATTTGGCAAGGACTTAGCAGTTGCGAGAAGTCTTTTCTGTCGTTGCTGATAGAGCTGGAAAACAGGAGGGAACTATTGTAGCGTGGAGGTGATGGGGGAAGGTGGCGTGATCGTCTGTCAGATGCCTTCGTCTTCGTCGGGAGTTTCCGGATCCGATTTATGTGGGTCTGGCTCAGCTACCTGGAGACGCCACGAAGGGGGCAGGAGCTCTTCGAGCTGCGGGCGCAAGGGGGGCGGGTCGTAGCCCAGGTCGTAGGCGCGTGTGCTGTCGAGGGCGACGTTGGCTGAACGGGCGGCGAGGAAGGGCGTCTGCAGAAGGCCAGCGTAGGAGTCCAGGACGCTGATGGGAACTGCCAGTTGCTCGTTCAGTCCGAGGATGCGGAGGGTGAGCAGGCCAAGCTCGAAGAGGCTGATGTGTTCGCGGCCACCCAGGTGGAGGCGGCCAACTACGCGATCGATTTCGGCGATGTTGACATCGTCTTCAAAGCCGCTGCCGGCGATCTGCAGGAGACCTTGGGCGGCGACTGCTGCGCTAACGGGAGAGCGGATGGCGTCGCCGAAGAGGGTGACTTCCTGCTCGGCGCGGAGTGCTGCGACCAGCTGGCGATAGAAGCTTTCTCGCCCGAGGAGGGAGTAGCCGATGAGGAGGGGGAGGCGGGCGACGACGGCGTCGGCGTAGGCGGCCAGGATACCTTCTTCAGCCAGGGCGCGGTGTTCTGCGAAGACGTTGATGGGCGTGGGGGGATCGTCCTCGGCGTAGGGGGCATCTGAGCCGTCAAAGACGAGGTCGGCGGAGGTGAAGAGGAAGGGGATGTCCTCGTCGCCGCAGAGTGCGGCCAGATCGGTCGCGGCGTTCAGGTTGATGCGAAATGACTCGTCGGGGTATTTCTCACAGTAGCCGAGGTCGGTGATGGCGGCGGCGTGGATGACGGCGGCGGGCTGAACGTCGGCGACCATGGCCTTTGTTTCGCTGTAGTCACCGAGGTCGATGCGACCGTGGTCGATCTTGCCGAAGAAGTACTGGGCCTGGCGGCGGGTCGTTCGGTGGTAGGTACCGACGGGATGCCAGTTTTGGCGGGCGGCGCGCAGAATATGGGAACCCAGAAGACCGGTTGCGCCGGTGATGAGGAGTTTTGGCGGCATCTTACCAGTGCCAGATCTGATTCCAGGCGGCCATCCAGTCATCGCCGACGCTGCGGACGGTATAGGGAGGCTCAAGCGTTACGCCGGGACGGCCGCGGAAGGTGTCGAGGTTTTCGGGGCTTCCGACTTCGAAGGTGATGGTGGTGGGGCTGCTCAGCTGATAGGGGGGCACGGCGCCCAGATCCGAGAGGGCCTGGCGGGCGCCGTCTTCGATCATCTGGCGGGCGCGTTGCGGTGGTATGTGGCGGGCTGCGTAGCGGGAGAGTCCCTTCTTGACGGCGACGGTGGTGAGGCCCTCGCCGAGGAGCTCGGTGGATTCGCGGCATACGGCCTCATCGCCGGTCACGAGGAGAACGGGAGCGTTGTAGTAGCCGCATGCGGCGGCGTTGACCCCAACTTCGCCGACGGCCTGGCCGTTGAACCAGAGATGGCGCCAGAGCACGGTTGAGATTGTGTGGCTGAGGACGCCGTCGGCGGTGCCGGCCTTGGCGTGCATGCCGACGAGGAGTACGGCATCACAGCCGGCCTCGAGGGTGTCGGTGTAGTGGCTCCAGGTGTGACCGGCGACCCATTCGCAGCGGGTATCGAGGAGTTCGGGGACGAGTGAGTTAAATGTCCAGGGTCCGCCGGCGCCGTGGCAGTCGACGACGACGATTTCGGTGGCTCCGGCGGCGGCTGCGCCGCGTATAGCGGCGTTAATTTCCTCGGTATAGAGGCGCCGGCCCTCTTCGTACATTGGTTTGCCGCCATTGACCTGGTCCCAGGCGATGATGCCGCTAACACCTTCCATGTCGGTCATGATCTGAACGCGCATGGTCTGTCTCCTTTGCGGTACTGGATTCCGCGGGCCTCAGATTGTCCCAGGCCTGACGCGAGGCAGTCCGGAGGCTTGCGCCTCCGGACTGCATAGGACGTTTCTGGGCAGTTGCCCTTGCAACGGATGGGCGTTTTGCCGGTACCCGCTCTTTGGGGCAGGCGGCGCTTAGTCGGCGGCTTCGCTCATTTCGGCTGGCATTGCCACGGGGAATGGCCAGTCGGTCGATATTCTTTCCTCTTCTTCCAAGGCGCGCGCTTCTTCCTCCAGGGCGCGGGCTTCTGCTTCCTGTCGGTCGCGGACTGCGCGAGCAATGGCGTCGTCAACGCTTCGCTCGGTGAGTTCCCAGGACTGTTCGAGTGCGAGGGCCAGTTCTGTAATGAGCAGGGTCCGGGCTTCGATGAGTGCTTCTTTGTCGGCTTCCGTCAGGTATTTGGATGCTTCGCGCCAAGCCAGGTCACGAACAGCGGCGGCAACCTGATTGGGATAGCCGGAGTGGATTTGCTTATCGATGGCGTTGCGCCGTACTCTGAACTCGTCAGGAAGGTCAAGGGGATGTCTTTCGAGCGTTTCAAAGACGCCGGAAATGAGGGCGACCGGCATGACGGGGCGTACGCCGGTTTGGTCTATTCGCCGCACCGGCACGTGAACGGTGAGACGATTGTGAATGAACTCGATGACGTAGTAGCGCTGGAAACCTTTGACCAGTTCCTTTTCCTGGAAGGCAACGATTTTACCTGCGCCGTGTGAAGGGTGGATTATGCTCTGCCCAATGTTGAAGCCCATCTGAAGCTCTCCGTTCGCTTGATTGTCGGCTTCTGCACCTTTGGGAACACATTTCGCCGACCTGGCCTCAGGCAAGGCGGCGAAGCAACGTTTCAAATGCTCGTAACCAGCGCCGTTGCTGCCCCGAGGCAAATCCGATTGGAAACTGTGTTTTGCGACTGCCGCCGACAGTTGAGGATCCTGGATTACGGCAGTTGTAATGGCGGCAAGATTATAGGCTGCCGCACGCTATTTTTTGAGGGCCGTCTTTGGCCTCATTCGGAGCCCGACGAAAGTCAAAGTTGCCTTTCGTTGGGGCACGCCAATTCCTGAAACCGACTATTTCAGGACTTCAAATCTTAACATGATTGGGGCGCCATTTCAATGCAATTCGGAAGATTGTCTGAGCGAAAAAGTTCGGACCGGCAGGCGGTTCAAGAGGGGAGAAAATACTCTGGTGGGGATGAAATGATCGGCGCGAAAAGAGGCGCTTTCAGGCCCGCGAAAGCGTTTTCCTACGTTCTTGATGATTTCTGTGTGATTTGCCTACGATCGATCTACGGAGACTTCGGGGCGAGATTCTTGAGGATTTTGCCCAGGTTTCTGAACCTGTTTTGGACACCAATGGGGCATGGGCGAACCTGCTTTTCTATTGAGCAGTACAACCCTTTGATTTGGGCCAAGTAGGGCGCTTTGTGCAAGAAATGCAAGGCGTGGATATGTGTGAGTTGGGACATTCGGCCAGGAAGGAGATGCGGCCCTTTGGATCCGGTCTGGGGATTCACATCATCTGGTATCCGTGCCAGAGGATAAAGGTGGCGAGGCCGCGCCAGGGACGCCAGTGTTCGGCCATTGCGTCCAACTCCTGCCGTGAAGGGCGGGCTGGGAGGCCCTTCACTTTCTGGGCGCCGACTATGATGCCGAGGTCGCTGGCGGGCCAGGCATCGGGGCGGCGCAGGGCGAACAGGAGGTAGATCTCGGCGCTCCAAGGTCCGATGCCGGGCAAGGCGGTGAGCGCTGCGCGCACGTCGTCATCGTTGCGCTGGGCAAGGAGGTCGAGTTGGAGGCGTCCTTCGAGGATTGCGGAGGCGAGCTCGCGGCCGTAGCGGCTTTTCTGGCGGCTGAAGCCGATGGCGCGGAGGGCATCGTCGTCGAGGGACTGGAAGCTGGCCGGTTCGGGTGGGCCGATGGCGTCGCAGAGGCGCTGGTAGGTGGAGGCAGCCGAGGAGCGGGAGACCTGCTGGCCCAGGATGATCTTGAGCAGGGCTGGGAAGCCGGGGGGCTGGCTGCGAAGATTGGGCGGCCCATGCCGGGTCAGGACCCTGGCGAGGTCGGCGTCCTGTGCGGAGAGGAATTGCAGGCCCTCTTTGAGCGTGTCCTGGCTGAGAATCTTCATTTCAGATATGACCTCTGTGCAGGTAGTTTGGCGCGCACCTGTCCGGGGGCGAATATTGGGGAAGTCCATCCCTCGATTGCACAGCCGGGCATTGCGGAATGCTGATTCGTCTTTCGGGAAGTAAGGGGAAGTACGAGAGGCGGGGTCATCTGAGCTAAGAATCAAGTTTGCGATGCAGGTAGCGGCCCTGCCCTGGAAGGCCGACGAACTGTTCGTCAAGTACGATTTCCGCACCCCTCAGCAGTGCGGTGCGCGGCCAGCCCACGACGTTTAGGCCTTGATAGGGGGTCCAGCCGGCTGTTTCGTTGAGGTCGTCGGCGCGGATTGTTTTTTCTCTAGCGGGGTCAAAGACGACGATGTCGGCGTCGTAGCCGGGCAGCAGGGCGCCTTTGCGCGGCAGGCCCATGCGGCGGGCCGGGGCGGTGCAACAGGCGGACACCCATGAAGACAAGGGAAGTTCGCGTTCGTTGACGCCGAAGTTGTGCACGAGGGACAGGCGCGCCTCGATTCCGGGTAGACCGCCCGGTACTTCGGCAAAAGAGGGTCGCTGTTTCTCGTTGCGGGTCCAGGGACAGTGGTCGGTACTTACGATGTCAAGAGAGCCGTTAAGCAGGGCATGCCACACGGCATCCTGGTCAGTTGTGGTGCGTAGTGGTGGGGCGCAGATATAGAGATGGCCGTCGCGGGCGGCCAGATGTTCGGCGGCGGTGAGAAGAAGGTAATGAGGGCAGGTTTCGGCGGTGACATCGAGGGCGCGGTGGCGGGCGGCAGTCACCTGAGCCAGGGAAGCGGCTGCGCCGACGTGAAAGAAGTGAAGTGGGCAGCCGGCGAGGGCGGCGATTTCGGCGGCGCGCTGGACGGCGCTGGCTTCGAGGCGGGCGGGGCGGGTTCGTTCGTGCCAGATTGGTTGCGAGTGGCCGGCGGCGACGGCGTCTGCGCGCAGTTGGTCGAGGAGCGGCCCGGTCTCGCTGTGGAGGACGACGCCTCCTCCGGCGGCGGCGACGGCGCGCATGGCTCTGAGCAGGGCTACGTCGTCGAGCTGCATGCGGTCGTATGCCTGGTAGAGCTTGAAGGTGGCGCATCCTGCAGCAACAGCGTCGGGCAGGTCATGGAGGCGGTCCTCTGCGGCGGCGTGCCAGGTTGGGAGGGTCATGTGGAGGCCGTAATCGACGGCGACGCGGCCGCCGGCCTCGGATTTTCGCTCGCGGAGCGCCTCCATCAGAGGCTGCTCGGGCTGGGGGTCGGTGAAGTCGATGACGGTGGTGGTTCCGCCGCAGGCGGCGGCCACGGTGCCGGTTTCGAAGCTGTCGGCAGTGGTGCGGGCGCCCAGCTGCATTTGCAAGTGGACGTGGCAGTCGACGCCGCCGGGGATGACGTAGCAGCCGGATGCGTCGATCGAGCGGTCTGCGTTCAGGTAGGCGCCGATGGCAGCGATTCTGGACTGGTCGACGGCCAGATCTGCGAAGACGGGGCCGGCGGGCGTGATGAGTTGCCCGTGCCTGATTACCAGTTCATGCATAGTCTGGATGCGTCTGGCCCCATTTGGCGCTGAAGACCTGTTCGGAAAGGGGATGGCGGTCGCGGGGTGCCAGTTCGCGCTCTCGCATTGTGTCCGACAAGATGGAAGGGTCGGCCAAGTAACCGATGGCTGCGGAGACGACCGGTTCATACTGTTCGGGAATCTCCAACAGTTCCTGTGCCATGTCTCTGCGAAAACCTCCCATCTGATGAATATAAAGTCCGCAGGACATTGCCTGAATGGAGAGATGGGCCATGGCCTGGCCGACGTCGTAATAGGCGTAGCTGTTGCCGCCCTTTACGTTTTCGGGTTTTGGCTCGGTTACGGCAATAAGCAAGACGGAGGCACGCTTTCCCCAAGACTGATTAGCCCCCATGAGGGTGCTCAGGATGCGGGCAAAGCCATCAGGATCGCGATGGCGCTCGGCGATGACGAAGTGCCAGGGTTGCAGGTTGCGTGAAGAGGGCGCCCAGCGGGCGGCTTCAAAGAGGCTGCCGAGGACGCCGGGAGGGATGGCGCGATCGGCGAAGGCGCGTGGACTCCAGCGGTTGGCGAGGAGATCGTCAATGGGATAGGTCGTTTCAGCGCGCTTATCGGCGTTGGGCACGAATCTTCTCCTTGGAATTGTGCACTATTGAATCTTTAGCAGAACGCAGTGTGTCTCGGCGCGGATATCGTATGCGCCAAGGGCAGCGGGAAGGAGGAGCCAGGAAACCTCTTGAAGCGCGGCTGTCTGGCCGTCCCAGTGGAGGGAGGCACTACCCGAGAGGCAGCCCCAGATTTGGAAGGAGCTGCCGTCGCAAGAGCCGTCCCACACGGCGCCTGGCTGGCCTGACAGCCGGTCGACCTGAAAGTAGGGACAGGACGTCTGCGCGTCCGCGGCTGCGTGCAGGTTGGCGGTGGCGGGGCCGCCGATGGTGCGCAGGTCGGCCAAGGCCTCGCGCACCCAGCCGTCGGGGGCCGAGAGAATCGGAGGCGGGGCGATTGAGGGCTCGACCATGCGCCAGTCGATTACGTCGAGGGCCTGGCGGACGTGGAGAGGGCGGGATCGGCCGCCGGCCTCGGTGCGACCCCAGTCGTAGAGGCGGTAGGTGGTGTCGCTGTTCTGCTGGATTTCGGCCACAATTGCGCCGGGCCCGAGGGCGTGAACGGTGCCTGCGGGGATGTAGACGGCATCGCCGGTACGAATTGGGATGCGGTGGAGCATGGAATCGATGGCGCCGGTTGCTGCAGATTGGGCGAAGCGCTCGCGGTCGACACCGGCTTTGAGCCCGTAGATGATCTCGGCGCCGGGTTCGGCGTGCAGGATGACCCACAGCTCGGTCTTGCCGAGATCGCCGGCATGTTCCTGGGCGTAGGTGTCGTGCGGGTGGACCTGGACAGAGAGCCAGCTGTTGGAGTCGAGAAGCTTGATGAGCAGTGGAAACGTATCCGACTCTACTGAATCGCCGATGAGTTGCTCTTGCCAGCGCTGCTGGAGTTCCTCCAAAGTAGAGCCCGCCATGGGGCCGGTTGCCACCCTGGACTGACCGTTGGCGTGGGCGGCGATCTCCCAGCTTTCGGCAATCAGGCCGTCGGGCAGCTTTCTTCCCAGGCTGGATTCCAGATTTCGCCCACCCCAAACATAGTCTTTGAAAACGGGGAGGAAAGAGAGAGGGTAGACATCCGCCGGTTCAGGGGCAGGTCGTTCTTCACTTGCAGGGACACTATTAATCATTGCTTCTACCCTATTCATTGCTTCTACCCGGCCGTGGTCTTCGTCGGGGAAAGGAGGGAGGTCGAGCATCTTGTGCCAGGCGTACTCTCCCAGTATGCGGATGGAGGCGACAACGGGCGCGGCGAGAATGGCGCCGAGGAGGCCGGCGAGTGAGGCGCCCATTATGACGCTGACCATGACCAGGAGGGGATGGAGGTTGAGGGCTTTGCCGACGATGCGGGGGACGAGCAGCGTGTTTTCGACCTGCTGAATTACGATCATGGCAACGGCGACGGCGATTGCGAACTGAAGGGGTGTCAGGCCGAAGCTCGGGTCACTCTGGAAGAAGGCGACGAAGATGGCGGCGCCGGCGCCGGCCAGGGGACCTATGACCGGCAAAAACTCCAAGGCGCCGGAGAGAAGGCCCAGCCCGAGGGCGTTGTCGACGCCGAGTGCACCAAGAATTACGCTTACCAGGACAAAGATGATGATGGCAAGGACGGCCTGGCCTCGCATGTAGGCCGCCCATACCTGGCTCACGCTTGAGGTCAGGCGTTCGGCGTCGCGGCGGAATCCGGGTTTGTGGGCGATGTTGGCAATCATGCTGCCGATGCGGGGAATGTCGACGGCGATGTAGATCGATATGATGAAAATGAGGAGAATCTGGCCGAGGACTGCAACGGTTCCGGTGACGACGCTGGCGGCCAGACTACCGCTGCGGCCCAGAATCGGCTGGAGCAGGTCGAAAACCTGGCTGAAGAGTTCATTCCAACCGGGCAGTTGAGGCACCAGGCCGGCGACAGGCACTGTAATCCCTGCGACTACTATCGACTCAGGCAACTGCTCCTGCAGTAACTGAAACTGTGCGAGTCCTTCTTCGAACCAGCCGGGCAGGCGGCGGGACAGGTCCAGTGCTTGCTGAAAGGTTGTGACACCGACGAGAGAGAAGGTCGCAATGACGATAACCGCAAGAGTCAGGTAGACGGCGAGGACGACGGTAACCCGATTGGCAGGCGTGCGCCGGTCTATGAGGGAAATCAGGGGGTGAAGGAGGTAGGCCAGAATCACGGCCAGCACAACCTGTTGCAGAAGGCCGCGAAATACCCACACGAGCAGGCAGAACAGGGCCAGTGCCGAAACGGCGACGATGGCCTTAGTGGTCGTATTCCATGGTGGGGAGGTGGATTGCACGATGGCGTCCTGCGTACCTGTACGCGTTGCGGGTGCCTAAAGGACCTTCAGATTGGCCAGCGACGCCATGAATTTCTTGACGCCAATATTGGGGAAGGCGACTGATACTTCCTCTTCGCCGCCAATTACGATGCTGTCGATTACCATGCCAACGCCAAATTTAGGATGTTCAACACTCTGGCGGCGTTTGAAGAGGGTGGGGGCTTCAGTCTTGGCTGGACGGCGGCGGGGCCGACGGGCCTGTGCACGGTCAGGTTGTGGGCTGTGCGATGTCCTGTAGGCGGTAGTTTCGCCTAACCTGTAGTTTTCGTCCCGATAGCGCCCGTGCATGGCAGGGCCATCGAGCCAGCTGGTGGCACGGTCGTAGGCGGCGGCCTGGCGGCCGCGGCGGTCGACCTGGCCGCTCAGCAGTTCCTCCGGGATGTCTTCCAGAAAGCGGCTGGCGGTTTGGAATTCGCTGTTGCCCCACATGGCGCGTAGGGAGGCGTGGACCAGGTAAAGGCGGTGCTTAGCGCGGGTGATGCCGACGTAGGCGAGGCGGCGCTCCTCGGCCATATCCTCCTCGTCCTCGCTGTGAATACTGCGGGCGTGCGGCAGCAGACCTTCTTCCATTCCGACCATGAAAACGATGGGAAACTCCAGTCCCTTGGCCGTGTGCAGAGTCATCAGAGTCAGGGCTTCCTCGTTTTCTTCGTAGTCATCCTGCTCGCTGACGAGGCTGATCTCCTGCAGGAACAGGCCAAGCGGGTCCTGCCCGGGTTCCAGGTCTTCGAGGCCGGGGCGGTAATTGGCAGCTACGGCGCGCAACTCGTTGATGTTTTCGAATCGCTCCTCGCCCTCGGTGCTGCCGTCACGGAGGCGATCAAGGTAGCCGGAGTCGGCGAGGATGCGATCGAGGAGAGAGGCGACGTCCTCGTACTGGACTTCGGCGGCCAGCTGGACCCAGGTGTTGAGCATTGAAGCGAACCTGATCAAGGCGTTGCGGGCACGGGCGGCAAAGGGTTGCGGTGGGAGCCGGACGGGGGGCCAGTCTTCATCTTCTATTCCACTGCTGTCAGCGATGAGGGTCTGCAGTGCTTGCCATTCGCTTACCGGGCCGGAGGCGGCCCAAGTTCTGAGCCGGTCGAGAGTTTGGGTGCCAATGCCGCGGGGCGGCACGTTTATGATGCGGTCGAGGGCGAGCGCGGCGGAGGGATTATGCACGAGGCGCAGATAGGCGAGGGCGTCTTTGATCTCGCGGCGTTCGTAGAAGCGGGTGGCGCCGACGAGGCGGTAGCGCAGGTTGCGATGGACGCAGGCTTCCTCAAGGGCACGACTCTGGGCGTTAGTGCGATAGACGACAGCGGCCGCGCCGGGGCCCATCCCTGGTTGGGAGGTGAGTCGGGCCGCCTCATCGAGCACGTAATTGGCTTCTTCGGCCTCGTTAAAGGCTTCGTAGAGGGTAACTTTGAGGCCACTGCCCTGGTCTGTGCGCAGGTGTTTGGGCGTGCGGTTGGCGTTTTTGGCGATGACGGCGTTTGCGACATCGAGGATGTTTTGTGTGCTGCGGTAGTTCTGCTCGAGGAGGACGACTTTGGCAGCAGGGTGGTCGCGGCGGAAGCGGAGGACGTTGCGATAATCGGCGCCGCGGAAGCGGTAGATGGACTGGTCCTCGTCGCCGACGACAAAGAGGTTGCCTTTGCCGTCCGGCGGGCCGACGAAGTGGGATGCCAACTCGTACTGGGCGGTGTTTGTGTCCTGAAACTCATCTACAAGGATGTAGCGCCACTTGTCCTGGTATTTGCGGCGGACTTCTGTGTTCTTGCGCAGGAGGAGAACCGTGTGCATCAACAGGTCATCGAAATCCATGGCGTTGTTGAGGCGGAGTTCCCGTTGGTAGCGGTCGTAGACGCGGTCGCAGATTTCCTGCATGTAACCGTCGGCGCTGACGAGATCCGGTGTAAGCAGGTCGTTTTTCCAACTGCCGATTTGGGAGAGGACGGCGCGCGGGCTGAAACGTTTTTCATCCAGCTGCAACTCCTTCATCGTATCGCGGACGAGAGAGAGCTGGTCGGCGGTGTCGTAGATGACCCAGTTGCGTTGGAATCCTGCGGCATCGACCTCTACGCGCAGAACGCGGGCGCAGACGGCGTGAAATGTGCCGATGGTCAGACCTCCCAGACTGCGGCGGCGGCCTTCGACCGGCGGCGGGAAACGGTGCCCGATCAACTCTTCGACGCGGTCGCCCATCTCTTTGGCGGCTTTGTTGGTGAAGGTTACGGCGAGGACATGCCAAGGGTCGATCTTCTTTTCTTCGATGAGATAAGCGATGCGGCGGGTGAGGACACGGGTTTTGCCGGAGCCGGGGCCTGCGAGTACGAGGACCGGGCCTTCGGTCGTCTGGACTGCGGCCTTTTGCTGGTCGTTCAAACCTTCAAGGATCTGTGACATGGGGCGAAGTGCGTATTCTGTATTGCTTTTTTTTGGTATGGCCGATTGCTGGCGAGTTGAGAATACCTGAGGTCGTCGGAAGGGACTGCCATGGCATGCGGGAAAAACGAATGAAACTTACCATTCTTCCAGCTGAAAGCTCTCCCCATTTAGCAGACGCACATAGCTGTCGTAGCGTTGCGGCGAGACTTTGCCTTCTTCGGCGGCCTGGCGCACGGCGCATTCCGGCTCGTGGTCGTGCGTGCAGTTGGGAAAGTGGCAGTCGTTTACGAAGGGCTTGAGGTCGACATAGAAGAAGCCAAGACTACCCGGGTCGAGTTCGTAGAGGCCAAGTTCGCGAATGCCAGGGGTATCGGCAATGAAGGTGGCGTCTCCGAGAGGCAGGCGAAAGAGCTGGGCGTTGCGGGTTGTGTGACGGCCTTTGCCTTCGAAGTTGCGGAGGTTGCCCACGCGCAGGTTGAGCTGCGGGTGGATGGCGTTGATCAGCGCGCTCTTGCCGACGCCGCTTGGGCCGGAAACGACGGTAAGCTTATCTGTCAATAAGTTGCGCAAGTGCTCGAATTCAGTCGGCTTTGCCGGCGCGGACGCGTCGAGGCCCGGGACGACTTCGAAGCGATTGGTAGCGCTGACGTAGAGGAGTGGATAGCCCAGCTTTTCGTAGAGGATGAACTTTTGTCGAGCGGCCTCCAGGCCGGTGAGGTCGACCTTGTTGGCGACGATAATGGCGGGTAGTTCATTGGCTTCGGCGATTACCAGGAAGCGGTCGAGCATGCGCAGGTGAGGCTCGGGATCCTGGACGGCGAAGACAATCAGTACCTGGTCCGGATTGGCTACGATCACGTCTTCGGCGGGACGATTGGAGCCGGGCAGCTGCCGGTTCAGTGTTGAATCGCGCTCTTCGACCGAGTCGATGAGGCCTTTGCGTTTGCCCTCGAGGACGACTTGAACGCGGTCGCCGACGGCAATGAGCGTCAGGTCTTTGGTTCGTTCCTGGAGCAGGCGTCCGCGGACACGGCAACTGACAGTTCTGCCGTCCGAGGTGGAGACATCATAATGATGCCCCCTGGCGCGCACAACGACACCGGCAACGGTCCGTTCCCTCTTCTTGGGTTTTGGTTTGCTTTTGGCCGGTGCGTCGAAATAGTCGTCCTCGTAGGCTTCGTCCCACTTATCGTATGTTTCGGTGTTTCTTGACAAGGGCATCTCCTGGGGGAACTTGCCGGGCAATGGCTTCGCCTTCTGCGGGCGAATTGATTTCGGCTCAAGTGTATCAATTCAAGGGCTGGATTGGCAACATGCAGGCATCCCTATCAGCTGATGCGTCACTACCGGATTCAGTGGGTGTTTTCGGCCTGTTGCCGGCAACACTGGAGCCCAGTCAGAGCGGGGCAAATCTGAATGGGGGAACGCTTCACTGTCAAATTGAAGACTGCCAGCAGGCGGAGGAGGTCGGCGGCCGGGAGCCCCATGACGCCGGCAGGGCAGCCTGAGAGGCTTTGGACTGGGCGGAATTGGGAGTGTTGAATGGCGTAGGCGCCGGCCTTGTCCATTGAATCGCCGGTGGCGATGTAGGCGGCAATCTCGTCGTCGCTGTAGTCACGCATTTTCACGGTGGTCGTGTTGAGCAGGCAGCGCTTGCACTTGAGTTTACCGCCGGCAACAAGGGCGAGAGCCAGCGCTGTGTGGACCTGGTGAGTACGGGCGCGCAGCCGGACCAGCATGGTTCGGGCCTCGTCGGTGTCGGCGGGTTTGCCAAGGAGCTCTCCCTCGACGGCCACGACGGTGTCGGCGCCGATGACGAGGACGTCGACAGGTGGGGAAGGATTTGGATTGCCTGCCCTGGATGTGTGGCGTGCGGCCACGGTCAGGGATTTGGCGAGGGCAAGGCGGGTCACCAACTCGACGGGCGGTTCGTTGGGCGCGGGCGATTCATCGATGTCAGCGGATTCGGGATGGAAAGGGATGCCGAGGTGGTGGAAAAACTGAAGACGGCGGGGACTGTTGGAGGCAAGTATGACTTCAGGGGCGTTCATTGGCGCGGAAAGGGGTCTGTGGGAGTGAAATAATCGGCCGGATGCGGTCCTCTTCGGCGATGGGCGGTTATCCGGAAGGGTACGTTGCGGACCCAGTTCACGTCCCCAAGGGACTGAAATTAACCGAAACGGGAACACTGCACCGAAGGCGAAGCGCCAGCTTACATTGTAAGAGGTGGGCGGGAGTTCGCCAATAGTCGGGCGTGACCTGACTCCATAGGTTAGGGCAGGTGGTGGACTGTGCGGGCTCCAAGAGGGGACTGATGAGTCTTTGGGGGGTGCATCCCAAATTTGGGGTGGGAACAGTTTGGCGGGGAATCGGTGCCAGCGGTGGCCGGGGTTGTATACCGTCTTTGGGCGAGACGCGGTGCAGGCGCCAGGCCCGGCCGTACGGTGGCGTCCGCCGGTTGGGGCGGGTGCGAGGGCAGGCACAAGGCCGGCACCTACGGGGAACTGATGGGACTGGCGGGACGTGGTCTGGCTGGAGACCTTCGATTAGGCACCTGTTACGAATATCGACACCCGGTCGATGAGGCATGTTGTAGGAGAGGGGGCGTTGCGGGGGCGGAGCCCCCGCACAAGGGAGGGCCGAATAGGCCCGACCGCCCAGAACTGCAGCAGTTGGTAGTCAGTAGTTAGTAGTCAGTGACGGCGCTTTGTCTGGCGGAAACCGGAATGGGAACTGACCGTGGCTTGGGTGCCTCCAGAGGTATACGAGAGTTCGCCCCATGTTGGGATGCACTCCTTTGGGGATGAAATCTTGCCGGTGGTCGTGCAGCAAGGTATGATGGTATGGCCGGTCAGAAGCCGACTTTATCCCCCAGGTGTGCCGGCACATCGGGCCCATCGTAAGGCGCAGGACCGCCATCCTCAGTGGCGGATGCGCCGTTGGTCCGGCTCGTACTGGGTTGTAGCAATCTTCCACATTTTGAACTGTCAGGAGTCAGAGGATGACGGAAAGTCGCTCCGGCGGGGGGACGCCCCGCGTTCGAATGGCGTTTGTCGGGTGCGGCGGGATGGCGCGGCACCATACGCGACGGATTCTGATGCAGCAGGATACTACCGAGGTAAAGATCGTATGTGAACCTTCGGGCCAGTCGTATGAGGCGTTTTGTTCGCTCTTCGACGAGGCGGGCGAGACGCCGCCTCCGAATGAGCCGGACCTGGAAAAGATGCTGGCGTGCGACGAACTGGACGCTGCATTCATCATCACACCGCACGTACTACACTTTTCGCAAGCGAAGGCGTGTCTGGAGGCTGGGCTGGACGTGTTGTTGGAGAAGCCTATGGTGATGAACGCGCAGGAGGCAGTGGAGCTGATTGAGGTGCGGGATCGAAGCAAGCGCCTGCTTTCCGTGGCCTTCAACGGCAGTATGTCGCCGCAGGTACGTACGGGAACGAAGATTTTGCGGTCCGGTAGGTTGGGAAGGATTCTGACCATCAGCGGCGTAGCGTGGCAGAACTGGATGTCCTTCACGACGGGCCTGTGGCGCCAGGATCCCGAGGTTGCCGGAGGCGGCTTCTTGTTTGACACCGGTGCGCATATGCT
>DAOUHY010000139.1:0-5198 GCA_034428435.1 Caldilineaceae bacterium | reverse complement strand
AATGCGTCGACACCACTTGAGTTTGTTGATGAAACGTTCGACGATGTTGCGTTCTCGGTAGCGGATGCGGTCATAGTCCCGTGGTTGCTTGCGATTGCTGCGGGAGGGGATAACCACCTCTACCTGTTGGGCTGTGAGCAGCTCGCGCAAAGGGTCAGAATCGTAGCCTTTGTCGGCAATAACGGCATCATAATCGATAGGAGTGAGCAGCGATTCAGCTTGGGTCATGTCATGGCGCTCACCCCCGGTCAAGATGAACTTGAGGGGAAAGCCCAGGGCATCGACGAGGAGATGGATCTTGCTGCTGAATCCGCCCCGGCTCCGACCTAGGCACTGTTCTTGCTGTGGGCCCCCTTTTTTGACCCGCCCGCTGCGCTCATATGGGCGCGTACAACTGTACTATCGGGCATCACTGCTGCCATGTCTGGGTCCTGGGCGAACTGTTTGAACATGCCGGCCCAATCTCCGTTCTCGTCCCAGCGGGCGAAGCGCTTGAAGACGCTGTTCCACTTGCCATACCTCTCTGGCAGTTCACGCCACTGGGCGCCTGTGCGCAAAATCCAGTGAACTGCCTCAATGAAACGGCGACACGCTTCCTTTCGCCCTGCGTAGGCACCAGGGTGTCCTTGCAGAAACGCGTAAAGTTTCTGCCACTGATAGTTGGAAATTCTAGTTGTAGACATCCTCCTATTGTCGCCAACGTGGCAGAATTTATCAAAAGTCAACGAGCCCTAACCATTTCAGGCAACTGGATGAAGCGGTGATATGCGCGGGCAAAGCGACCATGCACCCATTTGTGAGCCGGCGTGAGCAGCAAGACGCTATCTCGCTTCCAGTTGCGAATACGCATTGCCTTGGTGTAGGCATTACCAGCTGCGAGAGTCTGGGGCCGCAACTGGTTGAGAATCAGTTCTTCTTTTTGGTCCAGAACCTGGCTTTCGGAGACGGCGGCCGTCTCCACCTGCAGCATGGCAGGAAAGGCATCTTGATTGCAGGTCATATGCAGTCCGTAGCCGTATACCCAGCCATGATAGGCTCTCCTGCTCCAGGTTGCATCCCTATCCAGGTTGCGCAACCGGGGCGGAATCCGACCCACTTTGCGCATGCGCTCGTGCCAGACTGGCCCGCGGGCTTTGAACAGACTCTTGTCTTCCACCAGATGGCTCTGGTCAAGCTGTTCAGACAGCTCTGACCTGTTCTGACCGATGAAAAGCACAAACCGCTGCAACAGTTCGTACAGTCTCTTGTAGCGACACCCAATCGTTGTGCAATGGGGAATCTGTTCCCAGCCCAACATCTCGACAACCTCAGGATGCTTATGCAGCCAGCGCCACTGACTCTTGCAAGCATAAATGCGCCGATACTGCATCAGCATGAAGAATATGACAAACGATTCTTCGCTATATCTGAACGGCCGTCCCAGTTTCGCTCCTGCCCTCGCGCTGCGTTCTTGTCGAAATCGGCCAAACAATTCGATAATGAGACGGACAAAATCGGTCAGTTGCGGTGATTTCGCCATATGGATTCTCCTATTCGTTGGCAACGATTGAAGAACCCTTACTGGCCGATTATGTCAAGTCAACTTTATGCATACCCCTCATGTAATATCCCCGTGCCAAAATACGAATAGGCACTGCCGAGGGCGTGTCATCATGAAGCCATGACTCTCGCCAAAAGAAAATCTGAAGCCGAAGGACGGCCGCTGCAAGTCGATGAACTGCCTATGAACTGTCTGCCCATTCGCCATCAGAGGCGACGAGGAATCGACTGCGAAGTCAAGCACAAAAATCAAGAAAAAAGAAATTCCCACGACTTCCCACGACTTGACTCGACTTGAACCGCTCGAAATCAGGGCAATCGCATCAAAAACAGTGATATAATATCCCCGTGCCAAAATACGAATAGGCATTGCTGAAAGCGTGTCATCATGAAGCTAAAGTCAAGAAAAAAAGAAATTCCCACGACTTACCACGACTTGACTCGACTTGAACCGCCCGAAATCAGGGCAATTGCATCAAAAGTAGTGATAGAATAGCTTAGCGCCGAAATCTCAATTGACATCACTGAGAGCGTACTGTCATCACCAAGCCATGACTCCCGCTGGCATAGGGAATCTGAAGGCGAAGCAGGGCCCGTGCAGTAATGTGAGGTGCCCATAACCCGACAGAGACAGCGAGGAATCGTGCTCGAAGTCAAGCGTAAGACCAAGACAAGGAAAACTGCCCGCTCTGACCCGACTTAACCCGACCCTAACCGTCCGGACACGACCCCCTGCCCCCCACCGCCAGCTGACAGGCATGAGTCTGTCGTCCGTTAGAGCAGTGGATGAGCATCGTAGAGAACTTGCCAGAACCGGGAACAGGCTCCCGACACGCAAAAACTGATGCAGAAGCGCAACGACAACAAGAACCAGAAAAAAATCACCCGCTTTTACCCGACTTTGCCGCCATTTTCCCGCCATTTTCCCGCCAAAACACGACCCGCCATGTAAAGGTTCGTACAACTCTCGCAGACACTGGAATGAGACCCCCGGCGCCAGCCAGCCCCTAATCACAGTTAATCCCCTAAATCCCATAAAATCACAGTTCAGACAACCCGCAAACACTCGTAAACGCTCAAAAACGCTCGTCCAACACACAGACGAGAAAGCCAGTGACCCACCATCAAGACAAACGGTCCACGCTGAATGAAATGCGCGCATCAGCACCCAAGGCTTTCATGCGCAGCACAGCTTGACCATTTTGACCCGCACAGCTCTCAACCGCTTACGCAGACAGAAAAGCGCCCTGAAGTGGGCCCCGAAAACAGGACCACCGCGCCCGGCAGTCCAAATGGACGCTGGTGCCGGAGTATGGGGTGAGTACGGGAGTGGGCTGAATGCAAGACTGGCGAACGAATTGACGCCGCTGTTTGGACGGAGGTCTTCCCGTCAGAACCTTCAGAACATGCGTCTCTTCTACTTAAACTACCCGTTGGACAGAATTCGCCAGACGGTGTCTGGCAAATCTGATGACAATTCCATCGAAGCGCAACAGGGTGAACTCTTCGATGCTTTCCCTCTGCCTTGATCTGCCTGCGTGCGGTTGCAATCAGTCAAAAACGTACAAGCACGTGAATTTTATGAGACAGAGGCATTGCGAGGAGGACGGCCGGTTCGACAGCTTAGCCGGCAGATCGATTCCCGGTTTTACGAGCGCACCGCGCTATCCAGGAACAAGGATGCCGCACTGGCGAAGGGGAAAAGCCCAATTTTGAAGCTCCGGCAACGCTCACAGCGCCAACAGCGGAGGATCCGAAAGAATGGACGAGGCCAATTGGGAGAAAAAGCTGAGTCACCCGTCTGCCTCTGCATTTGGTGGAACTGCATCCGGTTTCAGTTGGCGCTGTCCTGCCGGCCCCAATCTTTAAAACACGAATTGGGCAGAGCAGAGCACGTCCCGCTCGCTTTGGAAGGCGGCCGTACATTGTCTCTGTTGCTTCGCCATCCGACGCTCCCGCGGCACGGCAAGGCGCCTTCCCTGCTGCCAGGGCAATTGCATCCGAATTGGGTTGCGAACCAGGCCAATCGCATCAAAAACAGTGATATAATATCCCCGTGCCAAAATACGAATAGGCACTGCCGAGGGCGTGTCATCATGAAGCCATGACTCTCACCAAAAGAAAATTAGAAGCCGAAGGAGGGCCGCTGCAAGTCGATGAACTGCCCATGAACTGTCCGCCCATATGCCATCAGAGGCGACGAGGAAACGACTGCGAACTCAAACACAGAAGTCAAGAAAAAAAGAAATCCCCACGACTTACCACTACTTACCACTACTTGACTCGACTTTACCCGCCCGAACCCAGGGCAATTGCAATGAATTGGTACGGACCTTGTAAGGCTGCCTGAAGTGGTTGGAGGAAACGTCTGAAAAATCAAGAATGTAAGGACCGAAAAAAAAGAAATAATCCGTCGTAGTACGTCATAATCCGTCAGAATACGTCGAAATACGTCCAATCCTGCCCTGGCCCAGGGCAATTGCATCGAATTTAGATAGTGCCTCGTGAAGCTTCCAAATTCGGGCAATTGCGCCCCTTGTGGACGCGATTCGTGTGCTATAATTGCGTCCGAATTTTGATGCGCTCGCTCTGGCTTTGAGAAGCCATGACTCTCGCCAAAAGAAAATCTGTCCGTGAAAGAGGGGCGCTGTAAGTCGATGAATTGCCCATGAGCTGTCTACCTATAAGCCATCAAAGGCGACGAGGAAACGACTGCGAAGTCAAGCACAAAAGTCAAGAAAAAAGGAAATTCCCACGACTTACCACTACCTACCACTACTTTTCACTACTTGACTCGACTTGACCCGCCCGAGATCAGGACAATTGCGACGAGTTCGGACAAACCTCGTAAAGCTGCCTGAATTGGTT
Organism: Caldilineaceae bacterium; assembly: GCA_034428435.1. GTDB lineage: Bacteria > Chloroflexota > Anaerolineae > Caldilineales > Caldilineaceae > Bin5. The sequence continues at coordinate 791 of DAOUHY010000139.1, read as the reverse complement.
GGAGGAAACGTCTGCGAAATCAAGAATGTAACGACCGAAAAAAAGGAAACACTCCGTCATAGTCCGTCAAAATACGTCGAAATACGTCAAGATAGGGCCCAACCTAGGGAACTGCATCGAATTGGGACTAGGCCTCGTGATGCTGCCAAAATCGGGTAGGCGCGTGCCTTATGGGCACACTTCGCGGGCTGGTTTGGCCTCCGGATTGAGGTGCACTTGCCCTGTCCCCGCCTCCGGTGTGTCTTGACCGGTGTATGCATCGGCCTTATAATCCACTTGTAACGAAATTCACTTGCCTTTCCCCCGCGATAAGGTATATTTGGACTATGGTGGGCAAATGGACGCATGGGGCGTTCCGTTTTTAATCTGTACGCGGCTCCGGCCCTGCGGGGTGTGGACGGACAGGGGTCGCGGGAGCATTTGACAGGGATCCCGGCATGGCATCACTTCCGCCCAATTTTCAACAGCTGAAACAGGACCAACTACGACCTTTTCTGCACGACGAGATCAGCGTTCCCGATGAGCTGGAGGCGAACGTCCTGATCACGACGGTGGATAAGATCTATAACTGGAGCCGGCGCTCGAGTATGTGGCCGCTTCTGTTCGGGCTGGCCTGCTGCGCGATCGAGATGATCGCCACCGCCGCCAGCCGCTACGACCTCTCCCGCTTCGGGATGGAGGTGATGCGGCCCAGCCCCAGGCAGAGCGACCTGATGATCGTCTCCGGCACGGTGACGAAGAAGATGGTGCCTGCCATCGTGCGCATCTATAACCAGATGGCGGAGCCGCGC
>DAOUHY010000138.1:0-4010 GCA_034428435.1 Caldilineaceae bacterium | reverse complement strand
ATCGCCCGCCTTCACCGGGAGGCCGATCATACCCGGCTCCTTGTCCGGGTTCCTTCCCTCGTAGGGTGACACCATATTGCTCTTGTGCGTCGCCGGCACAACGCAGAAAGGGCCGTCTTCCGGTCCGACTTCATGTACGAAATAGACCATCCGCACCATCATGCTGTTGATCCCTTTATGGTTGTAACCGTACCTGTGCTTACCCCCGATCGGTCCGCCCATGTGCGTGCCGGTCTGGTTGCCGGGATAACGTATACGTATTTCCGAATTGTTGATCGTTGCCCGCCCCTGCACGATGGCGTGAATATAGGACATCGTCGGCGAGTGATTGACTAATACGTCAAATGCGGGGTCCGCGTTGAAAAAGTCCTCAATGATGATTGTATTCCCATGCTCCCTCACACCAGTGACGTAGTAGCCCTTCTCGGCGTTGTGGTGATACTCCAATAGGCCCGTCGGACTCTTCCGGCGCGGAGCCACCGCCGCGCGCGCAACCGCCTCCTCCTCCAGCGCGTCAATAGCAGTTGCCAGGCTCCCGACCTGCTCATTCGTTAACAGACCGGAAATCGTTATGTATCCCACGCGATCGAACTCGTATCTCTCGATTTCGTTCATCTCCCTCTCCACAAACAAGCCTTCAATTCTGGAGTAGCCGAGTCGGACGACGCTATCAACGTGTCGAAAGTGCTACCTCTCCCAATGAACAAGACTGAATGACAGCATCCTGCTGTCCATGCCGGCAACGGTTTTGATGTACAGCCCACTCCGACGTATCCGGAGGCTTAAGACTGGCAGTTAGTCGCCTTGGTACCAGTTACACCGCACGCTGCCCAACCTCAACTGTCCTGAAAAACCCAAAAGATTTCCCGGAATTCTGATTCAGACGTCGCCGGTACTTCATGGTAACACCTCGGATGCTGCCGATCAAGGAAAGAACATCTAATGGGCGCATCCCAATATTGGGGCGACCTGTCGCATCTCACAGGAGGCAACCAAGCCAGGTCAGTTCCCATTCCAGTTTCCGCCAGAAAAAGCGCCGTCTCTGACTACTGACCACTAACCACTGACCACTGCAGTTCTGGGCGGTCGGGCCTATTCGGCCCTCCCTTGTGCGGGGGCTCCGACCCCGCAACGCCCCCCCCCCAATGCCTCATCGACCGGGTGTCGATATTGGTGACGGGTGCCTTATCGAAAGTGTCCAGCCAGACCCCGTCCCGCTAGTCCCATCAGATCCCAGTACGTGCCGGCCTTGTGCCTCCCCTCGCACCCTCCCCCAACTGACGGATTCCACCGTACGGCCAGGCCTGGCGCCTGCACTTCGTCTCACCCAAAAACGGGAAACAACCCCAGCCACCGCTGGCACTGATTCCCCGCCAGACTGTTCCCACCCCAATTCTGGGATGCACGCACGTCTAATCCCTGGAACTCGCAGGGGGTTGCCTCACTCCAGCCAAGCGCTGGCATGTTTCCCTTGCCTGCTAGCTCGCCCACTCGAGTCAGTACATGCCTCACTGGGCTGTATTTCGTTTGCAGTCGGTCGCTGCTAGCCGCTTGTTGTCCCCGCCGCCGGGCCGCAGTGCGCAGCAGAAAAAGGTTGTCGCCTGCCCCACCTCCGCATCTCTGATGGAGGAGAGGGTCCGACGGCGGGGCATCTATGAAGAAGGCCACTGCCCTACCCCCGCAACAGCGCATTGCAGTTCTGGCCTGTACCAGGTTTTGCAGAGAAATGGAGAAGAACTTCAACGCGGGGAAAACTCTCTATCTGCTGAGAAGTCGCGATCGGATTAGCTCTCTGTCTTGGAGGTCCTTACTCTGTCAGTCCAGGCTCGTACGCGGATCGAGCGCATCGCGCAGACCATCGCCCACGAAATTGATAGCCAGCACCGTAACGAAAATCGCCACGCCCGGCGGCAGCCACAGCCACCAGAAGTTTTCCAGAATATAGATCGACTGGGCGCCGTTGAGCATATTCCCCCACGAGGGAGCCGGCGGAAGCACGCCCAGCCCGATGTAGGAAAGCCCGGCCTCCGTCAGGATCGCGCCGGCAACGCCGAACGTGGCCGCTACCAGCAGAGGCGCCAGCGCGTTCGGCAATATGTGTCGAAACATGATCTGGCCGTTCGATGCCCCGACGCATCGCGCCGCAGTGACGAAGTCCCACTCTCGCACCGACAGTATCTGGCCTCGCAGCAATCGCGTCGTCCCCGTCCAGCCTAGGATGCCGATGACGACCATTACGTTATAGATGCTGGGCCCGACTACCGCCACAACGACCATGATCAGTATAAGGCCGGGGAAGACCATCATCACGTCTGTAAAACGCATGATGAGCATGTCCAGCCAGCCCCCGAAATAGCCGGAAATACTTCCAAGGACGATCGTGATCGCGATTGAAATGGCAACCGCGACGATGCCCACAGAGATCGAAACGCGCCCTCCGTAAACCAGGCGGGCCCAGACATCACGCCCCAACCTGTCAGTCCCAAGCGGATGTTCCCATGTCGGCTTCGCCTCCGTCGCGCCTACGAACTTGATCGGGCCGTGCGGTGTCAGGAGGGGGGCAGCCGTTACAGTGACCGAAATCGCGACCAGCAGTATCAGGCTGGCCACCGCCAGGCGATGCCGTACGAAGCGACGCCAGGTCCGCTTGCGCCAGGAGTCCGACGAACTTGCAAACATGCGTAGCGGCCCGGTCGAAGCGGGCGCTGTTGCCGTCACGACTTGCTGTCTTCCTCTCGCTACCCTGCGGCGCAGCAGTAGCAGAACTCTCCACCGTTAAGCGTACCTGATACGCGGGTCGGCCCACGCATAGGCTAAATCCGCGATCAGATTGCTCAACAGTACCATTATTGCCGTTATCAGAAGACCGCCCATCAGGAGCGGGTAGTCTCGACTGCCCGCGGCGGCCACTAAAGTGTGTCCGATGCCCCTGTAATTGAATACACTCTCTATCAGAACCGCCCCCCCGACCAGCGTCGGTAGTCGCAATCCCGTGATCGTAATCACCGGCAGCAAGGCATTCTTGAATGCGTGCCACATAATGACCGTGCGTTCCGCCAGACCTTTGGCCCGCGCCGTCGTGATGTAGTCTTGCCGCACAACCTCCAACATGCTGGAACGGGTGTAACGGAGCAGTGTGCTGAGGCCATCATACGAGAGGGCGACCACCGGCAGCACCATGTGCCAAAGCCGGTCTCCTACTGAAGGTGGCGCCCCCACCGTCACGATTCCCCCGACGGGAAACCACTCAAGGCGCAGTCCGGCCACGTAAATCAGCAGAAGCGCGAAGAAAAAACCAGGAACAGCAATGCCACCGAAGGCAATGCCGGTGAGAATGTAATCGAGTAAAGAGTACTGCTTGAGGGCAGAAACGATGCCCAGCACGATGCCTGCCACCGTCGAGAACAAGAGGGCGAATCCCATCAGGCCAAGCGTGTTGCCAACGTCGCGTACAATAATATGTTGCACCGGCAGACGCATCTGTGTCGACCAGCCGAGATTTCCCCGCAACGCTTCGCGTAGCCAGATCAGATAACGAACGTGTACCGGCTTGTTCAGGCCCATTGCCTCCCGCAGCGACTGCAGGTCCTCCTCCTCCAGATATCGCATCGACTCCGGATTGAGCAAGGCGGAAACCGGGTCACCAGGCGACAGCACATAGATGGTGTAGTTTACGACCGTAATCGCAAACATTAATGGGAAGATCAACGCAATCCGGCGCAGGACGTACTGGGACATGCCTCTTGAACTCCGGCTGAAAACCGTTTGCCAGTTGAATAAACCATGAAAGGCCCCTTCAAACGCAGGGCGCAGTCACTTGTCTTGTTCTTCGGACGTGTTTTGGGTCCGGCGACTACCCATCATCGGGGCCGACGGTAATCTCGAATTCACCCACCTGAACCGGCAGAGTCCGCCCGGGATCGCGTTCCGCCAGCCGAACGGTTAGAACATTCTCTCCCACTCTTAAGTGAGAAGACCCCAATGCGGATCGCCATATTGCATACCTAAAT
>DAOUHY010000137.1:0-5898 GCA_034428435.1 Caldilineaceae bacterium | reverse complement strand
GATCGGACGACCCAAACAGTCGCCAGCCAAAAACCTGCTTGACCGCTTGCACAAACATAAGGCCGGCGTCCTGGCCTTCATGTATGACTTCCGCATCCCTTTTGACAACAACCTCGTCGAACGCGATGTGCGCATGATAAAGGTCCAACAGAAGGTCTCCGGCTGCTTTCGTACAGAAGACGGGGCCCACATCTTCTGTGCGATTCGTTCCTATATCTCTACTGCTCGTAAACATGGCCTCAACGCCATCGATGCCATCCACAACGCCTTTCTTGACCAACCCTTCATCCCTGATACCTCTCAGGCTTAGTAGTTACGCGTAATGCAAAAAGTCGAACCTGTATTTGGCGACACCCAGAAAGAACAAAAAATGGAATGACAAACTGGAGAGCCGTGTGCGGCGAAAGTCGCAGGCACGGTTCGGAGGGGGGCTGTAGGAAAAGTGTCAAAAGGCAACTCGCTTGCTGACTACCCTACAATGGAGCAAGTCACCAAGCCTGTGGAGGGGCAGAACGATGGTCAAGAAATGGCGGCGCCACAAGGCGGCCTTCAAATCGCGGCGATCGCACACCGAGAGGCGCCTCGTCATCTGAACACGGCAGAGCGCCCACCGCCGACCCCATACATCGCATCCGTCTGGATGGGTTCTGTTTTCCCTGATTCGTGGTCCAGTCAACGTGGCCATTTACAAGAAGCAGAATGGTCGATTTGACATTCTGATATGCCAGTGGCAGGATTGGCAATTACTGCAGATAAGATGCCTAAGAACTGGTCTGTTAGAAGCTCTTTGAATCCAGGGAGGGACTATCAATGCCACATCCACGGTTGCCTTCCGTCTGCTAACTTCTCAATACTGCCATGCTGTCAGAGTTTTTCCGCACCTCCCTGGCCTTGGCGCGCGCTCAAAAGCTCGACAATGTACGGTTAAGTTTTGAGCCCAGGACCGTCATGGTTTTCGGTATGCATGTGGCCTGATTGAACCTTTGCTTACAGTCGTTCGTACTGTTTTGAGCCTATCCTGAATGTCAAGACTTCATCACTGAAGAAGGAGAAAGACTGTCAAATATGAGTACACCGGCAGGTCCCTCTAAGACAGATTCAGGACGCCTTTACCGGAATCCTCCTGTCGTAGAGGCGTTCTGTGAAGTATATTTCACCTCCTCAAACTGGGACGACACAATTCCTGATCTGTTCTATGAGCAAGTCAAAGACAGATTTCCGAGTCAGGAGGAGCCATTCTCACGTCAAGTTGATCTTACTCTGGACGTTCCCAACGACAAGTTCAGTAGTGCTATACAGCCGGGTCCCTTCCGCAAACTGTTCAGGACTGCAGAAGGAGACCAGATTATACAAATAGCTGAGAACCTGTTTGTGTTCAATCAGCTTACTCCATATTCCTCTTTTCAGTCATGGGAGACTGATTTCTACGAAGTTCTTGACATTTATGTCAAGCTGGTTTCCCCCCATGCGGTAGATCGCTTAGGGGTACGATACCTGAATCACGTATCAGTTCCCGAGCGAAGGTTTCAGATGTCCGATTACTTCACCGTTTTTCCGATTATTCCTTTGGGAAGTGGGAATGTTCATGGCAATTTTCTGATCAACTGTGTGATCCCTCAATCTGACGAGGGCCACTTCTTGACATTTTCATTCAGCAAGATCGTTCCCGAACCACCAGATGAGACCAGCCAAACCTTTCTGTTGGACTTGTACGATCAGGCATTTCTTGGTCGCACACTTTCCGAGTCTGAATTCAAGAGCCATGTCAGAGTTGCACATGGAAATGTCGTGCAGGCGTTTGAGGGGAGTATTACGGACCGCCTGCGCGCCCTATTCAATGAGGAGTAACAGGTATGGAGAATATAACCGTTTTTGCGGGTGATTCTCATGGCATGGTAGTTCCTCAAGGGCAGTACAATTATGTATTGCCGAGAACGGAAGAACTGCTTGACACAAATCGAGTGCACCTCATTCGCAAGCCAAACAATGCGACCTCCATTCAAGAAGGAGAAGACTTCTATGATCAGGTGCGCGATTATCTCATAGGATCGTTTGATCCAGAATGGTCAGATCATGCTTCCAAACTTGAGAAGCTTGTTCTAAAGCACCTGCATAGAAGTGGGCACGAAAAAGTAGCCGCACGACTAAACCTTCTGATCGAATTTCTTGCGGACGACGACGAGAAATTTTCTAAAGAGTCGGTCTTTGCATTCGCCACTTTTGTATTGACGACTCGACCACAATACCCAGGTCCTGGCATCTTTGGCGATGACGAAGGGCATGTTGGCATGCAGTGGAGCGTTCCTCCGATCAATCCGTCAAATGAAGATGATCCTTATAGCGGAGGAATTCTCTATTTGGAGTTCATTTCACCAGATCGAGTGAGCTACTTCTACGATGTAGAAGAGAACGATGTGGAAGAAGGAGAGGTAAGTCTGTCTGAAATAGTGGAGGCAATTGAACCCTTCACCAGACGATTGGATTGGTGATGAGCGGCAGAGATCATAACCTCGATGACTCTGACCGTCTGATAAGGCATTGTCCAAAAAGGTATTATGAGGACGGGGGTGTTACCTCATTCAAAGCGTTCTGTTTCACCGAGAGAGAACTCAAAGAAGATTGTCCATTCCTGTCATTCAGCTGGCTTGAACACATTTGTAGGCTTGCAAACATTCCTGTCGATACCTCTGGTGCGCTCAATGAACTTGAAGGATACTTCCCTCGTGACATCAAGAAAGACGTGGAAGCATGGATCGTTTGCAGTTGTGAGCGCATTAAGGCCGCGATATCGAAAGTCCCTGGGACTGACCCTAAGATCTGTTTCATGCCCGATGACGAAAACCCTTCTCACGTAGGCGTGTTAGGCTACGAAAAACACGTACATAGAAAAGTCGCATCAAAATTATGGAGAGAAGTCCGACCTGAAAATGTCCATCCTGTAACCAGGACCAGAAAAAATCCTAACAGATGATTCGTCTGTGACTCCCCGCTAGATCCCCGCATGGTCAAACTATAGCCCATAGAAAAGCGCGCCGTAGGCTGCCGGCGCGCTCGTTTAGTCAATGAAGTAGGCCCCAAAAACTGGACCACCAACTAAGGCGAGAATTGGAGCACTTAACCCATCCTGAGAAGGGGCAGAACTATGGCCAAGAAACGGCGGCGCCACACGGCAGCCTTCAAGTCGCGACGACCACACGCCGATGAGCTCTCCATGCCCCGATCGCGCCCGACCGCCTGTTGCCGATCAAAGCTGAACGCATCCGTTTGGGGCCACCTTGTTCCCGTTTCGTGGTCCAAAAATCGGGGCTCACCTTAAGGATCGAAAAAGGTGTGGAAGAAGCGAAAGAGATTCTGAAGAATACCGTTATGGTTCTCAATAGAACGGAAGATTTGATAGAAGAGATTTATCTTCGTTCCAGAGAGTATCAGAAGAGGCTGGATCTATTAGGGACTGATTGGGATGAGCAGAGGGAAAAATGGGATGAGTCGAACAGGAAATGGAATGAATCCATAGAAGCGCAGAAGGAGAAAGCATAATGGAAGAAATGAACAGGAGAGATAGGTCAGCGGCAAACGATGAACGGCTGGAGCAGGAGCGGCGTCGATACGAGGCAATGCTTGAAGAATTGAAAGAGACGGTTGGCAAGCTTGTGGAAGTGGTGCGGCTGATAGAGGAATCACCAAGACATGTGACTACATCGACAGATCGGGAATCGTTAGTGTTTTGGCAGAATGGTGAACGAGTTTTTCTAAGTCGTGGGGAACTGGATCGGCTACCCGACAAGCTAGGCCAAACGAATTTCGCCAAGTTCGAGCTTAGACTATTGGAAGAAAAACTGAGTGACTCTCCAAAGGAGAAAGCGAGATGACTGACACGACACGGCAAGGAAGAGCGGGGCCGGGCCCGGCGAGGCGAGGCAAGACAAGGCGAGGGAAGGTGAAAGGGATCGAGGCAGGCCAGAAAAACCGCTGAAAATCGACGATGGCCCTCGGAATATTGCGAGGGCATTGTTTGTGTTGCCTTCAATGAAATCCGACCGGCGCTAAATCTGAAAATCGGATTTTGGTATATATTCCCCCTTTCTTTGTGTGGGCCTATGTCGACCGGGCTCAGGCCATTATCGAACTAGGTCAATTCCAGGAGGCGATGGCCGACTATGAACAGGCTGTCAGCCTACAACCGGAAAGCGCTCACATCTACTTCAATCGAAGCCTTGCCAAGGCCGGGCTTGGTCAACACAGCGAAGCCCTCGCCGATCTGAATGCCGCGCTGGAATACGCGCGGGAGGCTGGCGCCAGCGACTTCATCACCCGCATTGAAGAAAAGATTCAGGAATTCGAGCAAGAGTAAAGGTGGATGAATACCTCCGGCCTCAATCGACCGCACTAGAGGCCGGATCGTCGAGCCAAAGGTCATTCTCCAGGTACGCTTCCGACAGTCGAAAGAGAGAAAGCAGACCTTCTCGACCCGCGAGTCGGCAACCCAGCGGCCGCCCTTCTTGACATTGTGTTTCCAATAAATATTATTATATTTAGGAAAGTTTCTTGGGCCAAACGCTCGTAAACGCTTGTAATCGCTTGTGTAACGCTCGTACGAGCGTTTGAGGCGCCATGAGCAGTCGTCCCACCGTTCTGGTGAGATTTCTCTGACAATCTGTCTCCTCAAATCCGGCCCGACTATTTACCCCGACACCAACAGGCGATGTGCCGATTACACCAGCGCTCGAATGCCTCTACTGTCAGTGCCTTTGAGAGTATGTGCTCTGCTCTTTCCCCGATCCCTTAGCAGTTCCCCGCAAGTCATCCCCCTGTAACCTGGAGAGTCAGCCCCACTCCTTGCTGCAGACAGAGAGGATGTCGCTGTAGGGCCCAGGAACTCATCGATTCAACTGACCCGAAGGCCCCAAAAAGGCAGAGTCTGGTAGATGCCATGCCGCTGTGTAATCCTGTGCAAAACATGGGCAAAAAGCCTGCAGTCGGCCCGACTCTCCCCAAAAACATGCTTTCAAGCGGACAAAGCGGACATATTTCTATGAAAAAGTTCAGAAAAATACCCCGGCTTGTCCAACTTATTTCCCTTCACGACCACACCGCCATCCCCCTGCCAAAGACCTGCCACCCCGACCCGGAATTGTGCATAATCTGCGCCTATCGTGTAGACTGTGCACGGCTCCGCCCACCAGCGTCATACAGTTCACCCGAACTGTGCCATACACAACACTTCAACCCTTTTCACCCGCACAGGAGTAAAGAATGTTCGCCAGTCGTATCTGCACACTTTCAATTCTCACCGCGCTCCTCGCCCTCCTCATCATGACCGGCTGCGTCGCCGCCGCCCCTGCCGCCGACTCCGGCGACATGGCAGCTGACGAAATGGCCGAAGAAGGCTACCCGGAGGAGATGATCATCGGCATGGGCGCCCTGCCTGTCACCCTCGTGGGCAACACCGTCCCATCCCTCCAGTCTCGCATCTTCTCCAAACTGCTCTACGAGACCCTCGCCGAACTTAACGAAGAGACCGGCGCCATTGACCCTGTCCTCCTCGATTCCATGGAGCTCATCGACGACGTCACCGTCCGCATCGTCATCAAGCAGGGCATCGAATTCCATAACGGCGAAATCCTCACCGCGCCCGGCCTTGCCAAGACCTTCGAGCTCCTCAGAGACGCCGACCCGCAAAAATTCACCTGGTCCTTCCGCCAGCTCAACGACTACGAGTCCTACGAAGTGATCGACGACTACACCATGGAGTTCACACTCCTCGAACCCATCGATCGCTGGGCCAACCTCTTCGCCAACCACATGCCCCTCGCCCCCGACCACCTCGAAGCCGTCGGCCTTGACGGCTACATCGAAGAACCCGTCGGCACCGGCCCCTACAAGTTCTCATCCTGGCAG
>DAOUHY010000136.1:0-4418 GCA_034428435.1 Caldilineaceae bacterium | reverse complement strand
ATTGCCGTTCGCGTCCACCGTCATCTGGCGTGCAACGTCCACGAAATGGTCCCACGTCCAGATTTCGTCAGGATCGTTGCTCGGCGGGTCGATGCCTTCCTCTTCGAAGATGGCGCGATTGTAATAAATGTGGTGGCAAACCCAACATGAGCCAATGCCGTACCAGCGTCCTTCCCAAGTACAGCGCTCCTCTTCCTGCGGCTGGATGAAGTAGTCTTCGGCCCCCAACAAAGGATCGGCCATCAGCATGTCTGTGATATCAATCAGGAGTCCATCGCGAGCGAAAGTGTAGTAGTCGGTGCTGAAGGCAGTATCGGGCGGCGTGCCGGCCGCGATCATGGAAAGCAGTTTCGCCCGGTAATCTCCCGGTGTCTCTAACCAAGTGGCCTTGATTCCCGGATTCTCTTCCTCGAAGGTCTCCAGCCCTTCGAGCAACTCCGGCCCCTGACCCGGCCACCCTGCCAGCTGGAGCTCCACGTCTTCCATTGCCGGTGCGGCGGCCTGCCCCTCGTCTGTTCCCGCAGGCGCGGGAGCACAGGCTGCCAGGACAGCCGCGCCACCCGCCGCGCCTGCCACCGACAAGAATTCACGTCTGCTAACTCGCATTCTTCGCATGGTCTATGTCCCCTTTCGGTTCAAGAAGTTTTCGGTCCGTCGAATCCAATAGCAAGAGTCATAGTCTATGCCTGGCCAACTGAGAACACACAAAGGCCTGACGAATCGGGGAGAGGGATCTTCTATTGTCAAATTGCAGAGAGTCGAGATGCTACATCTTGATGCCGGACTCAACCAGCCCTTCAACGTAAAACTTGCCCAGCACGATGAAAAGAATAACCAGAGGTATCGATGCCAGCACATATCCGGCGAAGAGAGGCCCGCCCGATCCGAAATCGACCAAATCGTTCGTCGTCCGCGAAAGCCGGAACAGGCCGACCGAGATCACCTGCTTGCTCATATCGCTGATCGTCACCAGCGGCCACAGAAACGAATTCCACTCCGCCACGAAATTGAGCACGGAGAGCGTCGCCAGCCCCGGCAGGCTCAGGGGGAACGTGATTCGCCAGATGAGCGACCACGCACCCGCGCCGTCGCACCTCGCCGACTCATAGAGTTCCTCCGGAATGCCGGTGATGAACGCCCGCATCAGAAAGATGCCGAAGATCGGGCCCCCTGCAACGTTGGGGATGATCAAGGCCCAGCGCGTATTGAGCAGGCCCAGATTGTTGTAGAGCATGTACGCGGGAATAAACGAGAGCACCCACGGCACCATCAGCAGTGCGATAATAGCGTAGTAGAGCGGCTCTCGCAGGGGAAAGCGCATGCGCGCGAAGACGTAGCCGCCGATCAGCGAGAGAATCAGCACGCCGGCAAGACCGACCACGGCCACAAGCACTGTATTGATCATGTAGGCGTCGATTACATCCCAAGCCGACAAATAGTTCGAGCCCCGCAACGGCAGACTCAAAGTCCAGCGCTCCCAGCGGTACTGCAGCCCGTTCTTGAACGACAGGTTGATCATGATCACCGTCGGAACCAGCGAGAGGAGCAGCAGGAAGGCGATCATAAGATGGAGGCCCAATTGGGACATCTGCAGCGGGCGGCGGTTCGGACTCCTCTGTAGTTCGGTCGTCATGTCTGTTTCCCGCAAAAATGCTGCCGGTCGTCGCTTGGCTGCCTCGCCCGGCATTCAGCGTCAGACTGAAACGCTCTACTGCCTTAGCTCTTCGTTCGCAGGCCGGATGCCCCGGTTAATGATCAATGTTCCCGACATGGCAATGATGAACAACAGCAGGCCAATTGCAGAGGAGTAGCCGAACTTCTGCGCGCGAAAGGCCGAATGGAACATCGTCAGCCCGGGCACCATCGTCGAGAACCCCGGTCCCCCGTCTGTGAGAACTAAAATGTTCTGGAACGCGGTGATCGCGTTGATTATCGCCAGGATCGCCAGCAGCCGTACTTGCCCCAGCACCAGCGGTATGTCAATGCGCAGCACCCGCCCCACGCCGGTGCAGCCGTCCAGTGCCGCGGCTTCATACACCGAGTCGGAAATCTGGCCCAGCCCGCCCAGATAGATCAGCGTGCCCACCCCCCACACCCAGGGGAACCCGACAAACATGATCGCATAAATGGCGATCCTGTGCTCGCCCAGCCAGTTCAATGCCAGATGCTCAAGGCCCATTGCCCGCAGTAGGTCATTGATGGGCCCGAGGTACGGATCGTAAAGCTTCTGCCACAGAAGTACGGTTACGATGCCGGGAACAAGCATCGGGATGATTACCAGAAGTCGGTAGAGTTCCTTCAGAGCCGCTGAGCGCACGAAAAAGATAAGCTCGGCCATGATGAACGGCATAACAATGCCGGCAAAGAGGCCGAAAACCAGCAGCTTGACGATGTTGACCAGTTCATGCGGGGTCTCAGCGTACGTGAAATATGTGACGAAGTTGTCGAAGCCGACGAACGTAGCCGGTACACCGGGGCGCCAGCGGAAAAAGGCGCGAATGAGGCCCAGGATAGGAGGATAGTAGACGAATATGATTAGCAGAACGAATATCGGGCTGAGGAGCGCGTAGGCTTGCCAGGAGCGGCGAAACGCTCTCCAACTGAGCGGCGTAGCTTCAGTCGTTCTTCTCCAGAGTCGGCGACCGCCCGCCGCCGAATCTGGCTGCGTTGACTGCGCACTGCTCATGCAGCTGTTCCTTATCCTTAGTCCGTGGTCAGAGGCGCTTCAATTGGAATCTGAATCCGGTAATGCTTATCAACCTCAAACAGACGACCGACGTTGATATCGATCACATGCGCGATCGTATCCTCCTGCAGATCGTAGGGGCCCGCCGCATTCGGCGTGTACGTATACTCGGCGTAACCCTCTTCGTCGGTATAGTTCCACTCCGGAATGAGAAGACCGCCGCCGGATTCAAGCCAGGCCTGGAGCAGCGCGTTGCCGCGCGGCTCACCATTCTCGGTTACGCGCACGGTCAGAATGATCGAGCTCTTGCCGTCGGCGATGACCTTGGGCTGGTCGAACTCTCCGGAGATGGCGATGTTGCGCAAGCGTACCTGTGCCTGCGCGTAGTCTACCGCGATAGCCGCCAGCAGTAGTCCGATAGCGGCGAATGCGAGCAGCCGTCCTCTTCCCATAATCGGCGAAAACCAGAGATTAGCGGCCAGTATTCCGAGGAAGGTGGCCAATGCCAGTCCAGAGCACTGACCACCCGTTCAAAATGTTTCTAACTGTCGTCGGTCTGCTCCTGCAGAATCTCTTCGTAGCGCTGCGCGCCGGCGGCAAACTCCTCTTCCTGCCGCTCGTAGAAGGTCGCTTCATCGATCTGGCCCGTAATCCATTCGATGAAGACCGGCCGCCATCGCATGAAGTTGTCATTGTCCCAATACCAGCCCTGGCCCCACCAGGCAATCGCGTACTCATAGAGGGGCAACTTGAAGGTGGCAATCTCCTGCCAAATCGATCCGAGCGGTGCGTCCACGGCCGAAGAAATGCGCGCCTGGTTTTCATTGACGAGGAATGCGTTGTTCTGCGGTTCGGTAAGGAACATCCAGAAATCAATCGTCTGGTCCAAATTGCCGTCCTTCTCTGTCGAGGACGCCATCGTGACAAACTCTGATCCCTGGATGGCGGTCAGCAGATCGCCGGGCACCGTTCCGTCACCGGCAGTCGTGCGCGGCGGGTCGGTCGCGCCGGGCGTGGTGTCCGTCGCTGGAATTTCACTGCTGTTGGGGAGCGGCGGCGGCAGGAAACCTCTCTCGAAAGTTACGTTGGGGTCGTTGGCCATGCGCGAAAACTCCCACGAACCCGAATAACGCAGCCCCACTTTGCCCTCTCGCCAAAGGAGGTCGATGTCGACCGTGTTAAAGGCGTCAATCCAGTAGGTTGCCAGCTCGTACATCTCTTCAAAAGCGCGCTTGTAAATCGGCGTGTTGGGCCCGATGATGCCGGCGCGGTAGGCGGGGAGCGCCTCGTCGACGCCAACGAATTTGTCCCCATTGAGGTCCATATCCGGGCAGATCGGTTGCATCATCGAGGGCAGGATCTGCAGCGCCAGAGGCCACAGGTTGCCCGTCGCCTGCTCTACCTGCCATGGCGCCAGTCCGTCACCGGCCTCTTTCAGCGCCCTGGACACCTCCATCTGTGCGCTCCACGTCGATGGCGGTTCCAGCCCCATGCTGTCGAACGTCTCCTTGTTGTAGGCCAGCCCGACCTCGATGTTAGGCCAGATGTTGTCGATAGGCGCACAGTAAATTTTGCCGTCCGGCTGAATCAGCGAGTTCATGAAGGTCGGATAGAAGATGTCTATCCACTTATCATAATCCGGCGCGTAGCGGTTGGGCTGGGCAAGGTAGTCGTCTATCGCTACTGCCCATCCGTTCTGCACGGCAAAATTGTGCGTGCTGCGCACCAGGTT
>DAOUHY010000135.1:0-4637 GCA_034428435.1 Caldilineaceae bacterium | reverse complement strand
GTCTCTGCAGAAACGCGAAAAGTTTCTGCCACTGATAGTCGGAAATCTTAGTTGTAGACATCCTCCTATTGTCGCCAATGTATCAGAATTCATCAAACGTCAACGACCCCTAGCCTTTCTCGTTGTCTGAATCAGGATTTGCGGGATTTTGATGGATTTTCGGGATGGGGGTTCGCGCGGGACGAGATGGTTGAGAGGGTGGAAGGACTGACGGGATGATTAAGGATGATTTGACTTATAGGATTATTGGATGTGCGATGAAGGTGCATAACACGTTGGGGTGTGGGTTTCAGGAGGTGATTTACCAGAGATGTCTCGCTATTGAGATGAATCGGGCCGGATTGTCCTACGGTCGGGAGGTTGATGTAGGGATATTTTATGATGGTTATTCGGTGGGATCGAGACGGGCGGATTTTATCGTGGGTGATCGAGTGGTGGTTGAGTTGAAGGCTTTGACTGCGCTGGAGAATGTTCATATTGCGCAGGCCAGGAATTATGTGGTTGCGTATGGCTATGAGGTTGGGCTCTTGATAAACTTCGGGGCGGAGAGTTTGGAGTATAAGAGGATATTCAATAGACAGAAAAGATCGCAAAACACGAAACACGGTGACTTCTCACTCCCGGCGCCATGAAGCACAGAATGAAATCCCCACCGACCCCAGATTGCAGGAATGCAAATGACTGAACCGATCAAGACTGTAGAAGAGTTTATTGAATGGACAAAGGGAATGCAAGGAGAATTACTTCTCTATCGAGGACTGACTGATGCAGATTGGGAAGTTGAGTCTTCCGCGTACCGGAGGGTAGAGAGCATGAAAGTGGGGCCGTTGGTGATGTTCGCGGGGAAATATGGAAATGACAGTTTCAGGGCTGGATAGTCGACATATTTCCGGCATGAACTGCTATTTCGACATGAACTCGTCGAAAGTCTGATTTGTCAGGTCAAGGTAAAGCGAATCTGCACAGAGACTTGCGTCTTCTGTCCAGCAGACCACGCCATATTCCCCGAGTTTCACCTTTTCGAATAGGCCAGGCACCTTCCAGTCAGCAAACAGTTCGGTATCGGCCATGTCGGAAAGATCGACTTCGCCTTCGGTCCCGTCTGAGTACTGTAGCCACAGTTTGTAATTCGCACGGGCCTCCAAACCTGTAACCCACGGAAATTTCGAACATTCCTGATAAGAAGGCATTCTCAATTCACTTTTTGTCTTCATTTCTCACCTTGCCCAAAAGCCGACAGTCGCTTTCTCAGTCATTCACTCACACTTGGCTTTGGATTACAATGTAACTTCAGTGGATAGCCTATGACAAGTATTGGAACTTTATTTCTATTCTGGCACCGGGAGTAAACACAATCAGAGCAGACCTATTGCGACCTGGTTGCTTTTCTTCCTCGGATGCTCTGAAGGTGCCGCCGGCGAGAATTTCAAGAGTCAGAGCCACTCAAGCTGTCTCTTCACCGTCAAGAGCACAACTATGTTGCCGCACCTGATTGAAATTGACGCAACAGGAAAGTACACCGAACTGCGGCGGGGGGTGCGGGGGTTGTGTGCGCGGTTTCCGGGGGCGTATTGGCGGCGGTTGGATGGGGAGCGGGGGTATCCGGTTGCTTTTGTGGAGGCGATGACGGAGGCGGGGTTTTTGGGGGCGCTGATCCGGGGGGGGTAGGGGGGTGGGGGCGCTTCGGTTGCGGAGGCTTCGGTCATTTTGGAGGAGGTGAACCGGAGCGGGGGGAATGCAGGTGTGTGCCATGCGCAGATGTATGTGATGGGGGCGCTGGTGCGGCATGGGTCGGCGGAGCAGAAGGAACGGTGGCTGCCGGCGCTGGCGGAGGGGGAGCTGCGGCTGCAGGCGTTTGGGGTGACTGAGCCGACGGCGGGGTCGGATACGACGCGGATACAGACGCGGGCGGAGCGGGACGGGGACACCTATGTGATCACCGGGCAAAAGATCTGGACGAGCCGGGCGGAGTATTCGGATCTGATGGTGCTGCTGGCGCGGACGACGCCGCTGGAGGCGGTCAAGAGGCGGACGGAGGGGCTGTCGCTGTTTCTGGTTGATCTGCGGGGGGCGGATGAACGGGCGTTGACGATCCGGCCGCTTGAGACGATGATCAATCATCATACGACGGAAATCTTTTTTGACGGGCTGCGGGTGCCGGCGGAGAACCGAATCGGCGAGGAGGGGATGGGGTTCCGGTATATTCTGGACGGGATGAACGCGGAACGGATTTTGATCGCGGCGGAATCGATCGGGGATGGGGGCTGGTTTATCGAGCGGTCGGTGGCGTATGCGAATGAGCGCGTTGTGTTTGACAGGCCGATTGGGCAGAACCAGGGCGTGCAGTTTCCGATTGCGCAGGCGTATGCGAATCTGCGGGCGGCCGATCTGATGCGGTGGCAGGCGGCGGAGCTGTTTGACAGCGGGAGCGCTTGCGGCGCAGAGGCGAATATGGCGAAGATGCTGGCTGCGGACGCGGCGTGGGAGGCGGCGAACGTGTGCCTGCAGACGCACGGCGGCTTTGGCTTCGCGAGGGAGCACGACGTGGAGAGGAAGTTTCGGGAAGCGAAGCTGTATCAGATTGCGCCGGTGTCTAACAACCTGGTGCTGTCTTATCTGGCGCAGCACGTTTTGGGGCTGCCGCGATCTTACTGATTATTGCGTAGTGCGTGTTTCGAATCGCATCAACTGGGGAGGATAGGTCTTTCTGATGGCATTGCCATTGTCGCATGTTACTGTGGTTGCGTTGGAGCAGGCGATTGCGGCGCCGCTGGCGACGCGGCATCTGGCCGATTTGGGGGCGCGGGTGATCAAGGTGGAGCGGCCGGGCGGCGGGGATTTTGCGCGCCATTATGATACGGCGGCGGGTGGTCTGTGCAGCCACTTTGCGTGGGCGAACAGGTCGAAGGAGTCGATCACGCTCGACTTGAAGTCGGCGGGGGGCAAGGAGGTTTTGGCACGGCTGCTGGAGGGGGCGGATGTTTTTGTTCAGAATCTGGCGCCGGGGGCAGTGGAGCGGCTGGGGTTCGGAAATGAGCGGCTGCGGGCGGACTACCCGGAACTGATCGTGTGTCACCTGAGCGGGTACGGCGCGGACGGGCCCTACCGCGACAAGAAGGCGTACGATTTGCTGATCCAGGCGGAAACGGGTGTTGTTTCGGTTACCGGCAGCGAGGACGGGCCGGCGAAGAGCGGGATTCCAGTGGCGGACATTGCCGGGGGGATGTATGCGTACAGCAGCATTCTTGCGGCGCTGCTGCAACGGGAGCGGGACGGTGGGGGATGCGTGCTGCATGTTTCGCTGTATGACGGGTTGTGCGATTGGATGGGATTCCCGGCCTACTTTGCTTTAGGAGGAGAGCGACTGCCGCGTACGGGCGCGAACCATCCTTCGATCGCGCCGTACGGGCCGTATGCAGTCGGCGACGGGCGAACAATCCTGTTCTCGATCCAGAACCAACGGGAGTGGGAGCACCTTTGCACTGAGGTGCTGGAAAGGCCGGAGATTGCGGGCGATGACCGATTCTCGGACAATATGCGGCGTGTGCAGAACAGGGCGGCGCTGCGGGCGGAGATCGAGTCGGTCTTCGCGGGCATGACGGCGTCGGAGGTTGCGGAACGGATGGAGAGAGGGAAGATTGCCTACGCGGCGCTGCGGGAGTTGGAGGAGTTCTGGGCGCATCCGCAGCTGGCGGCGCGGGGTCGGGTGGCGGAGGTGGGGTCGCCGGTGGGGCCGTTGCCGGCGATGCTGCCGGCGACGACGAGCGAGTCCTGGCCGGCGCGCTTCGAGGCGATCCCGGACACGGGGGAACATACGCGGGCGCTGCTGGTCGAGCTTGGCTATGGTTCGGAGGCGATCGAGGGGTTTGAGCGAGACGATGTGGTGTAAGGGCTCCGGAGTTTCTCGTTTCCAGGTCACTGGTAACAATTAAGCCATGTTCTGTGTGTGTACTGTGTGCGGTCTGTCTGGGCGGAATGGGCCGTCAGTATTTCTGTAGCGGGCTGGCGATGGTCATAGCGGTGAGCGTTGGGTATGTATGGGAGTTGCCTCGCCTGGCTTGCCTGCGCCGGCAAATACTCGGAATGTGCCAAGTCGCGGGGGGAAGCCCGGCCGCCGCGAGACGCCAACTTCATATTAGCCACACACTTGCTACGGCGCGGACAGGAGAGGGGGCGTTGCGGGGGCGGAGCCCCCGCACAAGGGAGGGCCGAATAGGCCCGACCGCCCATAACTGCAGTGGTCAGTGATCAGTGGTCAGTGGTCAGTAAACGGTTGCAGGAGGTGGTGTTGGAGTGAGCGTAGTTTTGTAGGAATTTGCGAGGAGATTGGGGATGGGCGAGGGGCGCTATTTTGAGGATTTCAGTGTGGGGGATGTTTTTGAGCACAGGCTGGGGCGCACTGTGCTGGCGGCGGACAATGTTTGGTTTACGCTGCTGACGGTGAACCCGAATCCGATTCATTTTGATGCCCATTATGCCAGCCAGACGGAGTGGGGGCGGCCGCTGGTGGACTCGACGTTCACGCTGGCGCTGGTGACGGGGCTGTCGGTGGCGGATATTTCGCAGAATGCGGTCAATCTGGGCTGGGACGAGGTGCGGCTGCCGGCGCCGGTGTTTGAGGGCGACACGATTTACGC
>DAOUHY010000134.1:0-2143 GCA_034428435.1 Caldilineaceae bacterium | reverse complement strand
TCGCCTCAAGAATGCCATTATAGGCATAAATCAGGGCCTGTACAAATCCGATTTTGGGTTTCGACTCGGTTTTTGCCCCTCCAAAGGTAAGTGGATAGTAAACCGTAGGGAAAACGTAGGTTAAGCGTCATTTTTCTGCAAACCGGCCTATTTTACGTTTTCCTCTCCTTTTCAGGCTCCGCACAGCCTGCCTGGTTCCTTGGCGGCATCTCGTCGAAAAGTTCCTCCGGACGGTGCGCACTGGTCACCGGGCCGCCCGCTCGAACACCTACTTGATCAATGTGTCCAGGAACTCCTGGTTGTCTCGCGTCCGGCTGAGGCGTTCCAGGATCGGCAAGATCGCTTCGTTGCCGCCCCCCATGGCATCGCTCATTCGACGCAATGTGTAGACCTTTGCCAGCACTTCGGGCTCCAGCATCTTCTCCTCCGCCCGCGTGCTGCTCCGTTCAATATCAATGGCCGGGAAGATGCGCCGCTCCGATGTGCGCCGGTTGAGGTGCAGCTCCATGTTGCCCGTACCCTTGAACTCTTCGTAGATGACATCGTCCATGCGGCTGCCCGTGTCTACAAGACAGGTCGCAACGATCGTCAGGCTGCCCCCCTCTTCCAGATTCCGGGCCGCGCCAAAAAATCGCTTTGGCGGATAGAGCGCCGCCGGATCGATCCCGCCCGAAAGAGTGCGGCCCGACGGGGGGACTGTCAAGTTATAGGCGCGGGTGAGTCGCGTAATACTGTCCAACAGTATCACCACGTCGCGGCTGCTTTCCGTCAGACGCTTGGCTCGTTCCAAGGCCATCTCCGCTACCCGAACATGGTTCTGCACCGGTTCGTCAAATGTGCTGCTGATCACCTCCGCTTCCACAGAACGGTCCATATCAGTTACTTCCTCGGGCCGCTCTCCGATCAGCACCACCATCAGATGCAAATCCTCATAGTTGCTTGACATGCCGTTGGCAATGCGCTTCAAGATGGTCGTCTTGCCCGCTTTGGGAGGACTGACGATCAGCCCGCGCTGGCCCCGGCCAATCGGAGCCAGCAGATCGATCATGCGGGTCGCCAGCAAATTCGGCTTGGTTTCCAGGTGAATCTGCTCGTCCGGAAATATCGGTGTCTGTTTCTCGAACACCGGACGCCGTTTAGCCTCCTCAGGATCCAGCCCGTTGACCGCCTCAACCTTCAACAATCCGTAATACTTCTCCGTATCCTTCGGCGGGCGTACCTGCCCTACAACCAGATCGCCTGTGCGCAACCCAAAACGGCGGATCTGACTCTGACTGACGTATACGTCTTCCGGCCCCGGGAGAAGATGGTCGCTTCGCAGGAAACCGATGCCGTCCTGTACGATTTCCAGGATTCCCCCTCCAAAAATATACCCCTGTTTCTCGGCGTTAGCCCGCAATAACAGAATGATCAGATCATGCTTCTTCAGGCGAGTGTAACCACTTATGTCCAGGGAGCGCGCTATCTCTCTGAGTTCATCCAGAGTGCAGTCCTCCAATCCGGCCATAGTCATACTAAGCGTTTCCATAGTTCGTTCCTTGTCAGGCTCAACAAAAAGTCACACATTGCTTGCGCAACAGGACAGTTTCATTTGCATACGAGTGAGAGTGCTGAAAGCGCGGGCTGTCGTCAGGTCGTGAAGACGTTCAGTCTACACAATACGATCATTGGGGATTGTCCGAATCCGGACAGATTTTCTTGGTGAATTGACTTACGCCAGGGTTGGGTAAATGCGAAAGAGGTGCACTTGGCGGATAATCGGCCGCGTCTACCACCTATCCGCGACTTCCATCCGCTCCGCTCGAGCATTCTGAATCAATCATCGCCAATTGCGTATAAAGCAAGCCGGCTACTTAACTAAGTTCTGTTTGGATAGTCGAAGCGGACATATAGGGCGGAGGCAAACCAAGATTATCGAAAAACAGTATATCAGCCTTTTCAGAATACGTCAACTACGATTTTTCGTAGGGGTGCATCCCAGATTGGGGGTGAGCTATACTGAAAGGGAGGTGGGGAGCTAGAGGGGATAGAGAAAGGGAAGAAAGGCAATGGGTCGTAAGCGGAGCCAGGAACGAAGTCAAGGGGAGTTTAGGGATTCAGCGGGCGAGATGCACGAGCGGCTGTGGTCATGGCGACGGGAGGA
>DAOUHY010000133.1:0-9397 GCA_034428435.1 Caldilineaceae bacterium | reverse complement strand
GCCCGACCGCCCAAATGCTAGGAGAGAATAGAGAGGAGTGAGGAGAGAGAAACACCTTAGTTAGCGCGGCACAAGGCGTGGATTAAGTGTGGCTGCGACGGATGGTGCGTCAGAAGGACCGAGGGACCTGCGGGCAGTGTGCGGGGAATTTGAGGGCAAAGGAGTCCGGTATCTTGTGAAATGTAGCTGTTTTTGTTGAGTTTTTTGCCTGTGCTAAGATAGATAGCGGACCGCGTGCGCCAAGGAGCTTGGCGCATTTTTTGCCCGGTTGCAGAATGGTTGCATCAGGCGCGACAGCATAATGGCCGGGTTCGCCTGCTGCCGGTTCCGGCGAATGTGACGGTTCGCGGCAGCCTGGTGAGGCGGCGACGGGCGATAAAGGCGGTTTCCCCGAACTCAACGGTATGCCGCAAAGAGCAGTGGATTGACAGATGCCTGGTCGCTTAGGCATGTGATGGTGAAGCGACCGCTGCAAATGGGCACATGCAGGTAGACAAGATTCACGTTAGACGCGCCCCTTGCTGAAAGCGGCGCAGAATGGAGGAGAAGGTAAATGGGAAGGTCATCTTTCGATTATGATGAGCCGCTCCGACCTGAGACGAGACCGGCCTCCGGGCTGCGGAGGTTTGCAACGGCAGTTCTTTCGATCGTCCTGATTCCCGCTCTGATCATCGCGGCGTTGCTTTTACCGCCGATCAGTCTGCTTGAGCGCATCCAGGGGCTGTCTTCTACGGAGATTGGCAGGAATGGCGGCTCGCTCATGGATCCCGACGGGACGACAATTGTTTTTCCTCCTGAAGGTGTAATTGAATCCTTTCGCGTCAGCCTTGAAAGCATTCCACGTGCAGAGTTTCTGAACGGAAGTGCGGGAGAGGCGTGGATGACCGCGCTGAATGCGCTGGCCGCTGCGGGACTAGAAGCCAAGAGCCCGATTTACCAGGTGAACGTGCAGGGAGGGCGCTTGGAGCAGAGCATCGTGCGGATCCCAATTCCCAACGACAGCCAGCCTTACGAAACCCTGGAACTGTACAGTTGGGATGGGGACAGTTGGGAGTTTGTACCGAGTGCCGTATTGGCAGTGGAGGACAAAATTGAGGCCCGCGTAGGCGGTCCGCCACCAGCCAATTTCGTGGTGATGCAGACGGGCGCGCCGCCGGCGCGGGTGGGTACGAACATTGGGATAGGCGAGCAGGCTCCAGCGAGTCTGGCCAACGCTGCGATTACAGCCCTTGCCGTCGGGGGGTTTTACCTGCGTGGAGACGGTGCGCTGGATGTTTTGCGTACGAATGTACCTGCCGGGAACTATGCGATCGTGCCGGTTCTGCGCAACTGGCAGGGCGGCGAGGCGCCGCGTAGCGACCTGCTTCACAACATGCTGGTGCAATCCGGACAGATGCAGAACCAGTTGGACGCCGTGGCAAACCTGCTTGACCAGTACAGCTATCCTGGCGTCATCGTTGACTATCGCGGCATGGAAACGGTTTTGGCAGGGGAGGAGGCGTTCACCTATTTCATTGAACGCCTGGCGGAACGGCTGCACGCGCCGGATATGAATCGCTGGATTGCTGTTCGGGTGGAGTCGCCCCAGCAGATTTCCGCTGTGGATTGGAACACACGCGGCTACGACTGGAAGGCATTGGGCAGCGTTGCTGACCGTATACTGGTACCGGGACCGACCGATCCTGGTGCGTATCAGTTGGGCGGGCAGATGAGCGCCCTGCTAGCCTACGCCACAGACCAGATCGACCGGCGCAAGGTGCAGGTGGAACTGCCGGGCATGTCGGTGGAAAGAAGCGGAAACCAGTGGTGGCTCAAGGGCTTTCAACAGTCTCTGCAACCTTTGGTCGCTCAGATCCGGCTGGAGGGAGAAGATGGGGTGATCCTTCCCGGAGGGAATGTTGAGGTTGCGGCGGTCAACCCGCGTATCACGCGCCCCCTGTCATGGGATGACGCGATCGGGGCCTATGTGTATGCGTACACTGACGACCAGCAGATGGAGCGGACGGTTACGATCGAGAACAGCAGCAGCTTTGCGCGCAAGCTCAACCTGCTGGAGCGGTTTGACGTGACCCAAGTGATGGTGCGTGACGTGGATTCCGGGGATGTGGACCCGGACTTGTGGGAGGTGGCGCGCCAGTTTCAGACGGGAGGCGGGGTGAATACGTCGCCGGCGATGCTGAAGGTAGCATACAGGATACTCCACCCTGACGGCGGCGTGATGGAGGAGGTAACGGTCCCGATTGAGAATCCGGTTTACACTTTCATGGCGCCGGCAGGCGAGGGGGACATACAGGTCGAGGCGCAGGTTGTGCAGGTATCGAATCTGGGCAGCATGCAGGCGGCGAGCCCGCAGAATACGGTGGCAATGAGCCTGGCGACGCCGACGCCAGTTGCGACTGCCACGCCGGTGCCGACGCCGACGCCCGAGGTTGCGAGACTGGTGAGCACACAAAATACAAACGTGCGCGAAGGGCCGGGTACCAACTATACCATCTTGAGCCAACTCAACGCGGGTCAGCCCTATCTAATTTTTGGAAAGAACAACGCCGGTACCTGGTGGCAGATTGATATTGGCAACGGCAAAAAGGGTTGGGTGTTTGCTGAACTGACGACCGCCAGCGGTCCTCTGAACGCGATTGGAGTAATAACCGACATCCCGGACCCGCCAGCCGCCGCGCCGGCAGCGGCAGCGCCGCCCGCCGGGGGCGGCGGCTTCGGATATGGTGTGCAGGCGCATATGGTGCACAACAATTATGCCGGCCAGGTGATGCAAAAGACACGCGAGTTGGGCTTCGGCTGGGTGAAGCAGCAGATTGAATGGAAGGTTTTTGAGAATAATCAGGGCCAATATGACTGGGGCTCGATGCAGGGGATCATCGACGCGGCCAATAACGCGGGCATCAGCCTGCTGTTCAGCGTGGTGAATGCGCCGGCTTGGGCGCGCGAAGGAGGATTTGAGCCGAATGTGGGCGGCCCTCCGGCGGACCCGAATACGTTTGCCAGGTTCCTGGGGGCGATGGCCGGGAAGTATTGCGGGACTTCGCTGAAGGCGATTGAGGTCTGGAACGAGCAGAATCTGCATTATGAGTGGGGCAATCTGCCATTAGATCCGGCCAAGTATGTGGCGCTTTTGAGACCGGCCTACGCGGAGATCAAGAGGGCGTGCCCACAGATGTTCGTGATCAGCGGGGCGCTGACGCCGGCTGCCAGCAACGGTGCGCCGCAGAGCAGGGGCGGCATCGCGGCGATGGATGATTTCGAGTACCTGGAGAAGATGTTCCAGGCCGGGCTGAACAGCTACATGGACGGCATCGGCGCGCATCCGAGTGGATATAACGTGCCGCCCCAGTACACGTGGCAGCAGGGCTGTGAGGCGATTCAGAGGCATGGCAACAGCGGCTTCAACGGCGCGTGCGACAGCCCGCATCACTCGTGGAGTTTCCGGAGCACGATGGAGGGATATCGGAACATCGCGGTCAAGTACGGCGCGGCGAACAAGCGGATCTGGCCGACGGAGTTTGGGTGGGCGGCCGGGGGCGCGTTTGATCCGCGTTATGGGTATGCGAACGACAACGACTTTAACGAGCAGGCGGCGTGGACGGTCGAGGCCTTTCAGATGATGAAGAGGTGGGGCTGGGTCGGCCCGGCGATCCTGTGGAATCTGAATTTCCGCGTGGTGGCGAATCACACGGAAAAGGCGCAGTGGGGGATTGTGGACCACAATTGGGGTAATCTGCCGGTGTTCAATGCGCTGCGGGATATGCCGAAGTAAAGGGGGAGGCGACGGCTGGCACACTCACCGTTTGTTCACTGTCTATTTCTCTACCCTTACCCCAGAATCCCTGTAGCGAATTCTTGAACACATTCTCGGATAACATAGATGGAGGTACTTGATGATCTATGCACTTGCTCAACGAAACACTCATCACGATGAACGTCTGTCGATCGCTCAAGCGATACGAGACAACGACTCAAATGTGATTCAACAGGCTGTAGAAAGCGGCACGATTGTCCACATCATGGATTTGCACGCCTATGGATCTGCTCTTTTGTGCATTTACTGCTGTATTCCTGTAGTCGCGGTTCAAACGCGACCCCCTCAAGGATGGCAAGCTCAACAGACATGGCACTTTGAACACAGAAGGATTGGTCATCTGCCGGGGAGATGCGTGGGACACGTGCGTAACCCGCCGATCCCAAATGCATTGGACATGGGACTTAGAAATCCAAAGTCCCATGGTTGCTACATTCGGCTGGGCTGTGAGATTACTGCTAATGGCGGACCCACTAACTGGCATCGCACGAGATGCAAAACGATTGACAATGGAAGCACTTATTGTCACTTGGCCATACAGCACCAGTGTGTTTCAATCCGCCCAAATAGCGAAGGTACTTTCTCAGAAGATTCGTAGACCAATTGGAAACCCTTGGAGAAGATGAATGATCAGGACATCGAAGTCAGCGAGATTTCTGAAGTCACACCCGAACAGATGGCTCATGCTGCCCTATGGGTTAGGAGCAATCCTGCTGCCAGAGGCAGGGTCCGCGTCAGACCTGATCTGAATGCTGAGGTTGTTGCGCAATTCAAGACGTAAGCGACTGGCAGTGCTTTCAGAAACCAATCAATGAAACGTCAAAGGATAGCATTCGGGCGAAAAGCATTGAAACACTTCTGCGGCGGGTGATTCGAGAAGAAATGAGTCAAACATAAAAGAGGAACTGTGCATATAGGGCAGTCCTTCAAGACAAACAGGTAGAATGGCTCAGACAGCCTCCATAGAAGGCTGACACTGCGCAGGATTTACAATAGACCTGATGCCCAAGAACACTGTTCGCTTTCAGTCCCATCAGGTTCTCGGAAGACCGTTGCAGTTGTCCCTGGCGCCGGTGGAGATCACTGTAAATGTAGAGGTTGACCTCCTGGGAGAGTCTCCCAAAGCCGATGTACTGCTCCTCCGAAGGGAGGGCGAAGAGTGGAACGAAGCGCAGAGAGCACGTTTGCCGGATGGGGTGCGCGACAATGCAGCAGGTCATGTATTGTTGGAGTTCAAGTATACAGAGTCGGTAAACGAGAGCGCGCTTGCCCAAGCTGTTGCTTACGATTATTTTTATCGACAGGCACAGAGATTGCCCGAGGAGCATGTGCTCACCGTGGTTTTGAGCGCACGAACGCCGCGGAAGGCACGGTTGGCAGAGTGGCGATATGAGGAACGGCAGGATGGTGTCTATCGGAGCCCATTGCCGCTGCTGCGGCGAATCTGGTTGCTGGTTCTGAACGAACTGCCGGCCAGTCCGCATAACGCATTTGTCAAGCTCTTTGCCAGCCGGGATCAGGAACGAGAGGCCGCCTCTGCTGCGCTGGATGCGGCCACGGCGACAGATTCGCCTCCGGTGCAAGACTATGTGATGGGGCTGCAACGGACCTTGGCCTTGAAGGGAGAGCACAGTATGACTGAGATTTTGACCCCGGAAAAGATCATGGAGATTGGAGAAGAAATACGGCAACGCGTGCTCGAAACGGCTACCCCTGAAGAAAAGGTGGCGGGACTGGACCCCGAGGAAAGACTAGCGGGGCTTGAACCCCAGGAAAGACTAGCGGGGCTTGAACCTCAGGAAAGACTAGAAGGACTTGAACCTCAGGAAAGACTAGAAGGACTTGAACCCCAGGAAAGACTAGCGGGGCTGACCGATGCGGAACGAAAGCTGCTCTTTCGATTGCTTCGAGAAGAGTTGGGTATTCCCCCCGGGGGCGAGGAAGACAGCGATGGCGGCACTGCATGACACATGTCGCCCTTTCGTGGATGGCGAAAAGTACGTTTAATGCGGAGCTATCTCCCATGTCCATGTGCTCAAGCACCGCTTCCTGAACTAGAGAGTGTGTGATATGCCGGAGAAGTCGACTAAGGACGACTTTATGGAGATTAGCGAGGAGACGCGCCGGTTTGTCCTCAGAATGATTCCCAAAGAAGAGTTGCTAGCGGGACTTAGTCCTAAGGAGAGACTGGTGGGTCTGACGATTGGAGAGCGCCGGCGACTCCTCCGATTGCTTCAGGAAGAGATGGACACTGCCTCCGGAGATACGCCATACAACGATAGAGAAGCTGCAGAGCATACAGATTGAGGCACTGTTTCACACATTGAAAAGAATCCTCGCGATGAAAGGTAGAGCCAGCTCAACGGCTTCAACATGAGACCGACGCGGCTCTAGTCTTCGCTTCCTTCCCGAGGCAGCCAGGCAGTGAGAATATTCTATCGATGTATATCTTTTATCCATCACTGAGCCGACCTCTCTCAGGGGTGGCATCGACGATTTACTTTCCCAAAACCTGATGCAATTGACAGTGCAGGAAAGTCGAGAGGGAGAAACCTCCAGCGCCTTCTTCGAAGATGTGCATGCCGTCGAGATGCCCAGGCGTTGTGTCGGCTACCGGGGGAATGTAGGCGACATTGGGCTGCTCGGTGACGGCCGTCTGCTGTTATCTTACTCCGTCAACAGGGAGAATTCCGGGGAAGGCGCTGTAGTTGGTGACATCGAAGGACGAATCTCCGATAATCAGGGCAGGAGCTGGGGCGAGCCGTACCAGCTGGTTGCCTGCCCGAAGCTCCAACGCAAAAATGAAGAGTACCGGCATCCAGGTTTTCTGCGACTGGCAAACGGCCAGTTACTATTAACCTACATCTACTTTGCCGGATCGGCTCACCGTTTCGCGCACACCTACTACCGGCGGTCGACCGACGACGGGGCGACGTGGGGGGAACAGTTTATCGTCACGCCCCACGCCGGAACGAATCATGTTTTCAACGACAAATTGATCCAGCTGCCCTCGGGCCGGATTCTCGCTCCGTGCGAGAGGGAGATCAAGGAAGAAGGCGGCGACCACCGCGGCTATGTGAGCACGGTTTTTTATTCCGATGACGACGGCTATTCGTGGCACCAGTCGGAGAATGTAGTCGATACGCTGCCGGTGGAGGCGCAGGAGCCACACTTAGTACTTTTGCGCGATGGACGGGTAATGATGCTTTGCCGGACGTACAGTGGATATGTGGTTCGATCCTACTCAAGGGATGAGGGGAAGACCTGGTCGCCGGGCGAGGCGGTGCGCAGTTTGAGGCTATCTTCCAACTCGTCGGCGCTTAACGTAAAGCGGATCCCGTCTACCGGCGATCTGGTTTTGCTGCGTTCGACCGGCACGGAGGGCAGGCTGCGGACACCGTTCGTCTCCGCAATTTCAACGGATGAAGGTCTTACCTGGAGCCACGAACGAATGATTGGTTCAGACCCTGATGACGACTATGGTTATCCGAGTCTGACCTTTATCGATGACATTGCGCTGGTCAGCTATCACAAGCGTGACGGCATCTATGTGGCGCGAATCGGATTCGACTGGTTCTACGGCAAATAGGATCAGTTCTCAAAACGAAAAGGCCGGGTCTTAGCTAAGACCCGGCCTTGTTTTTCCTTTTGGAAAGATGCGCTACCCTTCGTCCTCCACGAAGACACCTGGACGAGTGCGGCGGCGACGGCGGGCGACCTTGAGTCGCAGCTGACTGCGGCGGTAGGCGATCTCGACGGGTTGGCGATCTTCGTCCGGCCGGGTGCGCAGGGCTTCTTCGGCGCGTTGCATGGCCTCTTCAGCGCGGGCGATGTCGATTTCTTCAGCGCGCTCGGCTGAGCGGGCCATTACGATCACCTTGTCGGGCAGCACCTCGACCACGCCGCCGCTGACGGCGATGTACTCGGGCTCGCCGTCGGCGTTGTGCAGGGTGAGTTCGCCGATATTGAGGGTCGTGAGCAGGGGAGCATGGCCAGCCAGTACCCCCATTTCGCCCTCGACGCCGGGCATGGTGATCATCTCGACTTCGCCGCTGTACAGCTGGCGGCTCGGGGTTACGATTTCGACCTGAATCGTCATTCTTCCTGCCTCAGCTGCTCGCCCTTTTCGACCGCTTTGTCGATGGATCCGACCATGTAGAAGGCCTGCTCGGGCAGGTCGTCGTGCTTGCCGTCCAGGATTTCACGGAAGCCGCTCACAGTATCATCGATTCTGACGTACTCGCCGGGCGAGCCGGTGAAGACTTCGGCCACGTGCATGGGCTGGGTGAGGAAACGCTGAATCTTGCGGGCGCGAGCGACGATGAGCTTGTCGTCTTCGCTCAGTTCTTCGACGCCGAGAATGGCAATGATATCCTGCAGGTCGCGGTAGCGCTGGAGGGTCTGCTGGACTTCACGGGCGACGTTGTAGTGTTCTTCGCCGACGATGAGCGGGTCGAGGATGCGGCTGGTGGAGCCGAGGGGATCCATGGCCGGGTAGAGCGACTGCTCGGCGAGGGCGCGTTCCAGGGTAATGGTGGCGTCCAGGTGGGCGAAGGTTGTGGCGGGCGCGGGGTCGGTGTAGTCATCGGCGGGCACGTAAACGGCCTGCATGGATGTGATAGAGCCGACATTGGTGGAGGTGATGCGCTCCTGCAACTCGCCCATATCGGTGCCGAGCGTAGGCGCGTAGCCGACTGCGCTGGGAAGGCGGCCCAAGAGAGCCGACACTTCGGAACCGGCCTGCACGAAACGGAAGATGTTGTCGATGAAAAGGAGAACATCGCGGCCTTCATCGCGGAAGTACTCGGCCATGGTGACGCCTGTGAGACCGACGCGGAGGCGGGCGCCGGGCGGCTCGTTCATCTGGCCGAAGACCATCACGGTCGAATCGATTACGCCTGATTCGCGCATTTCGTGCCAGAGGTCGTTGCCCTCACGGCTGCGCTCGCCGACACCGGCGAAGACGGAGTAGCCGCTGTGGTATTCGGCGACGTTGTTAATCAGCTCCTGAATAATGACGGTCTTGCCGACGCCGGCGCCGCCGAAAATACCGGTCTTGCCACCCTTGGTGAATGGGGCGATGAGGTCAATGACCTTGACGCCGGTCTCGAAGAGCTCGGCCTGTGTGCTGCGGTCGGCGAAGCTGGGGGGTTCGCGGTGGATGGAGTAGCGGTCGGCGGCCTCGACCTCTTCGTCACTGTCGATTGTATTGCCGGATACGTCGAAGATGCGCCCCAATGTTCCCGGCCCGACAGGCACGGTGATGGGCGCACCGAAGGAGTAGCCTTCCATGCCGCGGCGCATGCCGTCGGTAGAGCTCATGGCCACAGCACGGACAGCGCCTTCGCCGAGATGCTGCTGCACTTCGCAGACCAAGGTCGAATCGTCGTCGAGGTCGACGTAGACGGCATCGTAAATCTCAGGCAGATCATCTCCAGTGAAGGAGAAGTCGACTACCGGACCGACTACGCTGGACACGGAGCCGCTGATGCGGCCATTGCTTCCGTTTTCTGACATGGTATGCTCCGTTCTGCTATGGAAAGGGGCAATTCAGCCCGCTCAGATCTATTCGAGACCGATTGA
>DAOUHY010000132.1:0-4907 GCA_034428435.1 Caldilineaceae bacterium | reverse complement strand
GCCATTTCGGCGCCGCTGTTCTCGGTGATATTGCGGATGTCGGATTCTAGAGACATGGACTGTTTCCGATTGGTTGGCAGGCCGGTGCGGTTGCGGGGCCCTCTGGCGAGCGCGACCATGTCCTGGGTGGGGTCGGAGGAGGGGAGGAGGTCGTCGAACAGCTCGCGAATGGTTAAGGGCACGTGAATGTCGGTGAGGCCCAGGTCGTGCATGGTGCGGGTGACGGCGTCCTTTCCCAGACGGTGCATGACCATGTCGGTGGCGGTATTGTCGCTGATGATGATCATGAGCGTCAGCAGGTCCTTCACGGTGGGGGCGAGGCCGTCGTCGAAGAAGACGAGGATGCCGCTGGGCAGGTTTTTTTCGGCGGTGGTCAGCTGCCAGCGGTCGTCGAGGGTGAAGAGGCCCTCTTCGATCTGGCGGAAGGCTTCGACGAGGACGGGGATTTTGAGGACGCTGCAGAGCGGGTAGACGCGCTGGGCGTCGACGTCAGTGCGCCGGCCGGTCTCAAGGTGGAGGGCGGAGACGGCCATTTCGGCGCCGCTGTTCTCGGTGATATTGCGGATGTCGGATTCTAGAGACATGGACTGTTTCCGATTGGTTGGCAGGCCGGTGCGGTCAGGGTATGAAGTTCTTGAGATAGCGGCCGCTCTGGACGAGGGAGGCTTTGCGGCTTTCGAGTGAGTCTTCGTAGGCGCGGTCCTCGACTTCGATGCAGACGGGGCCGTCGTAGCCGACGTCGCTGAGGACGGAGAAGAACTGGCCCCAGTCGATGTCGC
Organism: Caldilineaceae bacterium; assembly: GCA_034428435.1. Taxonomy (GTDB): domain Bacteria; phylum Chloroflexota; class Anaerolineae; order Caldilineales; family Caldilineaceae; genus Bin5. The sequence goes on along the minus strand of DAOUHY010000132.1, from coordinate 4,128 downwards.
CGAGCCCGGGCAGTTTGGGCACGTGGAACTCGAGGGGGGTGGCCATGATGCCGACTTCGTCGAGACGGTGCTTGTCGAGGCGCACGTCCTTGGCATGGACGTGGAAGAGCTTGTCGGTGAAGTCCCGGATCGGCTTGAGGTAGTCCATGTGCTGCCAGATCATGTGCGAGGGGTCGTAGTTGAGGCCGAAGTTGTCGCTGGGGATATCGGCGAACATGCGGCGCCAGATGGCGGGCGTGTGGGCCAGGTTTTTGCCGCCGGGCCATTCGTCGCTGGTGAAGGCCATGGGGCAGTTTTCAATGCCGATCTTGACGTTGTGGTCTTCGGCGAAACGGATGAGGGGCGTCCAGACTTCGAGGAAGCGGGGCCAGTTGTCGTCGACGGACTTGGTCCAGTCACGGCCGACGAAGGAGTTCATGATGCCGATGCCGAGAAGTGCGGAGGCCTCGATGACGCGTTTGATGTGGTCAATGGCGACCTGGGCTTCGGCCTGGTCCGGGGTAAGGGGGTTGGGGTAGTAGCCCAGCCCGCTGATGGTTATGCCGGCAGAGGAGGCGAGGTCGTTGACGCGGGCGGCGTCGTTTGCGGTGAAGCCGACGACGTCGATGTGAGTGACGCCGGCGTAGCGGCGCTCGGCTTTGCCGGCGGGCCAGCACATGAGCTCGACGGTGCTAAAGCCGTTGTCGGCGGTGAATTGGACGACCTCTTCGAGGGAGAGGTCGGGGAGGATGGCGCTGGCGTAGCCTAGTTGCATCATTTGGGTGGTTGCTCCTTGATATCGTTCGCTAGCGGTCAGTGGTCAGTGGTCAGTGGTCAGTGGTCAGTGGTCAGTGGGCAGTGGTCAGTGGTCAGTGGTCAGTGGTCAGTGGTCAGTGGTCAGTGGTCAGTGGTCAGTGAGATTATATCACTTGTTTGGTGGGGGACCACCAGGAATTGGGCAGGGCGTACGCGTCTTATTGGGAGAGCACTCTCAGGAGATAGACAGGTTTCCAAGCAGCTCGTTTACGGATGGAAGCACTAACGATTTTAGCGCCCTTCTCTCTGCACAGGAGGCTGAGAGCCAAGCGGCGCAAGACGGCCAGGTTATGCTGCGCAGGCTTTCTCAAATGAGTGTTGGTAGGGAGTTTACGAGTGTTTATGAGCGTCTACGTGTTGTCTGGACAACAGTTCATGGGACTTGCCTGATGGGCTGAGACGGGAGCCTTGCCGGTGCAGGTTGTCTCGTATGAGCGTTGTACAAGAGATTGCGAGCGTTTACGAGAGTTTGCTTGCTGTCTGAATTGCAGTTCATGCAGTTTGTGTGATGGGCTGTGAATTGAGCTTGGCTGGCGCCGGGGTTCTCGTACCATTGTCGGCGCGGGTTGTGCGAGAGTTGTACGTACTCTGATTTGGTGGGGCGAGTTGGACGTTTTATGTCGGGTCATGTCGGGTCATGTCGGGTTAAGTAGGCTTAAGTCGGGTAAAGTCGGGCGATATTTTTTTCTTCCGGTCCTTGTTGTCGTTACGGTTTTGCATCAGTTTTTTTGTTTCGAGAGTCGATTCCCGGTTCTGGCAGGTTCTCTGCGATGCTCATCCACTGCTCTAACAGACGACAGACTCATGCCGGTTTGCTGGCGGTGGGGGGCAGTGCGTCGGGTCTGGAAGGGTCAGGTCGGGTCAGGTCGGGGGTAGGTCGGGTCAGAGCGGGCAGTTTTCCTTGTTTTGGTCTTTGCCAACGATAGTCATCTTTGGCGGGTACTACAGTGCCTGTGCCCATCCCCGTAGCTTAGATGAATCAGGTATCGACTACCTTTCCTGATGGTCGTAGCTTATACCCGATGGAGACTAGAATTCAAGCAGTATAGCTTTAATCTTAGGGTGCAGGTCTTGCGGGAGCCGTTTCAGTGTAGTTCATTCGCCCTCCCGCTTTACTTCGCTGCTTTATGACCTTTCCTTTCGTGCCAGGCGATTGAAGTTGACCTACGTGATTTCCCGCGTCACGTGCTCACTTTGTGAGCAAGATGTTGTGCCGTTAGACGGCGCACGCACAGGGCTATTATATCACTGTTTTTGATGCAATTGCCCTGCGGAATTGGGTCAATTCTACTCGTCGATCTCCACCCACTTCTCGTGCTGGTGGCTTTGGAGGATGGCCTCGCAGAGAAGGATCTCTTTGTGGTCGTCGGCGAAGGTGGGGAAGGGTTGGGGGGCGTTGAGGTCGCCGGCGGCGATGTAGTCGTAGAAGGACTTGAAGGAGTGCTTGAAGGAGTCGTCGTAGCCCTCGTTGTGGCCGCCGGGATAGCCGATGTGGGCGAGGGCGGCTTCGGAGACGAGGCCGGGGTCGCGGAGCAGGAGCTGGTTGGCCTGGTTGCGGTGGCCGATCCAGAGCTCGTTGGGCTGCTCGCTGTTCCAGGCGACTGAGGCTTCGCTGCCGGCGATCTCGTAGCGGAGACAGTTTTTGCGGCCGGCGGTTATCTGGGAGACCCAGAGCGAGCCGTGGGCGCCGTTGGAGAAGCGGAGGAGCGCGGCGCCGCTGTCTTCGGTCTCGATGTCGATGGACTCGGTGGCGTCGGGTGCCTGCACCTTGGCGGAGAAGGTCTCGACTTCGCCGGTGGGGCGCTGGCGGGTGGTATGGACGGTTTGGAGGTCGGCCTGGACGGCGGTGACGGAGAGGCCGGTGATGAACTGGACGAGGTCGAGCCAGTGCGTGCCGATGTCGGCGACGGCGCGCAGCTTGCCGCCTTCGCCGCTGAGGACGCGCCAGTTGTAGTCGGAAGGGTAGAGGAGCCAGTCCTGCACGTAGCTGCCGGTGATGGAGTGGATGCGGCCGAGGGCGCCGCTCCGGATCATGGAGCGGACTTCCCAGTTGAGAGGATAGAAGCGCATGTTGTAGTTGACGCCGGCGGCGAGTCCGCTCTCGCCGGCCAACTGCACGAGTGCGCCGGATTCGGCTGAGGTCATAGCGAGCGGCTTTTCGCAGTGGACGTGTTTGCCGGCCTGAAGGGCCTGGCTCGCCTGTTCGAAGTGATGGCGATTGGGGGATGTGATGTGGACGGACTCGATGTCGCCGTCGGCCAGGAGGTCGGCAAAGTCGCGGTATGCTTTGGGGATGCCGAGGTCGGCGGCGGCGCGTTGGGATTTCTCGGCGGATGAGCCGAGGATGCCGGCCACGTCGATGCCCAGGCGGCGGAGGCCTTCGGTATGGGCGGGGCCCATGAAACCGGTTCCGACTATGGCAACGTTAGAGACGCTCATCATTTCACCTCATAGAATTGGTTGTACAGCCAGATACAGTTGCCGGCCGACAGTCGCTGCGTTCAAGCCCTGCGCGTGAGACCGGCGTAGCCCCATGCCAGTGCCAGGACAATGGTGCCGTAGACGACCTGCTGGATGGCCTGGCCGACGTTGAGGAAGGTGAGCATCGAATTCAGGACGCTGAGAATGAGCGCGCCGAGGATGGTGCCTGCGTAGCCACCGACGCCACCGAAGATGGAGGTGCCGCCGATTACGGCTGCGGCCACGGAGGGCAGGAGAAAGGCGTTGGCAAGCTGGAGGTCGACGGCGCCGGTGCGGCCGCCGAGAAGGATGCCGCTGATGGAGCCAAGGACGCCGGCAACGATATAGGCGGTGATGCGCACCTGCCAGACGCGCACGCCGGCGAGGCGCACGGCTACCTCGTTATCGCCGATGGCATAGAGGAGGCGTCCCCAGCCGGTGCGCCTGAGGAGCCAGATCAGTCCCCCGGCGATCAGTGCCCAGACGACGACACTGTAGGGGATGCGATTGCCCAGGAAAGAGCCGCCACCAATCAGTTTGAGGAAGGGACCCATCTGCGTTGAGCCCTGCAGGATGGTCTGTGCCCAGGCGGTGAAGAGGCCGAGCAGAATGCCGGACCTGGCCAGGGTCATGATCAGCGGGTTGACGCGGAAGACAGCGACACCGACACCGTTTGCACTGCCGACGACCAGACCGACCAGGACGCCCAAAAGGATGGCGACAGCGGCGCCTTCAGAAGACTGGTTGGCGGCGACGTAGGCGGAGCCGGTTGCAATCATGGTCACGGACAGATCGATGCCGCCGGTGAGCATGAGGATGGTCTGGGCGCCGGCAAGGATGCCGAGCGGGGCGGCCTGCAGCAGAGTGTTACGC
>DAOUHY010000131.1:0-4767 GCA_034428435.1 Caldilineaceae bacterium | reverse complement strand
GGAGTAGATGCCGGCGACGCAGAGGAAGGGCTGGCCGGTGCGGGCCTGGTGGCGCATAAACTCGATGGACTGCTCGGCGACGAAGGCGGTGTGGGTCATGTCGTCGCGGCAGCGGGAGGCGAGAGGTTTTATGGGAAAGCGTTCGGCCGGGTGTTCGATCCCGTCCTCAATTCCCATGGCCGCCTGCCAGATCTCGGACATGGGGGCCTGGCCGAGGCTGACGTGGGGGAGCTGGTCGGGGGCGAGGCGGCGTACCCAGGCGCGGTAGGCATCTTCGTAGGAGCCGGGCTCGTCGGAGATTTCCAGGTGGTCGAAGCCGTAGGGCGGGTGATGGGTACGGTGATCGCGGTTGGCGTGGGGCTGGAAATGGAGTTTGCCGATGTTGGCGGAGCGGTAGCCGTAGGGGGTGAGGAGACGGGGCAGGGTGACGGTATCTTCGGGCACGGGCACGCCCATGTGGGTGATGCCGAGGGTGGAGGGATATTGCCCGGTGAGAAAGCTGAGGCGGCTGGGCATGCAGACGGGGTTCTGGACGAAGCAGCGGTCGAAGTTGACGCTCTGGTTTGCCAGTCTGTCGAGGTGGGGCGTGTGGATGTCGGGATTGCCGTTGACGCCGAGGCCGTCCCAGCGTTGCTGGTCGGTGTAGATGATGAGGAAGTTGGGACGGCGCATTGGGCAGGCCTCCTGCGAGATTGAAGCGGGTTTGCGTAGGGAGTACTCTACTATATTGGTTCTTCAGATTGCAATCTTTGTCAGTGAACGCAGGTTATGCGGTCCAGAGTGGGATGGGAGCGAGGGCACCCACAAGAGGTGCCCCTACGGGCATTTGCTGGGACTGCGGGACGTGGGTTGGGAAACTCCTTCGACTGGGCACCTGTTACGAATATCGGCACCAGGTCGGCTAGGGAGGGTGTAGGAGAGGGGGCGTTGCGGGGGCGGAGCCCCCGCACAAGGGAGGGCCGAATAGGCCCGACCGCCCAAAGGCGAGGAGAGAGTGAAGCCATTTGGTCCGGGTGAGCTTGCTTCGTGACCTGACCGAGGCTTGGTTGTTGCCGGGGGTGTGGGAGGGGTCGTTGCCGTTTTGGGATGGGGCGGATGGAAAAGGGGCGTTTACGCGTATGTACCTTTGGTGCTAGTATGAATTTTGCTTTGGAGGTCCGGGATGAACTCCATTCGAACAGCGTCGGTTTCCGGGAAAGCGAGGAGCAGAGCATGATACGCGTAACCAAGCCCGAGGGATTTGGAAATATCGTTCTGGAAGAGGTCCCGACACCGCCGGTGGGGCCGAATGAGGTGCGGGTGCGGAGCAAGGTCAGTCTGATCAGCCGGGGGTCGGAGATCCTGCGGCGTTATATGCATGAGGAGGCGATCAATCCGGCGATCATGGGTTACTCGCTTGCGGGCGTGGTTGACGCGGTGGGGAGCGAGGCGGCGCAGAAGTTTGAGCCGGGGGACCGGGTGATGGCGGTGGCGCCGCATGCGCAGTATGTGGTGCAGCCGGTGGACTCGAATATCGGGCCGCGTGTGTGGCCGATTCCGGACGACATTTCGTTTGAGGAGGCTACTTTTCTGCCGCTGGCGAAGAGTGGGGTTACGTGGGCGGCGTCGCCGGGGATCCGGCCCAGTCATACGATCGTTATCATGGGGCAGGGGCTGGTGGGCAACCTGGTGCTGCAGGGGGTGCGGCAGCATCTTTGTGAGCAGATTATCGTTGTGGATGCGATCGCGAAGCGCTGTCAGATGGGCCTGATTTTCGGCGCGGACCACGCTATCGACGTCAATGAGACGGACCCTGTGGAGCGGGTGATGGAACTGACAGACGGGCGGGGCGCGGACATCGTGTTTGAGTGTGTGGGCGGTGCGCCGGGGCTGAAGTCGTTTGCGCAGGCGCAGGAGATGGTGTGCGTCGGGGGAACGCTGCATTTGATCGGGTTGTACCACGGGCAGCCGTTGCCGCTGGACGCGGGCAAGATCCAGCGGAGGCGTCTGATTGGGGGCTATTACGGCGAGGATCCGCCGGAGTATTTGCTGGCGCGGACGGTAGAACTGATGCGGGAAGGGCGCATCCGCGTGGAGCCGCTGGTCAGCCATCGTTTTCCCTATCAGGAGGCCAAAGAGGCGTTCGATCTGCTGTATGGACGGTTGGCGGAGGCGATGGGCGTGCTGTTGGTGTGGGAGGAGTAGGGTCCACTGACATTAGGGAAGGCCGCTCATGATTCCGCAATAGGGGAATGTCTGCAGGCCTGTCAGGGATGCTCCTCGCTTGAAGATTGTCAGAGACAAAACCCTTCGATCCCGCGAAGAACACCAGGGGCGTATTGGGTCTTCTTGGTTCAGCTGCGCGGCCCTGCGGGGAAAGGCAATTTGCGCCCGCAAATCGCTGATCTGAGAAACATCGACGAGCACTTAAGGGCGGGAACTGGATTGCAAGAAACCGGTTCCAAATAGAGCTACTCCTCATCAAGAACGTACATTCAAGAAACAGAGAACCCAAAAACCAGTTTCAAGGAGAGAACCGATGTCCTTTTCTGCCAAGGGAATCGTTCATCGCTCGACGGTGACGGGCCGGCGAGGCATGATCGCTTCGGCGCATCCGCTGGCTTCGCTGGCGGGGGTGCGGATAATGATGGAAGGCGGCAACGCGATTGACGCGATTGTGGCGGTGGCGGCGGCGCTGAATGTGGTCGAGCCATACATGTCGGGGCTGGGGGGCGACGGGTACATGCATATCTACTCGGCGCGGGAGCAGGAGCATACGATCCTGGACTATATGGGGCGTGCGCCGTATGGGGCGACGTTTGAAGAGGTGGGCGATGCGGAGAGCCGGGTGCGGGGGCCGCGTTCGCCGCTGGTGCCGGGGTCGTGCGGGGGGTGGCTGGCGGCGCTGGAGCGGTTCGGGACGATGGATGCGGCCACGGTCTTCGAGCCGGCGATCGAGTATGCGGAGCATGGTTTTCCGCTGACGGTGAAGAACGCCGAGTTCACGGATTTCAACGTGCCGGAGATGCTGAAGTACCCGGCGACGGTGGAGGCGTATTTGCCGCATGGCCGGGCACCGGTTGCGGGTGAGCTGATGGTGCAGCCGGATCTGGCGAAGAGCATGCGCGCCATTGCCGAGGGCGGGGCCGATGTCTTTTACCGGGGCGAGATTGCGGACAAGCTTGTTCGTTACATGGAGGAGAATGGGGGGCTGATCACGCACCGGGACCTGGAGGATTTTGCGGTTGAGTGGCAGGAGCCGGTTTCGGTGTCATACAGGGGATTTCGTGTGTATGCGCCGCCGCCGCCGTGCCAGGCGGTGCAGTACCTGGAGACGCTGAACATCATGGAGGGCTTCGACGTGGCGGAGATGGGCCACAACCGTGCGGGGACGTTGCACCGGTTTATCGAGGCGGCGAAGCTGGCGCAGGCGGACAGGGCCGAGTATACGGGGCTTGAGGACGTGCCCACGGCGGGTCTGCTGTCGAAGGAGTACGCGGCGCAGCGCCGGGCAGAGATCGGCTCGAAGGCGCGCCCTTCGGGCGGTGAACGGTATACGTCGGAGAAGATGGAGGACGAGGTGCTGGCAGGGGACCCGCGGCGGTGGATGCGAACCGAGTGCACGACGCATTTCAGCGCGATCGACGCGGCGGGCAACGCGGTGGCGATTACACAGAGCCTGGGGGCAGGATTTGGGTCGGCGGTGGTCGTACCGGGAACGGGGATTGCGCTGAACAATTTCCTGAACTGGTTTGACGGCGATCCGCAGAGCCCGAATGTGATTGCGCCGGGGCGGAAGATCGAGATGTGCATGTCGCCGGCGCAGGTGTGGGACGAGCAGGGGCTGCGTTTTCTGATCGGAACGCCGGGGAGTTACGGGATTTTGCAGACGACGCCGCAGATGATCATGAACGTCATCGATCATGATTTGAACATACAGGCCGCGATCGAGGCGCCGCGGGTGAAGGCGACGTCGCCGGGTACGCAGGTGGACGTTGAGACGCGGATTGGTGAGGATGTCCTGCTGGAGCTGTCGCAGATGGGCCACCAGTTGAACAGGCTGGGGCCCTGGAACGCGGAGGTTGGGGGCGGGCAGGGTATTATGGTCGATCCTGAGAGCGGCGGGTTTATGGGCGGTGCGGACCCGCGGCGGGATGGGTATGCTCTTGGATGGTGAAGGGCAGTGGTCAGTGGTTAGTGTTATTCGGCGCGGTTGGTCAGGTGGATGAGGCCGTCGCCGGCGAGGACGCGGTGGACGCCGCGGCGCATGATGACGATGCCGTCGCTTTCGGCGTGCAGTTGGGCGAGGAGGGTGCCGAGGGGGTCGTGGATGGTGCCGACGAGCTGGCCTGTCTGGACTTCCTGCAGGAGTTGGACACGGGGTCGGAAGTAGCCGGCCATGGGGGCGGACATGACTTCGTCCATGTTGCCGTCGCCGATGAGGTGCTGGGCGGGTGGTACAGGGGCGGGGTCGCCTGCGAGCATGTCGAGGTGGTGCATGACGTTGAGGACGCCCTGTGTGAAACAGTCAACGTCTTCGGGGCGGGCGCGGCCGGCGCCGGCGGCTTCGGTGTAGAGGCAGGGCACGCCGAGGTCGGTGGCCGCGGAGATGCTACGGCCGGGGGGCACGGGCGGTGGATGGCCCCAAAGTACGGGCGCGCCGAAGACACGGGCTCCGGCGAGGGAGCGACGGCCTACGTCATCATCGCTGTGGACATAGCCAGCCAGTGTGGGGATGTCGCCGACGATTCCGGCGCTGTGGAGGTCGATGAAGAAGTCGGCGGCGCT
>DAOUHY010000130.1:0-13669 GCA_034428435.1 Caldilineaceae bacterium | reverse complement strand
GCCTCAATCGTCGCCTCTGTAAAGACTATGAACGACTGCCCGAAAGCAGTGTCGCCTTTATCCATATCGCTATGATTCGTCTCATGGTACGCCGCTTGGCACCCAATTGACCCTTTTCAAACAGCTTCTTACGCAGACTGAAGAGCCCCCAAACCAGCATCTTTGCCGAAAGTTTCCGCGCCGGCTGGACAACTGACTATCTCCCTCAAGTTCCCTACCAATAATATGCGTACGACATGATTCAACATGCGATTTCATTGACATATGCTGCGAAAAAAGATAAAATGTCATCCGGCTGCAAGCCACTGTCTTTTTGACAATTAACAAATCGCGGCAGGCCCGATCTGCTCGGCAACTGCCGCTACTGTTTCAGCAACCGAAGAAAGATCCAATGCCAGTTTGAGGTCTTAGCAGACAGGTGTGAGGAGGATTCATGGCCGAGTTTTCGACTGACAAGATTCGCAATATCACAGTTCTTGGGCACGGAAGTTCCGGTAAGACTTCCCTGGTTGAAGCCCTCTTGTTCAACAGCGGCGGCACCAGCCGTGTCGGACGTGTCGAGGACGGTTCCACTGCCTCAGATTGGGACGTTGAAGAACAGCGGCGCGGCATTTCCATAAACCTTTCCGTCGTTCCGGTGGAATTTCAGGAGACCAGGCTCAACCTTGTCGACACGCCCGGTTACTTGGACTTCGTGGGCGAAGTGATCAGCGGGCTTTCCATTTCGGAGGCCGGCCTCGTGCTTCTCGACTCGGTGGCAGGCGTTGAAGTCGGCACGGAACTGGCGTGGGAACAGCTGGATGCAGTCGAAAAGCCCCGACTGATTTTTGTCAACAAAATGGACCGGGAAAACGCCAACTTTGCCAACGCGCTGGCAAGCGCTACCGATGTATTCTCTGGAACGATTCTGCCGTTCCAACTGCCCATCGGGGCAGGCGAGGAATTCGAAGGAATCGTCAACTTGGTGGATATGAAGGCATACTTGGGCCCGGATGCGACCGTCGCCGATATCCCCGCCGACATGGAGGACGAGGTAGAGGAGGCCCGGCAGAACCTCGTCGACGCCGCCGCCGAGACCGACGACGAGTTGATCATGAAGTATCTTGAGGGCGAAGAGCTGACCGAAGACGAGGTGCGGCAGGGCCTGAAACAAGGCGTGCAGGATGGCCAGATTGTACCTGTCTTCTGTGGCAGCGCCATCCAGAATATCGGACTCTTCAGCTTGGCGCGGGCGCTTACAAGCTACGTGCCCTCCCCGGCAGACGTCGTTAGTTCCGTTCCCAACGGCGGTGAAGATCTCCTGGAGCTGTCCGGCGTCGTGGACGGACCACTTGTCGCCTATGTTTTCAAGACCATCGTCGACCGATATGTGGGTCGCATGAGTTACGTTCGCATATTTTCAGGCTCGCTTGTTGTCGACAAAGGGGCGACGATTCAGCGTTCTGGAGAGAACGTGAAGTTGCAAAATCTGTTCCACGTCAGTGGAAAGGAATTGGACGCCGCGACTGTGCTCACTGCAGGCGACATAGGTGTTCTGACAAAAATGGATGGGCTGAAGACTTCGGATACCCTCAGCGAGCAGCAGCTTGTCGTTTCGCCCCCCGAATACCCAAGGCCTCTCTATTCCGTGGCCGTGATGCCGGCGACCAAGGCCGACAGCGCCAAAATGGGTCAGGGACTGCAGGCCCTGGCCGAGGAAAATCCGACGCTTCAGGTCGAGTATATCCAGGCCACAAAGCAGAACATTTTGCAGGGCATGGGCGACACGCACATCGATGTCGCCATCAGGAGTCTGGACTCCAAGTTCGGCGTCAAGGTCGACACCGCCATGCCGAGAGTGCCCTACCAGGAGACGGTAACCCGCACCGCCAGCGCCCACTACCGCCACAAGAAACAGACCGGCGGCGCGGGCCAGTTTGCCGACGTCGAGTTGCGCGTAGAGCCGCTGGACCGCGGCGACGGCTTCGCCTACGACAGCGAGGTCTTTGGCGGCTCGATCCCCAGCGTCTTCATCCCTTCCATCGAAAAAGGCATCAGGCAGATTCTCGATCAAGGTGTGATCGCCGGCTACCCGATCGTAGACGTCAAGGCCATCGTCTTCGACGGCAAGCACCATCCCGTCGACTCCAAGGACATTGCCTTCCAGACTGCTGGCCGCGAAGTATTCAAAATCGCAATGCAGGAGGCCCGCCCGGTCCTGTTGGAGCCGATCTACACCATGCGCGTGACCGTCCCGGACGAATTCATGGGCGATGTGATGGGCGATCTCAACAACCGCCGTGGCCGCGTATTGGGGATGGAGAACCGAAACAACCGCGCCATCATCAATGCCGAGATCCCGCTTGCCGAGATACTGCGCTACGGCACCGATCTGCGTTCCATGACACAGGGACGCGGCATCTACACGATCGAATTCGGCCGCTACGAACCCGTACCCAGCCACCTGGCCGACCAGGTCATCACCCAGAGCAAAGAGGAAGAGGCTGAGCAGGAGTAGGTGGCTGGCACATTGGCGAATACTGAGCTAGGGCGTCCAATTTCGCCTTACTCAAGAGCGGCGCGAGGCCCTTTATGATTCAAGACCTCGCGCCGTTTTATGCCGTTCTGAACTATTCTCAGGAATGCTGACGAGGCCGGCGGCGAACGTCGGCGTTTTTGCGTAAAGCCGCGGCAATAGACCAAGCAGTTGCTGGCAATGGGTTGCTGAATGCCGCCAACCCGAGGCCAACCAGCGCAGATTCCAGGAGAGGCTGGCTAGAGCACATGGTAACCATATCAGACATCGGTCCCGCCAATTTGGGGAGTAAGAAGTGCTGAATGTACTGTTCTTGGCGAGTCTGCAGATCCTATATCTGGTCGGCGCGACCGGTCTCGCCATCTACGGCCTTCAAGCGCTTATTCTCACCTTGCTGAAATTGCGCGAGGAAAGGCTGCTGCGGAAGTCGACCGCACGCCCTATCGATTCTCCTTTAGGCAATTTGCCCAGCAAGGGCTTCAACTGGCCTTCTGTGACTGTCCAACTGCCGGTCTACAACGAAGTTCACGTAGTCGGACGTCTCATTGACGCTTGCGCAACTCTCGACTATCCCTCCGATCGCTTGCAGATCCAGGTTCTCGACGATTCAACCGACGGTACCACTGCCATCGCCGAAAACCGTGCAGAATTCTGGCGCAGCCAGGGCGTCGATGTTCAAGTCCTGCACCGCAGCGACCGGCGCGGCTTCAAGGCAGGCGCACTGAAGGAGGGTCTGCACCAGGCCAAAGGTGAGTTCATCGCAGTATTCGACGCAGACTTCGCACCACTGCCAGCCTTTCTGAAAAGTACGGTACCCACCTTTCTCGAAAACGCCGGACAGAATGTCGGATTCGTCCAAACACGTTGGACCCATCTCAACGAACGATACTCGGTGTTGACAAAGGCTCAGGCACTCGCCCTCGACGGTCACTTTGTTGTCGAACAGGCGGCGCGCCATTCCGTTGGGCTGCCATTTGGATTCAACGGTTCCGCCGGAGTGTGGCGGCGGGCCTGTATCGAAGACCAGGCAGTTGGCGGCTGGCAGGACGACACACTCTGCGAGGACCTCGACCTGAGCTACCGGGCCCAGTTGGCAGGCTGGCAGGGCGTGTATCTGGACGACGTAGAAGCCCCTGCCGAACTTCCGCCCCAACTTCTCGCCTTCAAGCGGCAGCAGTTCCGCTGGGCAAAGGGCAGTGTGGCGACGCTGCGCAAGCTGGCGCCCTCGGTCTGGCGGGGTGGCTGGTCATCCGTGAAGAGGACTGCCGCATACGTCCACCTGGGCGGCTATCTGATCCACCCGCTCTTGTTGCTCTTGCTCCTCGTTACCCCTCTTCTCATGCTGTTTGGCAGCCAGGCCTATTGGCCTCTTGCCTACTTGAGCCTGGTTTCCGTAGGACCTCCGGCACTGTATGCGCTTGCGCAGCGTCGTCTTCATCCACAGGACTGGATGCGTCGCTGGGCCCGTTTGCCCTTTCTCATGCTCCTTGGGATGGGGCTTTCGCTCAGTAATTCGCTCGCCGCCTGGCAGGCGATCTTCGGTAAGGGAGGGGCTTTCTTGCGGACGCCGAAGTTCAATGTCGAAGGCAGTGCCGACACCTGGCACCGCAGCGGCTATGCCCTCGACTTGGAGCCGCTTGTCGCAGTCGAGTTGACCCTTGCCGTCTATGCCGGCACTGGCTGCTACCTCGCCGCCATCCACGGCCAGTGGTGGAATTTGCCCTTCCTTGCCTTTTACGCCTGCGGTTACGCGCTAGTGGCAGCAGTCGGACTCTATGAATCATCGAAGGCGCGCTCCGCTCGCTTGCATCTTGGGCGCAGATCGGCCAGGCCATTACCACCAAAGAACCTTGTCAAATACTGATGGCGCCTGTACAATTATTGCAATAGGGCGAACATCTGGTTGGGCCCAAAGCCGTGTGCTGTTGGCCCAACTTCATGGCGCAGCCCGGTACTCTGAAGTGCCGAATCCTGGGTCAAAGGAACGATGCCGTGTCAAAGCGTAGTTACGATGACATAACCTGGCTGGAAGATCCGAAGGACGTGATTGTCCTTGCCAACCGCAGCCAGAGGAACTTTATTTTGGAACTTCCTACCGGCCAGTATCGTCTAGATGCTGGCCGCAAGATGCGCACTCTGCGATCAATCCTGGACTTCGGCCAGATAAGTGAGCTGGTGTCCAGCGGCCAGTTGGTGATCGAAAAGTAGGCGCTCTATCCCTCGAAGCACAAAAGAGCTGCGTTTATCTTTGAGTCTGCGCTCGCCGCGTACAGGGAATGGCGGGGCGCAGTCAGGTCAAATGGGTGAATAACAGTGTCGACCTACCTCCTGATTGATGGGCATTCCCAGGCATTTAGGGCCTTTTTTGGTGTCAAGACACCCTTGGTTACCTCCCGCGGGGAGCCCACCACGGCGGTGTTTGGCTTTTTTCGCAAGCTCTTCAGCGTTCTGCGCGAATACCGGCCTGACGGTGTAGCGGTCGCATTTGACAAGGGCGACACCTTTCGCCACGAAGAGTTCGTCGAGTACAAGGCGACCCGAGACGCCATGCCCGATGAAATGCGACCCCAAATGGATCGCATCGAACAGGTCCTGGAAGCCTTGAAGATTCCAATCCTGACGCTCGAGAACTTCGAGGCCGACGACATTTTGGGCGGGCTTGCCCGTCAAGCTGCCGGCGAAGGACACGACGTCCTGATCCTGTCCGGCGACCGTGACATGTTCCAGTTGGTCGCCGACAAGGTGAAAGTCCTCTACACATCGGGCGGCCCTTCCCCGACTACCCTACCCTTCGGCGTCGCCGAAGTTGCCGACCGTTACGGCGGCCTCGACCCTGACCAGTTCCTCGAAATGAAGGCCTTGGTGGGCGACAGCTCCGACAATATCCCCGGTGTGCCGGGTGTGGGCGAAAAGACTGCCATTCGATACCTTAAGAAGTACGGTTCTCTTGACGAACTGTACGCACACATCGACGAAATCAGGGGACCCAAGTCGCAGCAGAATCTGCGCGATGCAGAGGATGACGTCTGGCGCAACAAGCGGCTGATGACCATCGTCTGTGATGTGGACGTCACCTTCGATGCCGATGCCTTCCGCCTCCAGCAGTACGATGGTGGCGCTGTGCGCCGCATCTTCGAAGAGCTGGACTTTCGCAGCCTTCAGCGCGAGCTGGATCAGTTGGGCGAGGGCGGATTCCTTGGCAATGGCGAGGGCCGGTCGATTGAAGCTGACACCGAGCCCGCACAGTCAACCCTATTCGCCGATTCAGAGATCGCTTTTGCTTCCTCGGGTTGGCGGCCTTCAGCCAGTTCAACCGGCGAGCACACATACAGGTGCATTCAAACTCGGAATGAATTGGACGAGTTGTGTGAGGAGCTCAAAGAGGCGGAAATCCTTTCCTTTGACGTCGAGACCTCCGGCCGCGATCCGATGGCGGCAGACCTGGTGGGGCTGGGTATCGCCTGGGCCAAGGGTAAAGGCTGCTATATTCCCGTCGCGCACCGCCAAGGGGAGCAACTGCCTTGGGACGCCGTACGCAATGCAATTCAGCCCTGGTTTGAGGACGAGAATCTGCCCAAAGTCGCGCATAACGGGAAATACGATCTGGTTGTCTGCCGGCGGCACGGACTTCAGGTAGAGGGCCCGATTCACGATACGATGACCATCGCCTGGCTGCTGGACCCCGCCAGCCGTTCGATAGGTCTCAAGAGTCAGGCTGAGACCGAACTTGGCTGGACGATGACAGAGATTTCCGAGTTGATCGGATCGGGACGCAATCAGATCTCGATCGCAGAGGTGGACATCGATCGCGTCACCGGCTACTGCGGCGCCGACGTGGACGCCACAATTCACCTGTGGGAGGCTCTCGCACCCCGCTTGAAAGAGGCCAGTGACACACTGTGGAAGCTCTACGAGGAGATTGAACTGCCCCTCCTGCCTGTCCTTGCTGACATGGAGATGGCCGGGATTCGCCTGAATACCGATTTCCTGGCCGAACTTTCCAAGAGGCTGGTCACTCGATTGCACGAAATCGATCTGCTTCTGAAAGGCATCGTCGGACACGACTTCAATCTTCGCAGTACGCAGCAGCTCAGCAACGTAATGTTCAATGAACTGGCCTTCCCTGCCAAAGGACTCAAGAAGACAAAGTCAGGATTTGTCAGCACTGCGGCCGGAGAATTGGACAAACTGAAGGCGTCCACGGCCCAACTGTCGCCTGAGCAAAACCAGTTCCTGGACCTGCTGTTTGAGCAGCGCCAGCTCGAAAAACTGCGGGGAACCTATGTCGATACGCTGGGCGGGCTTGTCAACAGCAGCACCGGCCGCGTACATACCAACTACAGTCAGGCAGGCGCCGCAACGGGCCGCCTCAGCAGCAACGGTCCCAACCTGCAGAACATTCCCATTCGTACCGAGCGCGGGCGCGAAATCCGCAAGGCCTTTGAAGCCGAGGAAGGTTGCCTGCTTTTGGCAGCCGACTATAGCCAGGTTGAACTGAGAATCTTGGCCCACATTGCCGAGGAAGAACGTCTCATTGAGGCCTTCCGTCAGGAGCAGGACATTCACGCCGTGACCGCTTCGCTGCTCTTTGATGTGCCCCTGGATCAGGTCACTTACGATCAGCGCGGGCTGGGCAAAACAATCAACTTTGCCACCATTTACGGTGTCAGCGCCTTCGGCCTCAGCAGCCGCACAGACATGGATCCAACCGAGGCCCAGCAGTTTCTGGACCAGTATTTCGCGACCTATCCCAACGTGCGCCAGTACATAGATGACACGATTCGGAAGGCGGTCGAAGAGGGATTCGTCGAGACGCTGCTGGGCCGCAGACGAATCTTTCATGAGCTGCAAGGAAATCTGCCCTTCAATCAGCGGCAGGCGCTCGAACGACAGGCGATCAACGCCCCTATCCAGGGGACGGCCGCTGACATAACCAAACTGGCCATGAGTAACCTCCACAAGTGCCTCCTTGATCAGGATCTGAAGGCCAAAATGCTACTGCAGGTCCATGATGAACTGGTCCTCGAAGTACCTCACGAGGAACTGAACGTAGTTGCCCCACTTGTACGCAAGGAAATGGAATCGGCTTTCGAGTTGAACGTACCTCTAAGGGTGGATGTCGAAGCCGGGCCGAACTGGTACGATATGGAGGAGCTGCCACTTCAACAAGTACTGATGCAATGAGCCGGCGCCGCGCTTTACGGACCAGGACGTGGGTTTCCTTTGTACTGCGCTCTGTTCAATGCTGGCTATTCGGGAAGTAGACCATGATTCGAGACCAGATTCGGCAAATCGTCACAGAAGCAGTTGCAAGCGCGCAGTCGTCCGGCAACTTGCCAGCGATAGAGTTTCCTCCGGTTGAAATCGAACGCCCAAATCAATCAGATCACGGCGACTACAGTTCCAACTTCGCCCTCCTCGCCACCTCCGCCATCAAGAAGGCATCCGGCCAGAGAGCCAACCCGCGCCAGATCGCACAGTCAGTCGTCGATAACATCCCAACGGGCGGACTCGTAGGTAGCGTCGAGCTGGCTGGGCCTGGATTTATCAATATCCGCCTCCACCAGAATTGGCTGCAACAGAGTGTGTTGTCGATCCTCGAACAGGGGGCTTCTTTTGGCGCCGTCGACCGCGGCAAGGGCCAGAGATGGCAGGTCGAATATGTCAGCGCCAACCCAACGGGGCCGCTGCACTACGGGGGCGGCCGCAACGCCGTCCTTGGCGACGCACTTGCCAACGTCTTGGAAGCGGCCGGCTACGACGTACAACGAGAATTCTACGTTAACGACAGTGGCACGCAGTTTCAACTCTTCATCGAGAGCCTTTACGTTTGTTACATTCAACTCTGCGAAGAGTTGGACGGACTGACAAAGCGCAATTTGGAAATTCCGGAAGGCGGGTACCAGGGGGCCTATCTTCACGACTATGCCAAGTTGGTCAGAGAACGCAGAGGAGACCGCCTCGCCCACTTGGAGCCAAGCGAAGCCAGGGCCGAATTGCGCCAAGACGGACGTGAGATTGTCGTGCACGACATCGAAGATGAGCTTGCGTCGATGGGTGTTACCTTCGACCGCTGGTTCAGCGAGAAGAGCCTGTATGACGAGGGGTTGGTTGATCAGCTTCTGGAGCAGCTTTCCGATAGGGGCGAGGTCATCAAACGGGATGGGGCGCTCTGGTTCCTGGCCAGCAGCTATCCTGGCAACGAAAAAGATGAAGTGGTCGTGCGGTCCAACGGAGCGCCAACCTATTTCGCAAGCGACATTGCCTATCACTACGACAAGTTTGTACGCCGTAAATTTGACCGTGTGATCAACGTCTGGGCAGTCGATCACCAGGGACACATTCCCCGTATGGGGGCCGTAATGCGGGCTCTGGAGCTGGACCCGGAACGTCTGAAGATCCTTTTGTACAACTTGGTAAAGTTGATCAGGGACGGCCAGGAAGTCAAAATGAGCAAGCGCTCAGGCGATATCCTGACCGTGCGCGAGGTCGTCGAAGAGGTCGGGCCAGATGCAGTCCGATTCATGTTGCTGACGACCAGCCCCGAACGCAGCATCGATTTTGATATGAGCCTCGCCGTACAACGAAAGAACGAGAACCGTGTCTACTATGTGCAGTACGGGCACGCCCGCATCTGCTCTCTCCTGCAGAGGGCTGCACGGAGCGGACATCAGAGTCCCGAGGAGATTCCCGATGACGCTGCTGAAATAGTGAGTCTCCTCAGTGACCCGGCGGAACTGACCCTGATTCGTCGCATGTTGGAAATGGAAGAACAGATCGAGTTGGCGGTCGATCGGCTGTCACCGCACAATCTCACCTACTATGCCGAGGACCTGACCAAGACTTTCAGCGTGTTCTACGAAAACTGTCAGGTTCTGCATTCTGACGTGCCCCAGCAACTGGCGCGGGCGAGGCTGTTGCTCGTCCTGGCTGCTAAGGTCGCTCTGTCCAGGGTCCTGAACCTCATGGGCATGAGCGCGCCCGAGGAAATGTAAGCACAGGCTTCTTCGAACGGCGTAGGCCCGACGCGTCGGCGCCGGCCCCGACCGAGGGCGAAGTACCGTTTCATCTTGTTCGAAAGTCGCAAATCGGCTGTGGCCGGCCGGCTCGCACAGAGAAGGTAGTAATGTCCAAGAGTCTCAAAGTATTGGTGAGCGACAAGCTGTCAAAGAGGGGTCTCCAGCCCCTGTTTGACGCCGACGGCATTGCCGTTGACATCTGCACGGATCTTTCATCGGAGGAGCTATTCGCCCGGATTCCCAACTACCATGCGCTCCTTGTACGCAGCAGCACGCAGGTCTCGTCCGACCTGATAGGAGCGGGAAGGCGGCTGCAGGCCATCGGACGGGCCGGCACCGGCGTGGACAACATTGATGTCGAGGCCGCGACCCGGGCCGGCGTGACCGTCGTAAACACGCCGACAGGCAATACCGTCGCTGCCGCCGAACATACGATCGCCATGTTGATGGCTCTAGCCCGCAATATACCTCAGGCCGACCGAAACGTGCGCGCGATAATGTGGGATCGCGGCGCATTCGTCGGTACGGAAGTTAGGGGCAAGGCACTCGGTATCGTTGGGCTGGGTCGAATTGCTCAGGAAGTGGTGCAATTTGCACTCACACTGGGGATGAAGGTTTACGCATACGACCCGTTCGTTAGCCAGGAGTACGCCTCGCAGAGGCACGTAACGCTTATTTCTCTCGATGAGATGCTGCCCTTGGTGGATTTTCTCACCATGCACGTGCCTCTAACCAATGCCACGCGCAACCTCCTCGACGCAGACAGGCTGAAGCAGTTGAAACAGGGCGCCCGCGTTCTGAACGTAGCCCGCGGGGGAGTCATCGACGAGAAGGCGCTCGCCGCTGCCGTCGCATGCGGTCACATCGGCGGCGCCGCACTCGACGTATTTGACACCGAGCCCCTCCCTGAAGATAGTCCTCTACGAAACGATGAAAGGATCATTCTCACCCCCCATCTGGGCGCAAGTACCGTCGAAGCAATGGACAGGGTGGCTGAGGATGTTGCAGTTCAGGTGCTGGACATATTGCAAGGAAGACCGGCCCTTCACGCAGTAAATGCCCCCATCCTGCCCCCCACCGCACTGAATACAATCATTCCCTACATAGATCTGTCCGAACGAATGGGACGTTTTTTGCGTCAGATGGATGAAGAGGGAATCAGTAGGCTGGAGATTACCGGTCACGGTCCTGTAACCGCATTTGACATGGCCTATATCGTGGCATCCGCGATTCGCGGCGTTCTGTCCGATATCGTGGAGGAACGGGTAAACCTGGTAAACGCCGAACTGATGGCCCGCAGTCGCGGCATCGAGATCGTTCAACGCAAGATGCCGAAACACGAACGCTATGAGAGTATGATTACACTGCGGCTTACCAGCGCGAGCGGAACGAACTCCGTTCTGGGAACTGTCTTATTGGACGAATTGAAATTTGTGGCTGTGAACGATCTTTGGGTGGAGTTTCCAGCCGCGGGAAACCTTCTGCTTGCTTCGCATACGGACCGACCTGGAATGATCGGAAAAGTAGGTACCCTTCTGGGCCGGTCCGACGTGAATATTAGCTTCATGCACGTAGGGCGTCGAGCACCGCGCGGTGAATCGATCATGGTGCTGGGCACTGACGAGCAGACGCCTGCTAATGTTCTGAAAGAGCTGGCCGACATTCAGGACATTCGCTGGCTGAAGGCTGTCGAGTTACGCGAATCGTAATGACCAGAGACTCATACTCGGAGAGTCGTTTCGGAATTCAGACGGGGCACCATCGCAAAGAGTGGAGACATAACACCTCCGGCCGCTGCCCCGAGACCGTTTCCTACAACGTGGTTCGGATCGCAAAAGCTGCCGGCGCGCCGGAAGCTGGCAACCGCCTCCGAAAAAGGACCGCGCAAAACCTCGCCTTCGGCCTGCTCGGCATGTCACTCCTCTGGATCGTCCCGCTTCTGGCTTGCGGCAGCTTTCAACCCCGCCCAACGCCCACCAGGGAACTGCCGGTCGTTGCGCCTGCCCAAGACACTCCCGTACCGGATCTGCCAACACCGACAGTGTCCCCGCCTACAGCCCCCAGCCCGACACAAACAGCTGTTCCTTCTCCTACTCCGACGGTCTTCGTCCGCAATCCCCTGACTATCGGTGAACCGGCGCGTATCACGGTCCCCGGCGGACTGAACGTGCGCGAACAGCCCACGGTCAGATCCCCGGCCGTCACGCTCCTGGCCCAAGGCAAACGGATTGTCGTCTTGGAAGGTCCCGTAAGTTCTGACGGATATATCTGGTGGAAAGTCGATGACAGTCAGGGCACCGTCGGCTGGGTGGCCGGGGGTCAGGGAATCGACGACTGGATCTCCCCTAATGTCGGTGAGGTTCGCCCCATTGACCGTTCCCCTATCATCGGCGATCGGGTCATCGTCACGCTCAACGGCGAGTTGACCGTACGCGCCCTGCCCGGCGTCGGCTCGACAATCGTTTCCCGCGCCAGGACGAACCAGACGTTTACCGTCGTAGCTGGACCCCAGGCCGCTGACGGGTACTTCTGGTACCAGATTCGTTCGGACGATGGTGAAGTTGAAGGCTGGGCAGCCGATGGCAGGGAAGGGGAACGCTGGCTTAGCCCGCTTGAGTAGGACGTCCGTACATCTGAACTTATCCGCGTTGAGGCCCAACCAGAACGCTGGCGGCCAGAGAACTGCAACAGTTCCACCTTCAAGAACTGCCTCGCAAAACACATGCGTGCGAGTTCTGAGGAAAGTTTCTAACTCTCCCCCAGTCTCCGCAACGCAGACTCCAGTATCAACACCGCCTGCCAGTATTCGTCCAGACTGATGTGCTCGTTAGGCGTATGGTCGAGGCTGCTGTCACCAGGTCCGTAGGCGACGATGGGGCACTGCCACGCCGGCCCGACAACGTTCATATCGCTGGTCCCACTCTTGCTCACAAAGCGTGGTCGTACAGAACTCTGTTCGCGAATGGCCGCCAGAAATCCACGCACCAGTGGACTGTTGCGACTGCTTCGCCATGCAGGTTCGTACCCATGCAGGCAGAATTCCATGCCTATACTGTCGTCGCCGAAATGGAGTTTCTGAGGAGCCGCGTCAGTGCCTCTGACGTAGGGTGGTTCCGGAGCGGGCGCCCGCTCATCGACTCGCTCCCGTACCCACCGCCACATTTCCTCCAGGAACGCGTCAACGTCGAAGTTAAGCGGCAGGCGGATCCCTATCTTGGCCCACACCAGATCGCGCATCGCCTCGTCAGTCCATGTACGCAGTTCACGCAAGCTGGGCCGCAACTGGTCGAACGTCCTGGTTCTGTCGCGATTGAAACAGTCAACGTAATCGCCGATCCAGTTCCATAGGTCGACCGCAGCTGTAGCCACGCCCGGATTGGGGCCGGCTGAGTGCATCATGGGCTGGTCCGCCGTCATCTCCAGCAGAATGCGTCCCATATAGAAGAGTGTGATGCGAGTTGTGCCGCTGGGCTCACCGATTACGCAGAAGTCCGGCGTCGGCTCCTGTTCGCCGTCAAATCGGTCTCGGATAAAACGGGCGCCTTTGCTGGTCGCCGCCTCCTCCTCAACTGCTCCAACAACGACCAGGCGAATGTCGTTTCCTTGGGCCCAAACAGACCCCAGGCGAGCGGCGGCAGCCGCAAATGTCGCCAAAGGCCCTTTGGCGTCGACGGATCCTCGTCCAAAGAGGATCGGCCCGTCTTCACCATTCTCTACTCGTACCGGGATATCTCCGAAAACAGTGTCGATGTGCCCCAGAAGTACAACCGTCCTCCCGGCATCAATCGCCCCGATTTCACCGACAGCGTTTCCAACCGCGTCTACCTCACATCTGTCATAGCCGAGGGAACCCATCGCACCGGCCAGAAAGGAGCTGGCATTCCGTTCTTCGCCACTAAAGGAAGGGATCTCTACTAAGCGGATCAGTAGATTTTCGGCTTCGGTTCGGGAGAGCTCAGACTTTTCCATCAAGGCTTCAGTCGACAGTTTTGCGTGGATCAGCCTTCTAATGTAGATCCCAATTGAGACCAAGAGTATTGGTCAAAGGTTGTTGAGATATAATAGAACCATCTGACAGACACTTCATTTGAAAGGAAGGGAAGCCAAGATGGTTCGACCGGATATGGAAAAATGG
>DAOUHY010000129.1:0-3174 GCA_034428435.1 Caldilineaceae bacterium | reverse complement strand
AGGAGCGGCTTGAACTTCATGTCGATCTCAGCCTGGCCGGCCGTGCCCACCTCGTGGTGATGCACTTCGATATCAATGCCCGCATCGATCATCTTGCGCGTCATCTCGGAACGGACGTCCTGCAACGTGTCATAGGGAGAAACCGGGAAGTAACCCCTCTTAAGGCCGACCGAATGACCGCCGCTCATCTCACCCGAGTTCCACGGCGCTTCCACACTGTCCACGTAGTAGCCGGCCGTGTGGCGGCCCGCCTCGTAGGAAACACCGTCAAAGATGAAAAACTCGGCTTCCGGCCCGACAAAGATCGTGTCGGCAATGCCATCGGCTTCGACGTACCTGACCGCTTTGCCGGCCACGTTGCGGGGGTCGCGGCTGTAGGCTTCGCCCGTAAGCGGGTCATGGACGTTACAGATCGCGCTCAGTGTTGGCATGGCGCAGATCGGGTCGATGATCGCGGTCGTGGGATCCAATCGCAGCACCATGTCGCTGTTCTCGATGCTCTGGAAGCCGCGAATCGACGAGCCGTCAAACCCCAGCCCCTCATTGACCGCATCATCCGCATCGAACTCTTCGACCGGCATTGTGAAATGATGCCACTGGCCGAACAGAACAGTGAATTTGACATCCACCATCAGAATGTTGTTGTCCTGAATGGCCCTGTTCAGATCTTCAATTGAACTTACGTTGAGTTTCATTCCTCACTTAATCCTTTCAGAAATGGCGTGGGGTCCTGTTGACCTGAAAATAAGACGATGGGACGATAACTACAGTAGTATACCCTGCCACCGACGGCGCACTCATGGACAATCCGAATAACGATTGTCCATATTTGTTTGTGCAGATTGCATGATGGCCGGAAATGCCGCTCTCCCTTCCCCCATTCCCCGCACCGCCAGCAACGCACGCGCCGTACGCAGCGCAACCCGCCTATCATATCCATCCAGGCTCTAACGGGCCAATTTCGCCCTGCACGATTTCACTGCTACACTGATGCCCCAACCGCAGCAGCCCGACGCCGGGCGTAACGAGCTTTCCCCTGCTGACCAACGTTCATGAGCCGATATCATGTCGAAACTCGCCCTCTATGAAAAGAATCCCGCCGTCCGCATCGTAACCGGCGCCTGCCCGCACGACTGCCCCGATACATGCAGCTGGCAGATTGCTGTGGACAAAAAAAGCGAGCGGGCGCTGGATATCTGGGGCTGCGCCGACCACCCGGTGACGCAGGGCACCTTGTGTGGCAAGGTCGACCGCTATCTTGAGCGCGTCTACCACGCCGACAGGCTGACCCACCCCCTGCGCCGCGTCGGGCCCAAAGGCAGCGGCCGCTTCGAGCGCATCACCTGGCGCGAGGCGCTGGCGGAGATCGCGGCGCGCCTCCAAACCGTCATCAACGAATGGGGGCCGGAGGCGGTCCTGCCCTACGCCTACGCCGGCACCATGGGATTTCTGCAGCAACACGGCATCTCCAACCGCTTTTTCCAGCAGATGGGCGCTAGTCGCCTCGCATACACGATCTGCTCCGAGGCCGGCTTCGAAGGCTACCTCTATACCATCGGCTCAACCATCGGGATCGAGCCGGAGGATTACGCCCACGCCCGCCTGATCCTGATCTGGGGCAGCAACACCCTCACCAGCAACCTGCACCTCTGGCCCTTTATCCAGGACGCGCGCAAACAGGGCGCACGCGTCATCGTCATCGACCCGGCCCGCACCCGCACCGCCAGGGCCGCCGACGAGTGGCTGCCCATCCGCCCCGGGACCGACGGCGCCCTCGCGTTGGGCATGATGCACGAGATCGTCAACGCCGACCTCCACGACAGCGACTACGTGGCTGCCCACACGGTCGGCTTCGAGCAACTGGCCGAACGCCTGCAGGAATGGCCGCTCCAGCGCGCGGCCCGGATCACCGGCATTCCCGCCGACCGCATCCGCGAACTGGCGCGCGACTATGCCGCGACCAGACCCGCGGCCATCCGCGTCAACTACGGCCTGCAGCGCCACTACGGCGGCGGCATGGCGATGCGCAACATCACCTGTCTGCCCGCGCTGATAGGGGCATGGCGCGAACAGGGCGGCGGCATCCAGCTCAGCGTCAGCGGACAGCTGCGCCACCTCGAAAAGAGCGGCCTGGAACGGCCCGATCTGCTCGCCGGACGCATCCCGCGCACCATCAACATGAATCGCCTCGGCGACGCCCTCAGTCTCGACCGGACCCGCCTCGCCGCGTCCCACTACGCACCCCGGCCCGTGGACCGCAAGCCCGCGCCTGACGATGCCGGCCCGCCCATCAAGGCCCTGATCGTCTACAACAGCAACCCCGCCACGGTCGCGCCCGACCAATCATCCGTCCAGGCCGGGCTGGCGCGCGAGGACCTCTTCACCGTCGTCCTGGAGCACTTCCAGACCGACACCGCCGACTATGCCGACTATCTCCTGCCCGCCACCACGCAGGCCGAGCACTGGGACCTGCAACGCATGTACGGCCACCATTTCTTGGCGCTCAACCGGCCAGCGATACCACCGGTGGGCGAGGCGCGGCCCAACAGTGCCATCTTCCGCGGCCTTGCCCAGGCTATGGGCTATACCGACAGCGGCTTCTACGAGGACGACGAGACCGTCCTGCGCAACTTCATCGAGGCGCAGCGCCATCCTATCTACGAGACGGTCACCTGGGAAGCCCTGCTGGAGAAGGGGTTCGTGCGCCTCAACCTGCCCCAGCCCTACCTGCCCTTCGCCGAAGGCAACTTCCCCACACCCAGCGGCAAGTGCGAGTTCTACAGCGAACGCATGGCCCAGGACGGCTACGACCCGCTGCCCGCCTACCCACCCCCCAAGAGCGAGGAGAGATGGGTGAAGAGTGAGGAGAGAGAGAACGGCAGCACCCTGGCGAACCAGGACACGCAGTCGCTGGCCTGTATTTCGCCCCCGGCCCATTCTTTCCTCAACTCATCCTTCTCCCATCTGGAGCGTTTCCGCGGCCGCGAGCGGGAGCCCCTGCTTTGGATCCATCCGCACGACGCCTCCGCCCGCCGCATCGAGGAAGGCGCCTGGCTGCGCGTCTGGAACGAGCTCGGCGAAGTCGAGCTCACCGCCCGAGTCACCGAAGAGATCATGGCCGGCACCGTCCTCGCCCCCGGCATCTGGTGGAACAAACACAGCCCCGACGGCCGC
>DAOUHY010000128.1:0-26791 GCA_034428435.1 Caldilineaceae bacterium | reverse complement strand
CATCGTTGCCCGCTTGATCCCCTTCTGCCAGTTGTGAAGGTCGGTACCGCAGATGCCGCCCAGCTCTTGCCGCAGCAGAACCGTGCCCGGCGCGGGGTCGGGCACGGTGTATTCGCCGATGCTGAACTCATTGCCAACGGTGACAACTGCCTGCCCTGTCCTTGTCATTGCGGACTCCTGTGTGTTTCAGGCACTCAAGGAGATGAGTTGCGGTTGGGCGACCCGGGTCAGCTCTTCAACCGTCAGTTGCAGCATGGTCCTGTCGTCGCCGCCGCCGGCATAGACGAACCCGGGGTCCAGGTCCGCTATCGAACTGTCCAGCAGCACCTGCACGGCCGTGCTATGTCCAAATGGGGGCACGCCGCCGGCCGGATATCCGAGCATCTGCAGGACGACATCGGGCGAGGCCAGCTTGATGCGCTTGATGCCCACGCCGTGATGGTCTGCCAGCGGGCGTTTCTCGACGCGGCGCTCGCCGTGGCTGATGACGACGAAGGGGGCCGGCGGGGCATCCCGGTCGCCCGGTTTTTGGGCCAGGAAAAGGAGTGTTTTGAGGATGCGGTCCGGCTCCACGCCGAGGGCTGCGGCGGCGGCGGGCACGGTGGGCGTATCGCCGATTTCACGCAGGAGCTGGGCTTCGATCCCGTTCTCGTCGATGAATCTTTGCAGGTCGTCCGGTGTACGCATAGGGTTTCCCGTCATCTTTGCAGTGCAGCGACTCGATGGTTGAAATGTACCAGTACACCAGGGGATACGCAAACGGATCAGGGTTAAATCGTCGGGCCCATCTCAGACTTGGGGGTGGGAACAGTCTGGCGGGGAATCGGTGCCAGCGGTGGCTGGCGTTGTATACCGTCATTTGGTGAGACGAAGTGCAGGCGCCCGGCCTGGCCGTACGGCGGAGTCCGTCAGTCGGGGGGGCGAGGGCAGGCACATGGCCGGCACCTAGGGCGATCTGATATGACGGGCGGGACGTGGTCTGGCTGGACACTTTCGATTAGGCACCCGCCACCAATATCGACACCCGGTCGATGAGGCATGTTGTAGGAGAGGGGGCGTTGCGGGGGCGGAGCCCCCGCACAAGGGAGGGCCGAATAGGCCCGACCGCCCAGAACTGCAGTAGTCAGTAGTCAGTGGTCAGAGACGGCGCTTCTTCTGCCGTAGATGTAAGCGCGGACAGGTCCTGGTCAGTGCTCTGCCAGAGGATTGCGAGAATTCACCTCCATTTAGGGATGCACCCGTTTTCACCCTTCTTCTTGACCCCGCATTCGATGTCTGATAGCATGGCCGGACCTGTCGCCACCGTGTTTGACGACGCCAGAGCATTGCGGACACTCGACGTCTCCATCAGCGATATGCAGTAGACTACCAAAAGGAATTCATATGCCCGACGCCCGCCCCAACATTCTTTTCATAATGTCGGACGACCACGCCTCCCACGCGATGAGTTGCTACGGCAGCCGCATCAATCGCACGCCCCACCTGGACCGCATCGCCGAGGGTGGCATGCGTTTCAACAGCTGCTTCTGCACCAACTCGATCTGTACGCCCAGCCGCGCGGTGATTCTCACTGGCACGTACAACCACATAAACGGCGTGACTACGCTGGCTTCGACTCTCGATGGCCGGCAGGTGACGATGCCCAAACTGCTGCAGTCGGCAGGTTACCAGACGGCAATTGTCGGCAAATGGCACCTGGGTCACGGGGGTGTAAACGATCCAACCGGCTTCGACTACTGGAATGTGCTGCCCGGCCAGGGGTTATACCACGACCCCGAGATGATCGAGATGGGTGAACGGAAGGTATTCCCCGGCTACGTTACCGACCTGATTACGGACTTTTCGCTGGACTGGCTGCGGGCGCGCGATCCGGAGCGGCCGTTCATGCTCATGTGTCACCATAAGGCGCCGCACCGTTCGTGGGAGCCGGACGAGAAGCACGCGCTCATGTACGAAGACGAGGAGATTCCTTATCCGGAAACTTTCAACGACGACTATAGCAACCGCGCTGCTGCGGCTGCCGCGGCCGAAATGCGGATCGACCGCGACATGACGCTGACTGATCTGAAACAGCCGACGCCGGAGGGGCTGACGCCGGAGGAGGAGAAGAAGTGGAAGTACCAGCGCTACATCAAGGACTACCTGCGCTGCGTCGCCTCAATCGACGACAACGTTGGCCGATTGCTCGACTACCTGGAAGAGGAAGGGTTGGCGGAGAATACCATCGTCGTCTATACCTCGGACCAGGGGTTCTTCCTTGGCGACCATGGCTGGTACGATAAGCGCTTCATGTACGAGGAGTCGCTGCGCATGCCGCTGCTTGTCCGCTATCCGCGTGCGGTCGAAAGGGGGACGGTCAACGATCAGATGGTACTCAACGTCGACTTTACACCGACATTGCTTGAGTACGCGGGCGTCGACATCCCGGAGCACTTCCAGGGGACCAGTTTTTGTGAACTCTTGACGGGCCTAACGCCGGATGGCTGGCAGACATCGATGTACTACCGTTATTGGATGCACCTGGCACATCACCACGTTTATGCCCACTATGGGGTGCGCACGTTGCGGTACAAGCTGATCTATTACTACGCCGACGGATTGGGTCAACCTGGAGTCATTGACGAGTCCAAGAAGCCCGAGTGGGAGCTCTTCGATCTCGATGCCGACCCCTACGAACTAAACAACGTGTATCATGATCCGGATTACGCCGGCGTAGTAGAGGAGTTAACCGAGGAGTTACATCGCCTACAGGCTCGCGTGGCAGACGAGCCCTACGACCATCCGACCGCGGCCGGCACTTGGCGACACTGACCCGACAGACTGGAAGGGACTTGACCTGTTAAGGCCCTGCTTCGTCCCTGAGTGTGTCGAAGCAGGGCGCCTCGAGTCGCTGAAGCGGAGACGCGACCTGGCTGTGGCCTGACAGTCGCGAAGGCAATAAGAGAAGGCCGTGCGCGATATGAAGTGCGCATGGCTTTTTTGGTTGAGCATTCATTTTGAAGGGGGGGGAAGAATCTCGCGGCCCTAACCTCGCTCGGCTGCGACGGGAAACAGGTGAGCGCGGCCAAGCCACAGGGCCAGCGCGCCCAATGTGGCCGAGATAACCACGCCGCTAACGGCCACGGCAACGACTCCGCTGATCGAATAGATGCCCCCCGTGCCCAGACTGCCCATTGCTGAGGCGATTGCCACCATCGTCTCATTGATGCCCTGCACGCGCCCGCGTTGCCGCGAGCCCTCCAACGCTGCAGACAGAAGCGACGAACCGGCGATGTAGCTGAAATTCCAGCCCAGCCCCAAAAGGAAGAGCGAGACGAACAGAACTGGCAACTCGGTCGAGAGCGGCATCATCATGGCGGCCAGCACTTGAACGAGCGCGCCGCCAAAGATCATTGGCACGCGGCCTACGCGGCCCGCCAGCCACCCGCTGAGCCCAGATAGACCGAACATTCCCAGCGTATGCGCCATGAGCACGTAGGAAATTGCATCGGCTTTGTAGTCGGCCCGGTTCATGTGCAGCGGCGTAACCACCATCAGCAGTGTCATGACCAGCTGCCCGATCGCCATGGCCGCGATCGCCAATTGCACGTCGGGTAGCTTGAGAAGCTCCAAGACCTGCGACAACCCCCTGGACGCGGCGCTACCGGACTTCCGGTCACTGGCCGAGCCTTCCGTCGATCCATCAGCAGACCTGGACTCTTCCCCTTGTCGAGCCAGGAGTCCAGCCAGCTCCTTTGGATCGGGCCGCAGTGCGACGAGCAGCAGGATGAGGGCCAGGCCCATCAACCCCGCACCGAACCAGAAGGGGCCCACGTGTTCATGGAAGCCCTGGGCCCTCGCTATTTCGACCGATGGCTCAACCAGGAGAGGCCCGCCTACCGCCCCGACTGTGCCTGCAAACACGATCATTCCAATCACTTTGGCCTGCTGTGCGAGCGGAAAGATTTCGGCGGCGGCGTAACGTGTCTGTTCCAGCGCTGAACGACCCATGCCGAGAAGGACCGCCCCCCCAAGAAAGTAGACAAGCGAGCCCGCGCTGATGGCTGCCGCAGACACCAGCATCCCTGCGATCACAAAGGAAAGGCCAACAGCAAGTCCGATGCGGCGCCCCGCCTTGTCCAGCAGCCAGCCAAGCGGATAGCCCGCGCCCGCCCGTCCCACCATCGAAAGCGCGTTAGGAAGGCCTATAAGCTGTACTCTGCCGCTCAGGGAGTAGGAGATGATCGGCGTGAGAACGAAACTGCCGATCATCGCGGCACTGTTCAGGCTGCTGACCAAAAAAAGGACGATGATAAGCCGCCGCTGCACGCGGGACATTGGGACCATGAAGCCAGTAACCTTTACACGCGAGACCTGTCCAGCGCTTCGCAGACCGGACCCGGGAAGTGCCTTTGCATGAAGTGGTGTGGGCTACATTGTAAACAGACATCATGCAAAGAGCAATTGCGCACACTACTTGCAGTTCGGGGGCACGCACCTGCTCTGCGTTTCAATCCGAATCCGACAAGAATATAGGGGCAGATTCTTGCGGCGAACAGGCGTTTGTGGTACGGTTCAACCGGTTTGAGCCTTGAGCAATCGGTTTGAACCGAATGTGCTGATTCCTCCACCTCTTTACAGAGAGATTCCCGGGCAAATCGCTGTCGTGTTTTGGATGCAGCGCCCCACTTTTTGTGACCCGCCAGTTCACCAACTGCCAAGGAAAGCGCTATGACATCGAACGCAAAACCGAATATCGTCCTGTTCGGGATCGACTCGTTACATGCAGATCACATGAGCTGTTACGGCTACGAACGGTTGACCAGCCCCTACCTCGACCGATTCGCCTCTCAGGGTGTCCTCTTTGAAAACACATTCAGCGCGCATATTCCAACAACAAGCGCTTACGCCTCAATGCTGTCCGGCATGGACGTCTTTTCGACACAGGTCGTGGCGCTGCGACACCAGGGCAAGCTCAGGCCGGAGGTGAAAACGCTGGCAGAGATCCTGCGAGACGAAGGTTATCACACCATCTGTGTCGGGTTTGACGGGAATCCCAGCAGTCGCGGTTTCGACGAATACCTGAGCTATCCGGCCTGGGGCTCATGGGAGGAGGGGCGTCTGCCCAAAGCACAGTTATTGAACGAGCAGGCGATTCCAGCTATCGATCGCATGGTGGCGGAAGACAGGCCTTTTTTCCTCTTTTTGCGGCACATGGACCCGCACGCGCCATACCTTCCGCCAGAACCGTATGAGCGCATGTTTTATCACGGCGACGAATGCGACCCCAGCAACAAATCGATGGAGCCGGTGCTGGCATTCAAGCCGTTCCGGGATTTCCTTGCATCGTGGCTGCCGCCGGGGATCACTGACAAGGACTATGTGATCGCCCAATATGACGGGTCAATCGCCTACATGGACGCTGCAATCCAGTCGATTTTCACGGCGCTGGAGGAGCACGGGATCTTCGACGAGACCATCGTGGCGATCAACGGGGACCACGGTGAGACGCTCTACGATCATGAGTGCTGGTTCGATCACCATGGCATCTATGACAATGTCCTGCACGTTCCATTAGTGCTGCGCTACCCACCAAAGTTGCCGGCCCACCGCCGCGTCTCGGGCTACAATCAGCACAAGGACCTCGTGCCCACGCTGCTTGAACTGGCCGGCATCGACGCCGGCATCGACTTCGACGGGAGTTCACTCCTGCCGATGGTGGAGGGCAGTGTGGCGTCTCACGAGAGCGAGATCTACATCACGGAGTGCACATGGATGCGCAAGCACGGCTGGCGCACGCCGCAGTGGAAGCTGATGCTGGCACTGGAGCCGGACTTCCATTTCAAACCGCCGGTGGAGCTCTACAACCTTATCGAAGATCCCTTGGAAAACTGCAATCTCGCCGATGAACTGCCCGGGGTCGTGGCGGCCCTGACGGCCCGGCTGGAGGCCTGGGTGAGCAGGCGGGAAGCGGCAACGGGGCTGCCGAATCCGATACACCATCAGGGTGACTGGCACGGCCTCAAAGGCGTCGGCCCTTTTACCAGCTCACAGCAGGCCTACGACTCACTCTACATTGGCGACGCCAGCGCCGCACGTCGACTGCAGGCGAAGTCGCGTGAGGTCGAGGAGAAGGAATAAGGGCAGGTAAGGCGCGATGGCTTCGACTGCGACTGCGAAACCGAACATCGTAATCCTGGGCATCGACTCGTTGCGGGCAGACCATCTGAGCTGCTACGGCTACGACCGTCTGACCACGCCCCATCTGGACCGATTTGCTTCGCAAGGCGTCCTTTTCGAGAACACATTCAGTCCCCACATTCCGACGACCAGCGCATATTGCATGATGCTGACCGGGATGGATATTTTCACTTCGCAGTTGGTCGCGCACCGCCCAAAGGGCCCGCTACGGCCTGAGGTGAAGACACTGCCGGAGATTCTACGCGAGCACGGCTACCACACTGTTTCGGTCGGTTTCTCAGGTAGAGCAAGCGCGCGGGGCTTCGACGAGTATCTGAATTTCACGCAGATGGGCAGTTGGTCGGATGGAAGAGTGCCCAAGGCGCAGCGGCTGAACGGGTTGGCGCTGCCGGCGCTGGACCGCCTGGTGGCAGCCAACAGGCCGTTCTTTCTCTTTGTGCGCCACATGGACCCGCACTCGCCTTACCTGCCGCCGCAGCCGTTCGAGCGAATCTTTTATCATGGCGACGAGTGCGACGCTGACAACCGATCGATGGATCCGGTCTTCGCGTTTGAGCCGTTCAAGCATACGCTCATCGATATGTTGCCGCCGGGGATCAGCGACCGGAGATACGTGAACGCACAGTATGACGGTGCAATCGCGTATATGGACGCGTGTATTCAGTCGATTTTCACAGCGCTCGAAGCGCATGGCATCTTCGACGAGACCATCGTGGCGGTCAATGGCGACCATGGCGAGGAGCTGGACGAACACGGATTCTGGTACGATCACCACGGCCTTTACGACACCGTGCTCCACGTGCCTCTGATGCTGCGCTACCCGCCCGGGCTGCCCAGCGGCAGGCGCATTTCCGGCTACAACCAGCACAAGGACCTGGTCCCGACAGTGCTTGAGCTTGCGGAGATCGACTCCGATATCGAATTCGATGGGTGCTCTTTGCTGCCAATGCTCGAGGGGGAGGTGGCGTCGCACGAGGGCGAGTTTTACATCA
The DNA here is from genome assembly GCA_034428435.1 of Caldilineaceae bacterium. GTDB lineage: Bacteria > Chloroflexota > Anaerolineae > Caldilineales > Caldilineaceae > Bin5. The sequence goes on along the minus strand of DAOUHY010000128.1, from coordinate 19,619 downwards.
CGGAGTGCGCGTGGATGCGCAAACATGGCTGGCGTACGCCGCAGTGGAAGCTGATCCGCGCGCTCGAGCCGGATTTTCATTTTATGCCGCCGGTTGAGCTCTACAACCTGGTCGAGGATCCAAGGGAGAGCCGCAACCTGGCAGAGGAGCTGCCGGAAGTTGTGGCAGCGCTCACAGATAGGATGGAGGCCTGGGTGAGCATGCGGGAGGCGGCGACGGGGTTGCCCAATCCGATCCACCACCAGCCGGGGTGGCATGATATTGAGGGCATCGACTATTTCACGAGTTCGCAACAGGCTTACGACAACCTGCGAATTGGGCGGCCCAGTCAGGAGGCGTTGGAGCGGGAGCGGTTGCAGATGAGTTCAGCAGGAAAGAAGGGATAATCCAAAACGATTTGGGTGCGGGTGAAATCAGCCAGACTGGCTGGCCCGACCGATCGGCTCACGATGGAGCGAGATAGATGAAACTTGGCGCAAATTCAGTCCTGTTTGGCGGTTACGACATGGAGACCGCCTTCCGTTGCATCGCGATGGCCGGATACGACGGCATCGAGATGGCCGCCATCGATGCGATGGCCCAGCACCTGGTCTTGGACCGCTGGCAAGAGCTGGCGCCGGAGATCAGACAGCTGGCCCAGACCTATGAACTTGAGCTGCTGGCGATGGAACAGCCCAGTCGCGATCGGGAGTTGATGGAGAAGGCGATGCAGGCGGCCGTGGAGTGCGGTATCCCGATCGTAAACTGCGGGCCGGGTGGTGAGAGCGGAAACGAGGAAAGCCTGGTACAGACCATTGACGAGCTGGGCGAACTCACGCAGACGGCGGAGAAGTACGGGGTTACCTTGTGCGTAAAGGCGCACGTGGGGGCCAGTATTTTCGATACGCCAACGACGCTGCGGGCGATGGAAGCGATCAGCTCGCCTAACTTCGGAATCGACATGGACCCGTCGCACATATACCGCGCCAACGAGAACCCGGTTGAGGCGATTGCCGCGGTGATCAGCCGTGTCAAGCACGTGCATATACGCGACTGCAAAGGGAGGCAGCAGGGTCCGGGCAAGCCAGAGTTGCAGGCGAACGGGCGCGGGGACATTGACCTGGTGGGGTACGTGCGCGTGCTTCACGAGAATGGTTACGCGGGACCACTGAATCTGGAGGTAATCGGCGCGAGGGAGTATAGTTTGGAGCAGTGCTGCGTAATCGCTGCTGAGAGCCGTGGTCATATGCAGGCCTGTCTGCAGGCGTGCGGGGCACGTTGAGCCGCCGCCGCACTCATTCACCCGGCGCTCAGATTGGTCGACTGTCCCACCCTTAGGTCACACTATTTCAGAGGAGAGGCAGATGCTCACTTCAGAACAGATTGCCCAGTTCCAGGCTGACGGTTTTTTGAACGGCGGGCAGGTGTTGAGCAATGAGGATGTAGAGACGCTGCGCGCAGAGGTCATGCGCGTCATTGATGAGCGGGAGCGCGACGACATCCCGCAGCCCGTTCATGTTCGAAATATGAGGCGTGATGAGAGCAAAGCGGTGTGGCAGATCGTCAACATTTGGGAAGCGAGCGGCCCTTTCAGAGACCTGATTAGCCGGAAAGACATCACCACCGGCATCGCCCAATTGACAGGCGCCACAGAGCTACGTATCTGGCACGATCAGATCCAGTACAAGCCGCCCCAAACCGGCGGGACGACACACTGGCACCAGGACGCCCCACTATGGCCGATCATCCGTCCCATGACCGAAGTAACTGCATGGGTGGCGCTGGACGACGCAGACGAAACGAATGGCTGCATGTCGATGGTACGGGGTTCCCACCAATGGGGCAACAACATTGCGTATCTGCAGCAGCTGGAAGAGATCAACAGGATGCCGACCGAGTTTGAGGGGAAGGAACTTAAGGTGGCGAGCTGCACTGTGAAGAAGGGCGAGGTTCATTTCCACCATGCGCTCACCTGGCACGGTTCGCATGACAATAACAGTGATCGTCCCCGACGGGCCATTGCGCTGCACTACATGACGAACGAGACCTATTATGTCGCCAGCGGCGAGCATGTGATGAAAGCGTTTGTCGAAGTGGAAGACGGTGACCAGCTGCGCGGCAAGCACTTTCCACAGGTCTATCCGAAGGGTTAGGTCGTCCGAACGGAGGATATTGGGCGTAAAGGGACTCGCCAGGGCGGATTTGCTGGCGCTCGGTCGAAGGCATTTGCAAGAGACGCCCACAGTTGAGCGGAGATTCACCACATGGTCCGAATAGGCATAGTGGGATGTGGTCGCATCCTCAACGCACATCTGCAAGGTTACCGGCTGTTGCGAGAGGCCGGGTATGACGGTTTTCGCATCACGGCGCTGTGTGCCCGAAACGAGGACGATGCGCTCATGTTCCGCAAGCGCGGCGAAGGGCCGACACCGCGGGCGGCGGTGCTAGCGCCGGAGACGGGGGACCCGCTGGCGGCGCCCCACATCTATCTGGATGAGTTCCAGCCGGATACCGACGTTGCGGTCTTTACCGACTACAGGGAAATGATAGCGGCGGGTGTGGTGGATGCAGTCAACGACTTCACGACGCTGTCGATGCACCACCAGATTGGTGCGTCCGCCTTCGATGCCGGCCTGCATCTGCTCGTGCAGAAGCCGCTGGCGATATCGGTGGCGGCGGGGCGCCTGATGGTAGACGGTGCCAAGGCTAAAGGTTTGACTCTGGGACTGTTTGAGAACGTGCGCCAGTCGGCCGGTACGCGTGCGGCGGCCTGGGCAATTGGCGATGGGATGATCGGCGACCTTCAACTTGCGCTGTTTGGCGGGATAGGGGGGCTTTGGTCCCCGGACAAGATTGTGGGTGAAACGCCTTGGCGCCACCGCAAGCTCGAGGGCGCGGGCGGGGGCGCGATAGACATTGGCGTGCATGTGATGCACATGGTCCGTTACGTCTGCGGCGAGGTGGCTGCGGTCAGCGGGACTGTGCGCACGTTTGAACCTGTGCGCTACTTGCACGGTGACCCGGCGGCCGGACCAAGCGTTGAGGCCAACGTGGACGACACCTACCTTGCGACCGTCACTTGTGAAGGCGGGGCGCTGGCGCAGTTGATGTGGTCCTGGGGCGGCCATGGCGCGGAGACGCCGATCCCGGGGGCGCCGGTCTTCTATGGAAGCGAAGGGTGCATCAGGGGCGGTGAAATTATTCTTGACGATGGCAGCCGCCGTAACCTGCAAGAGGCGTTCTGGGCTGAAGCAGACCCGGCGCTTCTGGACGTCCAGTTTCCGCTGGTGGGGTCGAACGAAACGCGCCTTACAGATCCTTTCGCCATCCAGCAGTACGACTGGCTGGAGGCCATGGGCCGGGGGGGCCAGCCTGAGACGGACGGTGAGGAGGGCCTGCGGGACCTGGCGGCCGCGTTCGGGATGATCGAGTCTTCCCAGTTGGGGCGGACCGTGTCGATGGAGGAGTTGCTGTCGGGTGAGGTGTCAGGTTATCAGCGCGAGATAGATGATCACTTCGGTCTTGGCTAGAGTGCAAAGCCTTGATTTGAAGGCGAGGGGAAAGTGATGACCAGCGCCCTCTACTCAAAATCGTGGAATGGTCAGAAGAAGACAACTGCTACGTCGGCAGTTGTCCGGGCCTATTCTATGGAGGATGCCATGGAGAAGACGAAGAGGCGGTTTTGGCTGAACTTTGTCGTATCGTAGAGGAGACAATTGAACTCTATTCCGAGGTAGGCAAGCCAATGCCGTCCCCAACTGCGGGTGAGGACTATGCAAACAGAATGCTGGAAATTGCATGAAAGAGTGAAGCGGGGCTGATCGTCATGTCCGATTGGATAGAATGAGTAACCGGTACCATCTGCATACAATTCAAGAAGAGAGAAATCTATGAAACGTGTCGGGATCGTCGGAGCGGGTGGGATATCCAGAACGCACGCTGACCGCTGGAATCAGATGCCGGGCATTGAGCTGGCCGGTTTCTATGACATTGTAAAGGATGCTGCCAGGGCGGCTGTACAGAGATCCGGGGGCAGAGTCTTCAGGAGTATGCATGAGCTGCTCGATTCCGTTGACTACGTTGACGTGTGTACGCCTGGAACGGCCCACGTTGAGCCCGTGGTGAAGGCGTTGGAGGCTGGGCACCCGACAGTATGCGAGAAACCGCTTGCAAACAGTTTAATGGACTGTGCTCGGATCCTGGACGTCGCGGAGCGCACGGGAACGCCGCTCTTTGTTGCGATGGTGGTCCGATTTTTCCCTCAGTTTGCCAAAGCCAAGCAGGTGCTGGACAGCGGCGCGATCGGCGCGCCCGGAGTTATACGCACTGTACGCAGCGGAAGTTTCCCAGACGCGGGGTCGGCTTGGCGCAAGGGTCTTGCCATAACCAGCTACTACGCCGATTTTGCGCAGAGCGGGGGCGTACTATTGGACCTCTGTATTCACGACATCGACTACCAGCGCTGGTGTTTCGGAGAAGTCGATCGTGTCTTCGCGCGGGGAATGATGTACGCGGGAAAAGAGCCGAAGGACCACGCGCTGATTACGCTGCGCTTCGCAAACGGGGCAGTCGGCCACATTGAGGGAAGCTGGTCTTACCCCCGCGGGCATTCTGCGACCCGCATCGAAATTGCTGGCACAGGCGGGATCATTGAGTGGGATTCGCGGGCGCAGGCGCCGGTGGAAGTGGCCCTGGAGCAGGAGGACGGTAGCCTGGCGTCGTCAGGAAGTTCACCGACGGCGCCCCAACATGACCCTTACTATGCAGAGCTGGCACACTTTGTGCGTTGCGCCGAGGCGAAAGAGCCGTTCCTGATTACACCCCATGACGGGATGATGGCGGTGAAAATCGCACAGGCTGCAATCGACAGCCTGCAGTCAGGAAAACCTCAGTATATCAGGTAGCACAGTTCAATCAGTGGTCTTTGCAGTGGGTCCGATTCCGTTTGCGTGTTGCAACAGATTGCAGGTCGATACGGTTCTGGATCTACTGCCGCAGCGATATAGTCCAATCCAGAGCAAGAGGAAAACCATTAGATGTCAGACATTCGAATCGGCATGCTCAGCTTTGCCCACATGCATGCGGTCAGCTACGTTCACTTCCTTTCTCAGATGGAGGGCGTAGCTATTGCAGGAATCTACGACGATGACTATGACCGGGGAGGCCGATTTGCCGCCCAGTATGACGTGCCCTATTTCAGGCGGGTAGAGGGTTTGTTGGACCATGAGTTGGACGGGGTGATCATGTGTTCAGAAAATGCGCTGCATGCGCCACTGGTTCTGCAGTCTGCCGGTCGTGTTGACGGTATCCTTTGCGAAAAGCCTATTGCCACGACGGTCGAAGATGGGTTGGAGATGATTGAGCGCTGTCGAGAGGCGGGTACGAAACTGCAGATCGCCTTTCCGATGCGTTTCGCCCCGCCGGTAATGGAGTTGAAGCAGCAGTTGGACTCGGGGGTCTTGGGTGAAATCTACAGCGTCAAGAGTACCAATCATGGCTCAATGCCCGGCCGCTGGTTTGTCGACCGCAAACTGGCTGGCGGCGGCGCGGTGATTGATCACACCGTGCATGTGATCGACCTGCTGCGCTGGTTCTGGGACACGGAGGTTGAGGAGGTCTACGCCGAGGTCGGTCATGAACTGCTGCATCCAGGTCTCGGAATTGACGATGCAGGACTGCTGAGTTTCCAGCTCAAGAATGGCGTCTTCGGGACACTGGACACGAGCTGGTCGCGGCCAGAGAGTTACCCGACCTGGGGGGACGTGAAGCTGGATGTCCTCGGGGAGAATGGATTGATCAGTGTCGACGCTTTCGAACAGAACCTTCAGGTCAGTTCAGAGGAAGAGGGCAAGACTTCCTGGGTCAATTGGGGCAGCAGCGGCGATGAAGGACTGGTGGCAGATTTCGTTGACATGATCCGCGAAGACCGGGAGCCTTCTGTAAGCGGCGAGGACGGGCTGCGAGCATTGGAAGTTGCGCTGGCCGCCTATGAGTCGTCTCGAAGAGCGGAGCCGGTGGCGCTGCAGTAACAGGGAAGTGCGTCTTTGAGCCATTCTCCACCGTTCAAGTAAAGGCAACTGATGCCCTTGGCGAAGTGCTGGTTGGAAATGCCCCTTCGCCATTGGTGCGTTCGGAAAGGGTGGTTCTGCTAATCGCCAGACCGCTTCCGTCCCAGACCCTTCCCCTCTCACAATTCAGGCAGGAAACCCGATGCGCAATACGGCAGCAGAACGGGCCCTTACCATTTTTCAAGCCGGACCCCTGTTTTTCGACACCGAAACTACCGGTCTAAGCAAGACCGCAGAGATAGTTGAAGTCGGTGTCGTTGACGCGGAGGGCAAGACGGTTCTGGAGAGTCTTGTGCGGCCGCGAAGGCGCATTCCGGCAGACGCAGTTGCCGTACATGGTATCTCAAACGAGATGGTCAGGGGAGCTCCTACCTGGGCAGAGATCTGGCCCGACGTCCAATTGCTGTTTCAAGGCCGGCGGGTTGGCATCTTTAACGCTGACTTTGACCTGCGTATGATGAGGCAGTCGCACAGGCAGCATAGCTTGCCCTGGGAGGCGTTTGGCGGGAGCGCTTTCTGCGTGATGAAGATGTACGCCCGGTTCTATGGTGAGCGAATGGGCGTAAGAAACGCAAAATGGCAGAGTCTTCAAAAGGCGGGCCGTCAGTGCGGCATAGCCTTGCCGAATAGCCATAGGGCCGTAGGCGATGCACGGCTGACATGTGCAGTTTTCCGGCATATGGCGGGCCTTCCGGTTTCCGTCTGAGACCCCCAATTGATAGCCGCCAGCACAGTGAGAATGGACAAAAGCCTGAAAGACTTCCTATTCGGGAGGACTCCTCTTGTTGAAGAACGGCAGGATTGGGGGGGAGGCGGCATTGAACTCCTGCAGACGCGGGCTACTTTCTCTCTAGCGCCCTCGGACTCACCCCCTCCGGGTTTAGTGACTTCGGTGAGGGCACTGCTAACGCGAGGCTCGCAGATCCTGGTCGTACGGGATCCGGAGGGCGAGCATATCCTGCCCGGTGGCCGAGTGGATGAAGGTGAAGGGTTGCTGGAGGCGTTGGAGAGAGAGTTACTGGAAGAAACCGGGTGGAGAGTTCGAGGTGTGCCTGTCCTCAATGGTTTGTTCCATTTTCATATCCACTCACCAAGGCCGGCGGGTTACGGATACCCCTACCCAGACTTTCTTCAGCTGGTCTACAGAGCGGAGGCCGGCAGGCATATCCCGGAAGCGATGGAGGATGACGGCTATGAGTTGGGCGCCGAGTTCAGGACACTAGCGGCAGTTCAGCGGCAATCTCTTTCTCAGGGCGAGATCGCACTTCTGCAATTGCTGCGGCGAACCAAATGAATCCCGCCGGCACCCAGAGCGGGTACGTCCTGGTCATCGCCTGTCTGATTGTCGCTAAGAATCGCTTCCCAGAGCGCGGCAAGGATCCTTGATCTGACGGCGACTTGGCTCCGAAGGAAAATCATGATCGACAGCCTGCCGGATCCACCGACAGATAGTAGAATGGACGCCAGCTCATTAGCCGCTGACGACTTGCCGGCTCCGGTCGGTCTAAGAAACGCGTAGGTCTCTCCGCCAGCAATCGCGAGAGCTGCGGAATCGCCAGCCCTAACCGCGGCACAGCAGCGAGAAAGGGCTGGTTGCTGCAGGGCAAACGTCCTCCTTTACTGGTTCCGCTCCTCCCATACCTCAATCTCGACCGAAACTTTGTGCGGCGCGCCGCCTCGAATGATCTGCAGAGTCGTCTCTTTGCCTGTCCAGTCGCTTCGCAGGGCAGCTGCCAAATCCTCAGGCGTGAGGATTTTTTCAACTTCGAGGTTGACGAGAATATCACCCACGACCAGGCCTCCCCGTTCCGCAGGGCTGTCAGGCGTAACGGAGTTGAAAAGTACTCCCGTCTCCTGACCCAGTTCACTTCTCAGGGCAGAGGGCAATTGAACGGTCTGCACGCCCACGCCCAGGTAGCCTCTACGGACTGAGCCATGTTTCAGTATGGCTTCCACCGCTGGCTCGACGGTGGTGCGGGTCAGAGCAATGCCGCCATCCCGACTCAGCGCAGAGGTTGACATGCCGACGACGCGCCCGGCTGCGTCGACAATGGGGCCGCCGGAAAAGCCTGGGTACATAACCAGGTCGGTGCGCACGTAATGGCTGATCCGAGCTCCGCCGTGTAGGCGCCAGTCCTCACCCAGGGCGCTGAGAATGCCCATGGAAGCCTGGATAGTTGAGCCCGGCCGGCCTAGGGCGAACACCATGGCGCCTACGCGCGACTCGTCTTCGGGTGACCATGGGGAGGCTGCAAGGTCGTCGCGGTCGATGCGTAACACCGCCAGATCAATGGCAGGATCGCGTCCGATCAGGGTTGCATTCAGTTGGTAGCCCTCGGGCAGGGCGACTTTCACATCTTCAGTCCTGACAACATGATTAGCGGTAACGATAACACCTTCAGCCGACCAGACGAGTCCACTTGCGGGAATCCGGCGGCGGCCGTTTACCTGCACCACACTCTGCCCAGCAGATTCAACTACGGCCGCCATTGCATCAGCCATTGCCCTAAACTCTGTAGTCATATTTGTTCTCCATTAGAATCCTTCTTCTGAGAGGCGAAGCGCCATCAAGAGTTTGTAAATCGTACGTTCTCAATGATAGCGCGGAGTCACCTTCACTTCATCCGCAGATCTGACTGGATTATCCCGTCAGTTCGGGTGGGCAGGAGGCACCAAGCGCTGCTTGCCTGTTTCAGGCTGTGCGCCAGCGTCGATCTGAGCGGTCGCGGGGGTCAGAGGGTGAGAAGCCCCAGCCTGGTGGCGAGGACGACAGCTTCGGTGCGGCTGCTGACGTCTAACTTAGTGAGGACCGCTTGCACGTGGAATTTGGCGGTATTCTCGCTGATGCCCAGTTGCAGACCGATGGCCCGGTTGGTCAGACCTTCAGCCAGCAGGGACAGCACTTCCAGTTCTCTGGGTGTGAGTGGTTCGGGGATGGACTGTTGGGAAGGTGCCGACGAGATCCACAGAGGAGTGGTGAGTGAGGGGTCTGTAACTGAAAGACCTTCGGCGACCGCGTAGAGGGCGGTGCGCAGCTGACGCGCCTTGACACCACGGGGTAGAATCCCTGCAACGCCCATTTGACGAGCGGTCCCAGGAGACTCGTCGTCGGGTAGCAAGGCGATGACCGGCAGTCCGTCCTCGACCAGATCGGTTACCGTCTCCCAGACCTCAGTTGAATCGTGAGGTGAGAAGTACCAGCCCATATCCCAGACCAGGACGTCGGCGTTCCCCGTCTTGTCCTTGGTCAGTTGGTCCGGGGACTCAACCAGGACCGCGACGATGGCCAGATCCAGATCAAGAAGGGCTGCCAGGCCGTGCCTGCTGAGAGCGTCTTCGGCGAAGACTATTGCGGTTAGGGAATCCTCCTCGTGTTGTCGCATTGCGTGAATTTAATCACGGGCCAGTATTCCTTTCTGTGGGAACGATTTCAATGTCTACCAGAACCCCATTTGGGAGTAAAGTGTTCGCCGTCCATGGAATCGGCTGGCGGGGTTCGAGCCAAGTCAAGCGAGATTGGAAAGTTCGGCCAGAAGACGGTCAGTCTGATCCGGGCGGCCGACGGATATACGAATGCAGTTGTCGAGGCCGGGCTTCTGGTAGTAGCGCACGAGGATGCCTCGCTGTTCGAGAGCCATCTTGAGAGAGGCAGCGTCTCCGCTGCCAGTCGTCCTGAAGCCCTCGACACCACAGAGGATGAAATTGGCGCTGGAAGGATAGGGGAGGAGGTAGGGCACTTTCTGTAATGCCAGAAAGAGACGGTCGCGTTCGGCACGCAGCTTCTCAACAGTCGAGAGCATCTCTTCGACATAGCGGAGGCTGGCAAGGCCGGCTACTGTGGCGGCTACGTTGACGTTGTAAGGTTGCTTGAACTTCCAAATGACCGGCATCATCCACTCAGGAAAGATGCCGTAGCCCAGTCTCAGGCCGGCGATTCCGGCGGATTTTGAGAAGGTACGAATGATGACAAGGTTGTCGTGGTCCAGGACCCAGGGCGTGCGGCTTGTTTCTACGGCGAATTCTACGTAGGCTTCATCCAACACCACAATCACAGGGAGTTCCAAAAGGCGCAGCAGGTCACTGTCCGGCAGCAAGTTACCTGTAGGGTTGTTGGGCGAAGTGAGAAAGAGCAACTTGGGGCGGGCCGTTTCTGGGTCCTGTGCTGCGGAGTTGACCAGATCGCAGATTGCCTCGACGTCGATGTGGTAGTCGTCTGTTCGCCAAACCTCCAGGACCTCTGCGCCAACCAGCTTGGCGTCGAAGCTGTACATGCCGAAGGTTGGGGGCGTGTTGATGATGGCGTCGCCGGGGCTGAGGAACAGGCGGCAGAGATAGTCGAGGATTTCGTCGGTGCCATGACTGGGCAGAATCTGTTCGACTGGCACTGCTTTGGCGGCTGAAGCGGGGGATCCAGTGCTTTCTGCAGTGTTGCCGGTGGGTTGCTGCTCGTTCTGCAGATGGTCTGCCAAGGCCTGCCGAAGTTCGGTCTGTTGCGGGTCGGGGTAGATGTGGTAGTAGGCGTATTCGGCCAGTGCTTCAGAAACAGCTGGGTGGGGGCCGTACGGGTTTTCGTTCGCGTCCAGTTTTACTATTTCGGCGGCGGGAATGCCGAGCCTCTGGCTCAAGACTTCAAATGGTTGAATTGGTGTGTACTCTTCCAGGCCGGCAAGGTGCGGGTTAAGGAGCGTCTGATACGTGGAGGCTGCCATTACGATGGTTCGTCCTCTCTGTGGAAAGTCGGATTGAGCCGGCGACTGACTGCGGCGGCGTGGCCGCCTAGACCTTCTGTACGCGCCAAGGTCTCAGCGGCGGGGCCAATCGCGGCCAACGCCTGCTCATTGAGGCCGATGAGGCTGATCAGCTTGACGAAGTCGGTGACGTTGATCGGGCTGGCGAAACGGGCGGTGCCGCCTGTGGGCATGACGTGGCTGGGGCCGGCTGTGTAGTCGCCCAGCACTTCGAAGCTGCGTTCGCCGAGGAAGATGCCGCCGGCGTTCTGGACGTGGTCGACCCAGCGCCAAGGGTCATCGACGAGGAGACATAGGTGCTCGGGGGCGTATTTGTTGGCTAGCGAGAAGGCCTCGTTCAAGGAGTCGGTGACGACGATGCCTGCGCCGCGTCCAAAGGTGGCGGCTGCGATCTGGTCGCGCTCCAATTCCTCCAGCTGGGCGTGGACGGCTGCCTGAACCTGGTGCGCCAGTTGTCGACTGGGTGTCAGGAGCACGGCGCTGGCCAGTATATCGTGCTCGGCCTGGGCCAAGAGGTCGGCGGCGGCCAATTGCGGATCGGCCGATTCATCGGCAACAATGACTGTTTCGGTGGGACCGGGCAGGCCATCGATTCCGACGAGGCCGAAGAGCTGCCGTTTGGCCAGGGTAGTGAACAAGCTGCCCGGCCCGCATATCTTGTCGACGGCGGGGATGGTCTCGGTACCGTAGGCCATTGCTCCGATTGCCTGCGCGCCTCCGGCGATGTAGACGGCATCGACGCGGGCAATCAGGGCTGCAGCCAAGGTAACTTTATCCGGAAGGCCGGTGTCCTTTTGGGGAGGCGTGACGACGATCAGTTCCGGAACGCCGGCGACCTTCGCCGGGATCGCGGTCATCAACAATGTGCTGGGCAGTGGGGCGGTACCGCCGGGAACGTAGATTCCTACGCGCTCTATGGGCCGCACGAGCTGACCTACGGTGCCTTCGTGGTCGTTGTGAATCCAGCTCTGGCTTGGCTGGCGGCGATGGAAGTTTTCGATGCGCTGGGCGGCGAGTGCCAAGGCCTCACAGACCTTGTAATCGAGGTCAGCGGTCTCTTGCAGGATGGCCTGGGAGTCAATGTGCAGGTCGACGAGCTCGACTTCGTCCAGCTTTTTTGTCCATTTTCGCACGGCGGCATCGCCATCGGAACGGACCTCTGCAAGGATACGGCGGACGGCTTCGTCGGGGCCAATGCGTGAGCCAAAGATGCGCTCATTGGCGTCAAGCATTTCGTCAGGCAGGTCGAATGCGTCCCAGGGCTGGCGGCGCAGTATCGAGTTACGTGCAGCGTTGGCATCGAGGATGGGAAAGAGGTTCGTCATAGCAGTGGAACTTTACTGTCAGGGTAACGGGGACCGGAAATATATTGGGCCGACTGCTTCACAATTACTGTCTCATGCGTTCTGCGTCTTCCATTCTGCCGAGGACAACGACGATGTCTTCTTCTTTTATCTGAAAGCTGGCGCTTGGGCTGACAATCAGGTCGTCACCTCTGCGGACGGCGATTACTGACAGTCCATATCTCTGACGCAAGCTCAACTCGGACAAGGAATGGTCCCATGTGCTGGGCGGGGCCAGGAGCTCGACGACACCAACTTCGTTGCTCACTTCCAGGTAGTCGACGAGATGACCGACGGCCATTTTCCTCCCCAGGCGGCGGCCGGCCTCATGTTCCGGCAGGATCACTTCGTCTGCACCTACCTTTAACAGAATCTCCCTTTGCGTTATTGTCAGGGCCTTGGCGAAAACGCGCTGGACGCCGAGTTGCCTCAGCAGAACGGTGGCCAGCAGATTGTTCTCAAAATCGGTACCGATGCAGACGAGTCCGGTGTCGAAGGATTCGACGCCGGCCTGGCGCAAGGCGTCGATGTTGGTCGCGTCCAACTGCACGACATGGGGGAGTTCGCCGCTGAGCGCCTGCACGCGGCTATGGTTCGAGTCGATGGCCAACACAGTGCAGCCGTTTTCGACAAGGGTTGTTGCGACGGCGGTGCCAAAGCGGCCCAAACCGATGACGACAAACTCCGATTCCCGGCCTCCTCTTTTGAAGGGCGAGTATTGGGCAGGCCCAGCGGCGGTCTGGTCTACTTCTACATTGCGCGCTGGGGCGGTTGATCGGGCGGCGAATGGGGATAGGGAGCGAATGAGGCGGCCTAGGTTGCGACGAATCTGCATTGAGCGGTCTCAGACAGTGGCGGCAGACGTTTCTGGAGCGGAAAACCGGCCTGGTGACCAGACGAGCGTCTGCAGCCGTGTGCGCGTTTTCGTTGCCACAGTATATCCGGCGCCAGTTCAAGCGAGATTCCAGCCCGTCCAGCCGGCATGGAACAGTGAGCGCATTATAGCATAGTAGTGGGGTCTAAACCTTTTCAAACGGGGCATCTCGTGATACGATTCGCCAGACTTGCAGCCAGCAGTTTGGGGTTGGGCACATCGACTGATGCAAGAGGGACGCAGGTATGTCTGACAGCACTGTTCAGCCAGTGAAGGTCTCACTTCATCCGCGGTTTTTCTCGGAGAAGAAGCGATTGTTTCTTAAGAGCGGTTCTCTGAGGGCATCGCTCTTCGAGTTTGAGAGCGGGGTCGCGGCCGTCGAACTCGAGAACGGTGTGAGCGAGATCGTCATGTTGCCTTTTCAGGGCCAGCAGATCTGGTCGGCGGCTTTCGGCGGCAGGAATGTGACGATGAAAACGATGTTCGACCAGCCGCGGCCAACTTCAGACTATCTTCAGACCTACGGGGGGTTTCTGCTCCACTGCGGGTTTACGGCGATGGGCGTGCCGACGGAGGAGGATGACCATCCGCTGCATGGTGAGCTGCCCAACGCAGTGTATCAGCATGCGTGGCTCATGTTGGGAGAGGACGAAGGCGGCGCATACATAGGCTTGGGTGGGCGGTACCAACACACGGTGGCTTTCACACAGAACTATACTGCGACACCGCTGGTGAAGCTATACGCCGGCGCCAAGGAGGTGCACGTTTCCTTGTGCTGCCGCAACTGCAAGAAGACACCGATGGAGTACATGTACCTGGCCCATGCGAACTACAGGCCAGTCGAAGGGGGGCGTATCGTATACAGCGCTAAGGTCACACCGCAGACGGTGCGCATGCGCCGCAGCATACCCGACCACATCAGCACGGGGCCCGATTACCTGGACTTCCTTGACCGCCTGGAAGAGAGGCCCGAGGGACATCATGTCTTCGACGAGAGTATGACTTTTGTCCCGGAGCTGGTATTCAGCATTGACTACGACGCAGATGACACTGGTTGGGCCCATACGCTGCAGGTGCATCCGGACGGCGGCGCGGACTATGTGCGTCATCGACCGGAGCAGCTGCCGATAGGGGTCCGATGGATATGCCGTACGCCGGACAAGGACGCTTTAGGATTGGTTTTGCCGTCCACTGCTGAGCCGGAAGGCAGGAGCTCCGAGTTGGCCAAAGGAAACGTGAGAGAGTTGGAAGGCGGCGGTGAGTGGCGCTGCGACTATAATTTGGGGACGCTGGACGCTGAGGAAGTGGCAGCAGTCGAAAGAAAGATCGGGGAAATCGGTTAGCGGGCAGCCGATGCGTTTAAGGTTGACGTGTCGCAGGGCAGGTTGGTCGGAGTTCCGTTAGGGCACTCAGGATGCTAGTGGTCAAGGTAGGCGGCGGCAAAGAGTTGAATATAGACGCAATCGTCAACGATATCGTTGCGCTGCAGCAGTCTGGGAGGGAGCTGGTCCTAGTTCACGGCGGCGCAGAGACGACGAACGACGTGGCCGAGGCGCTGGGCCATCCGCCTCAGTTCGTTACGAGCGAGAGCGGCTTTGAGAGCCGACGTACGGACCGGCGGACGTTGGAGATATTCGAGATGGTCTACTGCGGCCAGCTCAACAAGATGTGGGTGGAGAAGCTACAGCTAGCCGGTGTGAACGCCGTCGGGTTGAGCGGATTGGACGGGCGCATTTTTGAAGGCAAGAGGAAGGACAGGCTGCGTGTGCGGGTCAACGGGCGGCGCCTGGTATTGCGAGATGACTGGACCGGCACGGTTGAGCAGGTAAATGTGGAACTCCTACGGCTATTGCTAGGGGCAGGATACTTGCCAGTCCTCACGCCTCCGGGGGCGTCCGACATTGGCGAGGCGATAAACGTTGACGGTGACCGTGCAGCGGCCATGGTTGCCGCAGCGTTCGGAGCAGAAGCGCTGGTGATTCTCTCCGATGTTCCGGGCTTGCTCAGGGAGTTTCCCGACGAGTCAAGCCTGATTCGTGAGATACCGCGCGCACAGGCCGACAGTTTCATGAATTTCGCGAAGGGCCGTATGAAGAAGAAGGTAATGGGCGCGGCCGAGGCGGTCGCGGCAGGCGTACAGAAAGTTATCTTTGCCGATGGTCGCGTCGAGGCTCCAGTCCAACGGGCTCTCGAAGGCCACGGGACCCAGATAGTGTGAGATGGAAGATGATGGAATCGCAGTGAATGTATTCAGGCCATATTCGTAGGAAAGCAAGGGGAATTCAAACAAAGATCGAGAGGAAGTATGGGAAGGGCAAACACTTCTGGTGACAGAGAGCGCCCAATCCAAGAGAACAGACTGAGATTCGCACAGACAGTTGATGACCATGGTACAGAGCACATTTGATACACAGTTTGCAGTGAGCAATACGCAGGCCTATGAGTCGGGCGTGGTACCTCGTCGCGGGGATACTGTGATGGTGGCGGGGGAAGGCTGCTGGATGGTTGACTCCGAGGGACAGCGTTACCTGGATATGACTTCGTCACAAGGTGTGGCCATGCTGGGTTACGGCCACCCCGTGCTGACAGAGGCGATTCAGGAGCAGGCTGGGCGCATGCACGCCTGTCCCAACTTCTTTCACAATGACACGCGAGCGAAGTTTCTGGAAAGACTGATCTCAGTCACGCCAGCCCATCTGACCCGTGCTTTTTTGGGCAATAGCGGCGCCGAAGCGATCGACGGTGCAATCAAGTTTGCGCGGTTGGCAACGGGGCGCACTGGAATCGTGGCTGCGCGCAACGGCTTTCATGGGCGTACTTTAGGGGCGCTATCGATCACCTGGAATCCAAGATATCGACGCAAGTTTGAGCCGCTGTTGCCTGATGTAAGCTACGTACATTTCAACAACATCGATCAGCTCGACGAAGCCATCGCGGAAGAGACCGCCGCGGTGGTGTTGGAGGTTATCCAGGCGGAGGGCGGCGTGCATGTAGGGAGCGCTGATTTCCTTGCGGCGGCGCAACAGCTGTGCCGGGATAGGGGCGCGATGTTGGTTATCGACGAGGTGCAGACCGGCTTCGGACGCACCGGGCGCTGGTTCGGTTTTCAGCATTTCGGGCTGAAGCCGGACATCGTGGCTCTTGCAAAGGGGCTGGGCGGAGGCTTCCCGATGGGTGCGGTTATTTACACGGAACAGATTCAGGAGAGTCTGTTTACGGGGGCGCACGGCAGTACGTTTGGCGGCAATCCGCTGGCGTGCGCGGCCGGAATCGCTGCACTGGGGGTCTATGAGGATGGTCTGATCGAACAGGCAGAGAGGGCTGGCCGACGCCTCAGGGACACCTTGGAAGCGGCCATCGGGTCGCGCAGAGTTGTACGCGAGATACGGGGAAAGGGCCTCCTGATCGGCATTGATCTGCGCACGAAGGCCGTACCGTTTCTTAAGTCACTGATGGAGGAGCACAAGGTACTGGCGCTCCCGGCCGGATCAACGGTGCTGCGCCTGTTGCCGCCGCTGACCATCAGCAACGAGGAAATCGAAATGGCCGTGGAAGCAATTGCGGCCACACTACCAGATTCATTCTGACAAAAGAAGTGCAGCCACAATCGCAAAGGAATGAAATATGAAGATCTCATATAACGGCGTCTTTGTAGACGATCAAGAAAAGGCGTTGAAATTCTACACAGAAGTTCTTGGCTTTGTGAAGAAGGTGGATATTCCCGTCGGTGAATTCAGGTGGCTAACAGTTGTATCTCCCGACGATCAAGACGGCACCCAGCTGCTCCTGGAGCCAAACAATAACCCAGCTGCCGAACAGTATCAGAAGGCGATCTTCGAGCAGGGAATACCGGCCACGATGTTCGACGTAGAAGACCTGCAAAAGGAGTATGAACGGCTGAAGGCCCTGGGTGTTCAATTTGTCGTTGAACCGACGGACTACGGTGGTTACTCTATCGCTTCGTTTGGCGACACGTGTGGAAACCTGATTCAGATTTTGCAGACCTAGCGTGGGGCAAAGAGATTGACCGGGGCAATTGTGGTCAATCCCCCAGACAGTTCCCCCGGTTTTTGGGAAAATGGTTGTAGGGTATGGCACTTATTGACACTTGCATTCTGGCACATGGCATGAGGGCAGCTATTGGCATTGAAGCCCGGCGGGATTCGCTCTCTGGACAGGTGAAAAGTCACAACTGCGTGCCATGACGTAGTCAGAAACGTACAGATAATCGGGAGTCGGAGAATGGTGGAATCGAATCAGAACGGAGCAGAGATGCAAAATGGCGCGGGAGCCAAGTCCGTCAAGTCTGGTGAAGAGGAGACGCTGCACGAGGTGATCGTGATAGGCAGCGGGCCGGCAGGCTGGACGGCGGGCCTGTACGCAGCGCGGGCCAACCTGGAACCTCTTCTGATCACCGGCGACGACTACGGCGGCCAGGTCAGCATTACGTACGAAGTTGAAAACTATCCTGGATTTCCTGAGGGATTGAGCGGTCCTGACCTGGTGGAAAAATTCAAGGCGCAAGCCGAGCGATTCGGCTGTACAGTCTCCTACGATCATGTCACGGAAATCGTGGTCGACGAGCATCCCTTTACGGTTCGCACTGCTCAAGACAAGGAGTACAGAACCAAATCGCTGATTCTATGTACAGGGGCAAGACCCCGGTTCCTGGAGGTGCCCGGGGAAGAAGAGTATACAGGAAAAGGCGTCAGTTACTGTGCCACTTGCGACGGCTTCTTCTTCCGCGGCAAGGAGCTGGTCGTGGTCGGTGGAGGCGACAGCGCGCTAGAAGAGGGGTTGTTCCTGACCAAGTTTGCCACCAAGATACAGATAATTCACCGGCGAGACGAACTGCGCGCCAGCAAGATTCTGCAAGACCGAGCGTTTGGCAACGACAAGATCAGTTTTGTATGGAATCGGGTCGTGACATCGATCAAGGGGAACGAGAACGGGATCGTATCCGGCGTGACGACGCGTGATACGCAGAGCGGTGCAGAGGGGGAACTAGACACTGACGGTGTCTTCGTCTACATCGGGCACATCCCCAACAACGACCTGTATCACGGTAAGTTGGACCTGGATGAGGACGGTCACCTGATCGTCGACCCCTCCACGCGTACGAATATTCCGGGTGTTTTTGCAGCCGGGGAGATTGCCGACAAGGTCTTCAAGCAGGTAGCGACCAGCGTCGGGCAGGGTTGTGCAGCGGCGATGCAGGCGGAGAAGTTCCTAGCCTCACTGGAAGCCGAGGGGCTGCCAGACCTCAGCGAAGACCCGCGGGCCTGGCCCACGCCGGGCGTTCCCAAAGCGCAGGCGGACCTGGTGGCTGCCGATTGATCTTCCCCTCGGGGGCCGCCAGTTTTGGTGCACAGGCGAGGCGGTGCTGCAAGAAATTGCCGCTCTAAGTAGAGGCATCGTTCCTGGCGAAGGATCGGACCCGTATTGCCGCCTCCTCCAAGTAATACACACAACGATAGATCCACGGAGGCGCTGGCCCGCAGCGCCTCCCTACTTTCCATTGGCGCTGTTGCAAGTCGCGTACTGGGTCTTGCCAGGGAGATGGTAATCGCCAGCTATTTTGGCGCGACCGGGCCCGTTAGCGCCTTTACGGCGGCCAGCACCGCGCCGAAGATGCTGTACGACTTTCTGGTCGGAGGCATGTTGAGCGCGGCGCTCGTTCCGGTGCTCAGTGACTATGCCCGGTTGGATCGCGGCGAAGAAGAAGGTGCAGACGGGACCGACCTGCCGCCGGAGGGCGCAAAGATTGGGCCCAATCCGGAACTGGTACGGCTGGTGGGTGCGCTGCTCAGCCTGGCGGTAGTGTCACTGGCAGGTCTGGCTCTTCTGATGGCCGTCTTTGCACCGCAGGTAGCCGGACTACTTGCGGGGGGTTTTGACGACTTTGAACCCGCGCTGCTTCCGCTGACTGCGCGGCTTTTGAGGCTGATGGCGCCGGTCGTTTGGTTTATCTCCATGGCCGGACTCTTAACGGGGATCCTTTTTGCGCTCCAGCGATTCAGTGTGCCCGCTCTGGCCTCAGCCGTCTACAATCTGGGAATCGTTGTTGCCGCGCCGCTTCTGGCGGGTCGCGTGGGCATTGTCAGCCTGGCGGTAGGCGTGCTAGCCGGAAGCATGGTCCAGTTTGGATTGATGGCGTGGGACGTGCGTCGGGCTGGCCTGAAGTTCACGGTGAGGTGGAGTCATCCGGCGCTGAGCCGCATCGTACTGTTGTATTTGCCGATCGCGGCCGGGCTGATCGTGGCGCAGTTCCAAGTTGGGTTGGACAGGCGGCTTGCCAGCGGTACAGGGGTACAAAGTATCGCCTGGATGAGCAAAGCGACGACGTTGCAACAGATGCCACTGGGGATGATCAGCGTTGCCATATCGCTGGCAGCATTGCCTCGCCTCAGCCAACAGTTTGCGGCGGGTGATGAGGAGGCTTACCGTGCGACGCTGGCACGGGGACTGCGTATGGTTATCGTGATGATCGTGCCACTCCTCGTAGGGTTGGGCTTGCTGGCTGAGCCGACGGTGCGGTTACTGTTTGAGCGGGGACAGTTCACGGCGGACGACACTGCGCAGGTGGTGTCGGCTCTGCAGGTATATC